>NZ_JAMYUT010000009.1:0-210467 GCF_040323235.1 Mesorhizobium sp. M0051
GGTCCTTTCAGAATCGATTTCCGCACACCACACAAGAGTCCCTTTGTACTCATGTGCGATTCCCCTGCCCTCAAGGGGGGAGATTGGCGGCTCCGGCGCTCTGCACATTCTTGCGACGTCAGAGATCGGCGAAGGCGACTAAACGCGTAATCTCCCCCCTTGAGGGCCCTTGAGGGGGAGATGGCCGGCAGGCCAGAGGGGGGGGCGCCTCGCGCCCCCGTCATCTCAATCATACGTCAAATCCGTCGCCTTGCCGCCGAACACGCGGTAGGCATAGAAGGAATAGAAGATGATGATCGGCAGCACGACCACGGTGCCGGCCAGGATGATGGCCAGACTTTCCGGTGCCGAGGCCGCTTGCCAGATGGTCAGGCGATCGGGCACCACGAAAGGATAGAACGACCAGGCCAGCCCGGCAAAGCCGAGCGCGAAGATCGCGGCCAGCGTCAGGAACGGCGTCAGCGAATGGCGGTCGTCGGGCTTCGGCAGGTGGAATGTCTGCCGCCACAGCCACAGAAACAGCAGCGCCGACAGGATCGGCAGCGGCGACAGATAGAGCATCGAGGGCCAGACGAACCATTTGTCGAAGATGCGCGGGCTGGCGAGGGGCGTTGCCAGCGAGATGGCGACCATGCCGAGCGCGGTCAGCACCAGCGTCGTGCGCAGCCAGCGCACCGCCTTCTTCTGCAACTCGCCCTCGGTCTTGTAGATCACCCAGGCCGCGCCCATCGCCGCGTAGGCCGCGGCCAGGCAGAAAGCCACCAGCACGCCAAACGCCATGCCGCCGAAGCCGACATCGAGGCCGAGCACGTAGACGCCCAGCATATAGCCCTGCGCCAGCGAAGCGATAATGGAACCCAGGAAGAAAATACGGTTCCAGCGGTGCTTGTGCTCGGTCGGCACCTTGGCGCGGAAATCGAAGGCGACGCCGCGCAGGATCAGCCCGACCAGAAGCACGAACACAGGAATGTAGAGCGCGGTCAGGATGACGCCATGCGCCTGCGGGAACGCGACCAGCAGCAGGCCGACGGCCAGCACCAGCCAGGTTTCGTTGGCATCCCAGAACGGGCCGATCGCCGCGATCATCGTGTCCTGCTCGGCATCCTGCGCCGCGGCGAACAGAATGCCGATGCCGAGATCGAAACCGTCGAGAATGACGTAGATCAGGATGGCGAGGCCCATCAGGCCAGCGAAGATGAGGGGGAGCGCGGTTGGCCAGTCGAAGGTCATTGATCTCTCGTCCTTCTCATTACGGCTTCTGTCCTTCGCTATGGCTGCGGGCGTTCGTCATTCGAAAAGCCAAATCGTTGGCTTTTCGTCCACTGCGCGGACCATTCCTCACTCCCCCGCGGCCGGCTGCGACATCGGCGCATTGAGCACGCCCGGCAGCGGCGAATTATCGCCATCCTTCGCCGCCTTCAGCGCCAGGTGCACCAGCACGCCGAGAAAAGCGATCAGCAACAGCACATAGAGGACAAGGTAGATGGCGAGCGTCAGGGCGACATGGCTGCCGGCCACCGGGCCGACCGCATCGGCGGTTTTCAGCACGCCGGTCACCAGCCAGGGCTGGCGGCCGATCTCGGTGGTGTACCAGCCGGCCAGCGTCGCCAGCCAGCCCGACAGTGCCATCGGCACCATCAGCAAAGCGAGCGGCTTCGGCAGGCTGTGCCGACGCTTGAGGAAAAAGGCGGCCGACCACGAGACGAGGAGCATCAGGATGCCGGTTCCGACCATGATGCGAAAGCCCCAGAACACCGGAAACACCGGCGGATGGTTTCCGGGATAGTCGTTGAGGCCCGGCACCACACCGCTGGTCGAGTGCCGCAGCACCAGGCTGGCGCCGTCGGGAATGGCGATCTCGAATTTGTTTTCGCGGGCCGCCTCGTCGGGGAGCGCAAAAAGGACCAGCGGCACGTTGGGGCCGGTGTTCCAGTTGGCTTCCATGGCGGCGATCTTCTGCGGCTGGTGCTCCAGCGTGTTCAACCCATGCTGGTCGCCGGCGAAGATCTGGATCGGGATCAGGATTGCCGCGGTGAAGACACCGGTGCGCAGCGCTTTCCACATCGATTCCGAGCGGTCGCCGTTGAGATAGCGCAGTGCCGACAGGCCCGATATCAGGAATGATACCGTCAGCCCGGAGGCGAGCAGCATATGGGTCAGCCGGTAGGGCATCGATGGGTTGAAGAGGATCGCCCACCAGTCGACGGCATGCGCCACGCCATCGCGGATCTCGAAGCCGGCCGGTGTCTGCATCCAGGAATTGAGCGCGATGATCCAGAAGGCCGAGACGGTGGTGCCGCCCGCCACCAGCACCGTCGCCAGCGTGTGGATGCGGTTGGAGACGCGGCGGAAGCCGAACAGCATGATGCCGAGGAAGGCCGCTTCGAGGAAGAAAGCGGTGAGGATTTCGTACGCCAGCAGCGGTCCGGCGATGTTGCCGACCGTTTTCATATAGCCCGGCCAGTTGGTGCCGAACTGGAAGCTCATGGTGACGCCCGACACGACGCCCATGGCGAACGACAGCGCGAACACCTTCACCCACGTGAAATAGGCGCGCATCCAAGCGGAATCATTCGTCGCGTTGTAGCGCAGCTTGAAGAACAGCAGCACCCAGCCAAGCGCAATGGTGATCGTCGGAAACAGGATGTGGAACGAGATATTCGCGCCGAATTGCATGCGCGACAGGACGAGCGGGTCCATGGTGGGCTCCGGCTGCTACGAATGCCTGGAAGAATAGGGCGCGAGCCGTGCCCGGTCAAAGCGGCGTCGCGTCACGCAGGGCGGAACGCCGCAGGGCCCCCGATATGGCCTCGGCGTCCCCGGCCCCGACGCCCGCAATCGTTGTCGAGAACTGTCAGCAACGGCATTGACTTGCAGTTGCATGGGACGACATTCGGCCTATATCAGGGAACCTCTTTCAAGCAGCCGTTTTCAGCCATGTCTTCCATCCTGTCTATTTCCGGGGTCTCCAAGACCTACGCTACTGGTTTCACCGCGCTCAAGGAGGTCAATCTCGACATCCAGCGTGGCGAGATATTTGCGCTGCTTGGGCCCAACGGCGCCGGCAAGACGACCCTGATCTCGATCGTTTGCGGCATCGTCAACCGCTCGTCGGGCACCGTCACAGTCGACGGTCATGACATCAACAGGGATTATCGCGCCGCGCGCAGCCTGATAGGGTTGGTGCCGCAGGAGCTGACCATCGACGCCTTCGAGAGCGTCTGGGCGACGGTCAACTACAGCCGTGGCCTGTTCGGCAGGCCGGCCAACGCGGCCTTCGTAGAGAAGGTGCTGCGCGACCTGTCGCTGTGGGACAAGAAGGACGCTAAGGCGATCACCCTGTCGGGCGGCATGAAGCGCCGGCTGATGATCGCCAAGGCGCTGTCGCATGAGCCGCGGATCCTGTTCCTCGACGAGCCGACCGCCGGGGTCGATGTCGAGTTGCGCCAGGACATGTGGGCGATGGTGCGCCGGCTGCGCGAGGACGGCGTCACCATCATCCTAACCACGCATTACATCGAGGAAGCCGAGGCGATGGCCGACCGCGTCGGCGTCATCAACCGCGGCGAGATCATCCTCGTCGAGAACAAGGCCGAACTGATGCGCAAGCTCGGCCGCAAGCGGCTGGTGCTTGAACTGCGCAATCCGCTGCCCGCAATTCCGGAAGCGTTCTCGCACTACGCGCTGGAGCTGTCGGGCGATGGCGGGCAGCTGACCTACACCTACGACAACCAGGCCG
This sequence comes from Mesorhizobium sp. M0051, assembly GCF_040323235.1. Classification (NCBI taxonomy): domain Bacteria; kingdom Pseudomonadati; phylum Pseudomonadota; class Alphaproteobacteria; order Hyphomicrobiales; family Phyllobacteriaceae; genus Mesorhizobium; species Mesorhizobium sp. M0051. The sequence goes on from NZ_JAMYUT010000009.1 coordinate 3,740, forward strand.
AGCGGCCGGGCGTCGCCTCGCTCATCCGCGACCTCGAGGCGGGCGGCATCCAGTTCCGTGACATCGACACGCAAAACAGTTCGCTCGAGGAGATCTTCGTCAACCTGGTGAGAAGAGAGCCATGAACCTGCCCACGGCCATGAATCTACGTGCAGTATGGGCGATCTACCGTGTGGAAATGGCGCGTGCCTTCCGCACCGTGCTGCAAAGCATCGTCTCGCCGGTCATCTCGACATCGCTGTATTTCGTCGTCTTCGGCTCGGCCATCGGCTCGCGCATCACCGAGATCGACGGCATCAGCTACGGCGCCTTCATCGTGCCGGGCCTGATTATGCTGTCGCTGTTGACGCAGTCGATCTCCAACGCCTCCTTTGCCATCTACTTCCCGAAATTCGTCGGCTCGATCTACGAATTGCTGTCGGCGCCGGTCTCCTATCTGGAGATCGTCATCGCCTATGTCGGCGGTGCCGCGACCAAGTCGATCATCCTCGGCCTTATCATCCTGGCGACGGCGTCGCTGTTCGTGCCGCTCACCATCCTGCACCCGTTCTGGATGGTCGCCTTCCTGGTGCTGACGGCGGTGACCTTCAGCCTGTTCGGCTTCATCATCGGCATCTGGGCCAAGAGTTTCGAGCAGTTGCAGCTGGTACCGCTGCTGATCATCACGCCGCTGACCTTCCTCGGCGGCAGCTTCTATTCGATCAACATGCTGCCCGGCATATGGCGCACGGTGACGCTGTTCAACCCGGTCGTCTATTTGATCAGCGGCTTCCGCTGGAGCTTCTACGGCAAGTCCGACGTCTCGGTCGGCATCAGCCTCGGCATGACGGTCGTCTTCCTGGCCATCTGCATAACGATCGTCGCCTGGATATTCAGGACGGGTTACCGGCTGAGAAACTGAGCGGCGAAAGTATACTGAGCCGCAGGCAGGTCTAGATCGCCTTGACCAGCCGCAGCAACCCCAGCATCTCGACATGCGTCCCCTTGCGGAAGGCGATGTAGACCGGCTCCTCGACACCATGGAAACGGCGCTTGAATGCCGCCTGGCCTTGCAGGTTGAACCTGCGGCGGTTGACCCAGGCAGAGTCGTAGGCGCGCTGAAAAGTGTTGCGCCAGAAGTCGCTCTCGGCAAATCCGCTCGGCCCGATGTCGACGAGCGGCGACAAGCCAAGCGTGACCACCGATATGCCCTCTTCGCGAAAGCGGTCGACGGCGAACTTGGTCAGGCCGATCTCGGCATGCGGCGAGGCATCGATATGCTTGCGCTTGAAGGCGGTGGTGTAGCCGATGACCTTGCCGTCGCGATACAACGGGTCGAAGTCGAGCAAGGCGACCAGCTCGCCATTGGGACCATGCAGGACGAAACGGCGCATATCGGTGCCCAGATGGTCGGCGAACGGGCGGTTGAGAAAGCCCATTTCCCTACGCTTGACGATGCGGTCGCCGCGCCAGTTGTCGGAAAGCCGGGCGATCTCGTCGAGGTGGATCGTGCGCTTGTCCTCTTCGAACGAGAAGCCCTTCTTTAACAGCCAGCGCTCGGAGTAGCGCACGGTCTCGTTGCGCCTTCCGGAAAAATCATGATCAGGCAGGGTGAGGCGGGTATCGATGCCGAGCCGATTGACCTTGTAGCCGAGCCCGGCCAGCACGCGCGCGGTCTCCTCGCCGATCTGCACGAACCACGGGCTGCCGCCGGTCTCGACGAAGCGTCTGATGTAGTCGGGCCGCAGCGTTGGAGCCGCCACCGGATCGCCCAGTGCGAAATGATGCTTCATCTTGGTGCCGAAGGCGATGTAGCCGTCGGAGTCGCCGAAATAGGAAAGCTTGTTTTGAACGGCGCTTGAATAGGCGAGCGAGAAGTCGCCATGGCGGCGAACCAGCGCCAGGCGCTCGACATGCGTCAGCTCCTGCCGCGCCACCTTGGGTGCGGCGCCCTCGAGGATTTTGTCGAAATAGATCCGCAAGGAGGGCATGGCCGAGATTCCGCGTGCCGCCACAGCGCCGTGCGTTCAAGACGCGCAAAGGTGCTGTAACACTTTGATTCTGCGCATGACCTCGAAAACCGAACCCTGACTCCGGGCATGCGCGTGAAGATGACAAAGACCAGCCAGCCCCCCAAGGCCTCGAATCAATCACATTGCCGCGACCTGATTACCGCTGATATCGCGCATATGCCATATAGAGCGCAACCGCGGCCCAATGGATGGCTCGAAAATCGTATATGGCTCGAAAATCGGCAGCAGTTTGTTGTATGGATACTGCGCGGGGTCAAACGGTTACAGTGTTCTGCGAGCCATGCGGAAGGACGGGTCGAATGGGGATTCGAGGGTGAATGACTGATACGACAATCCGGTCGGTTGCGGACCTGCCGATAACGGTCGAGCCGGCAATCGTCGTCGGCGCCGGTGTTGCCGGATTGGTCGCGGCGCATGCCCTGATGAATGCTGGCGTGCCGACGGCGATCCTGGAAAAGGAAAGCCGGCTGGCCGAGCCCTGGCACCGGCGGCACCAGCAGTTGCATCTCAACACCCACCGCGATCTCTCTTCGCTGCCCGGCCTTGCCTATCCCCCCGGCACGCCTGCTTTTCCGCAAAGGACGGCCGTCATCCGCCATATGAATGATTTCAGTGGGGAGAACCAGCTGCCGGTGCAGTTTGGCGTCGCTGTCGAAGAGATCACCTTCAAGGGCGATCATTGGGCGTTGCGGACCAGCGCCGGACTGCGCCTTGCGCGCAATGTCGTCATTGCCACTGGCCGCGACAGGTTGCCATTCATTCCCGAATGGAAAGGCATGAAGGATTTCGCCGGCCGCATCATCCATTCGGCGGATTTCGGCGACGCGCAGGGCTATGCGAGCCAAAAAGTGCTGGTCGTAGGCGCCGGCAATTCGGGTTTCGACGCGCTCAATCATCTGGCCGGCATAGCCACGGCAGCCATCTGGCTGTCGGCCCGCAACGGCCCCGCTTTGCTGCCCAAGCGGATCAGCAAGATCGCCGTGCATAGGCTTTCGCCGCTCATGGCGCGCTTGCCGTTGCGGATCGCCGATGCGGTGATGGCAGCAACGCAGCGCCTGGTCTTCGGCGACCTGACCAAATTCGGCCTTCCGCCAGCGCCCTCGGGCGGCGCCAGCCGGTTGACCTCGGACTACACAGCGATCGCCGCCGACGACGGCGCCGTCAGCGCCATCAAATCGGGCAAGATCACCGTGGTGCCGGCCATACGGGAATTCACCCGCGACGGCGTGATATTGGCCAATGGCAGCCTGGTCTATCCCGACATCGTCATTGCCGCGACGGGCTATCGCACCGGGCTGGAGCCCATGGTCGGCAAGCTCGGCGTGCTCGACGGCAAGGGCGTTCCGCTCTTCAATGGCGGCCAATCCGATCCGAAATTCCCCGGCCTGTGGTTCACCGGCATGCGGCCAAGCATTCGCGGCTGTTTCGCCAATGCCGGCATCCTGGCCAAGGCGATCGCCAAACGGATTGCAGGTGCCGCTGGCGCCTCATCCGGTGCCTCACGCTGATTTCGGTTCGAGCCGCCGGGACTCGACGACCTCAATCATCAAGTCCTCCTCGACCATTCCGGCATTGTGCATGGAAACAAAGACCTAAAGCGCGTCGCATGGATCCATTTCGACGCGACGCGCTTTAATATCAGACCGCGATCTTGCCGCCGCCCTGTCTGGTGATCGCGACCACCGCCGGCCGCACTGGCATGTCGGGCTTGAAGTCGGGCCAGCGCGTCGACAGGTCCTCGTAATAGGACGGGCGGCCGAACGGCTCCCAGTCCTCGCCGCCGTCGCCCGGATGCTGGACGGCGACAAAGGCAGTCTGGTCGTCGGGCGCGAACAGCGGGCCGCACATTTCGGCGCCGATCGGCACGCGGAAGAACAGTTTCGAGGTCGCCCGCGCCAAGCCTTCGGTGTCGACCGCCCACAGGCCGTCGGTGCGGCCGGTGGCTTTCGGGCCCTGGCCGTCGGTGGCCACCCATAGGCGCCCAGCCGAATCGACCGCGCAATTGTCGGGCATGCCGAACCAGCCATTGGCCGTCGTTGCCGTCGAGAAGGTGGCGCCGACATCGGCCACCGAGGGATCGCCGCATTTCAAAAGCACTTCCCACTTGCCCTTGGTGGCAGTGAAATCGCCGCCATCCTCCGATATCTCGATGATGTGGCCGAAGGTGTTTTCGGCGCGCGGGTTGGCGGCATCGACCTGGTCGGCCTTGCGCTTCGAATTGTTGGTCAGCATGACATAGACCTTTCCGTTGACACCATTGGGCTGGATGTCTTCGGGGCGGTCCATCTTGGTGGCGCCGAGCAGGTCGGCGGCGCGCCGTGTCTCGATCAGCACGTCGGCCTGGCTGGCAAAGCCGTTTTCGGTCGTCAGCGGCGCCTGGCCGAAGACGATCGGCAGCCATTCGACCGAACCGTCCTCGGCGAACTTGGCGACATGCAGCGTGCCGTCGTCGAGCAGATCCTTGTTGGCGGCATGGTCGTTCGGATCGAACGTACCCTTGGTGACGAATTTGTAGACATAGTCGAAGCGCTCGTCGTCGCCGAGATAGAAGACGACGCGGCCATCTTTGGCGACGATCGATTCGGCGCCCTCGTGCTTGAAGCGGCCCATGGCGGTGCGCTTCCTCGGCGTCGAGGTCGGGTCGTTGACATCGACCTCGACGATCCAGCCGAAGCGATTGGCCTCGTTGGGCTCCTTGGCAAGGTCGAAACGGTCGTAATGTGCGGCCCACTCATAGGCGCCTTCGGGAATGCCCAGGCGTTTGTAGTTGGCGGCCTCCTTGTGGCCCTCCGGCAGGTCGCCGGAGAAATAGCCGTGGATGTTCTCCTCGGCCATCACATAGGTGCCCCAGGGGGTGACACCGCCGGCGCAGTTGTTGAACGTGCCGAACACCTTGGTGCCGGACGGGTCGGCATTGGTCTTGACGCGGTCGTGGCCGGCGACCGGACCGGACAGCGCCATTTCGGTGTTGGAGGTGATGCGGCGGTTGAGCTTGCCGTCGCGCACCACCTGCCATTTGCCCGAGACCTTGCGGATCTCGACGATGGTGCCGCCGTGGGCTGCCATCTCGACATCGACCTGCTCCTTAGAGAGCGGTGCGACCTCGGCCGACTTCTTGCCGTCCTTGTCGACGATCCTGACGATGCCCGGGAACATCAGATGCGGGTTGGTGTATTCGTGGTTGACGACCAGCAGGCCGTGTTCGGCCGAACCGTCGATCGGGAGATAGCCGACATAGTCGTTGTTGTAGCCGAATTGTTTCGCCTGCGCCTGCGCCGACTGTTTCGTCGGGTCGAACTCCGGTGAATCGGCAAACAGCGGATCGCCCCAGCGTAACAGCACATCGGCGTCGTAGCCGGGTGCAACATGGTGCTTGTCGTCGATGCCGGCCTCCAACTCGTCGAACGCGAAGGCGGAGCCTTCTGCGGCCCGGGCCTCGTCCGCACTGACCAGCGCCAGCGGACTAACGGTTGCGGCGATGGCCGAGACGGCCAGTGAACCTTTGAGGAAGCCACGGCGCGAGAACCGCGCGGCGATGATCTCGCCCATGGTGCGGTTGTCCGTAGGGTTGGTTGCGGGGCCGTCGTTTTCCTCGAGCAGGCTGGTGCGGAATCGGGCGTCGGGGGAGCGTTTTTCGGTCATTTGGGACTTGCCTCTGGCTTTGGGCGATGGCTGGAGCGTGTTGCCTGTTTAACCCCTTATAGCCGGTCGATCACATTTTCGTGACATCTCCAGTCGCTTTCACCGGATTTCACGACCCGCCAGCCGACCCTTTTCGCAACCGAGCGACGCGAGGGACCAAAGTCCTGCTCAGGCCGAGCAAAGGTCCCTGTCGGCGCGGCATTGGTCGTGGGCCCCCTATGCCAAGGCCACTATGCCGGCAATAGTCGGCCGCTTGCCAAAGCCGGCATCGGCCTGATGTATAGGAGGATCCGTGATGCGCGGATCGACCCCCGCCCGCTTTCGTTGGCTGGCTCTGAGAGCAACATCGGCATTGGCGCTGGCTGTCGCCCCCTATCAACTCGCCTTCAACGGCTCCGCGCCCGGCCTCATTGCCGCAGCCGCACACGCCAAGGATAGCGGACATGATGGTGGCGCTGGTGGAAGCGGCGGAAGCGGCGGCAGCGGAAACAGCGGCAATTCCGGGTCTGGTGGCGGCGACGACGGCGCCAGCAACGATCATAGCGCCACCGACAATTCCGGATCCGGAAAAAGCCAAAACGATGGCGGAGCCGGCCATCATGTCAACGCGGCCACTGGCGACAAGGTTGACGTGGATCGCAACAAGATCGAGGTACAGCATCCCGATGGCACCACCGAAGAGATCGCGAACGGCCGTTTCGAGATGAAGGATGCGCTCGGCCGAACGATCGTCGAACGTGCAGCGACGGCGCGCGATTACAGTCGTCTTCAGGCTTTGTGAGGCAGGCCACCCAGGCAACGGCCTGCTTCGCAGTCACCTCCGCCGCCCCCGGCGGAGGTGACTTGATGTTCGGCGTTTGCCGTCGTCAGGCATCATGGAAACCCAGTATCCCGCTCGACGATGGCGATCGCGGCGCCGTTCATACAAAGCTAATATAGCATGCGATTAGGACTTTAGTCCAATCTTGCGCTTGCAAAGGTCCTGGGTGACAACGGCAACGGTCGGCGGTCGCTTCCGGGCACCGCGTCTTTCGGCGATGTTGGTTGCAACTGCAACGTTGAGGGTGGGCGCGCCGGGCTCAATCGACGGAGATCAGGATGCACAGATCGCTCACAACGCCTTGTTGCCGGCTTGCGCTTAGATCCGCGGCTGCGCTGGCGTTGACCATCGCTCCCTATCAAATTGCCTTCCACGGCTCCGTACCCGCGATTTACGGCGCCAGCGCACAGGCCGGCAAGGGTGGCGGCAACGGCGGCGGCGGTGGAAACGGCGGTGGCGGAAATGGCGGCGGCGGCAATAGCGGTAGCAGTGGCGGCAACAGCAGCAGCAGCAGCGGGAATGGCAACAGTGGCAATGCCGGCAAGTCGGGTGCCAACAAGGGTAAGAACGGCAACAGCGCGAGCCATGTCAATGCAACGACCGGCGACGAGGTCGACGTGACAGGCAACAAGATCACGATCCGGCATCCCGACGGCATAACGGAAAAGCTCGAGAACGGTCGTTTCAGGATGGAGGATGCGCTCGGTCGCACGATCATCGACCGCCGGGCCACACCAGCCGACGTCGGCCGTCTCAAGGCCTTGTGAAGCCGACCAACAGGCAACGGCCGGCCTCACACGTCACCTCCGTCGCCCCCGGCGGAGGTGACCTCGTTTGGGGGTTTAAGACTGGTTGCGGTCGCGCAGCTCACGCATCATCAAAGCCGCTTCGGTGCGGTTGCGCACATTGAGTTTCGACAGCACCCCGGTCATGTGATGCTTGACGGTCTTCTCCTGCAGCTCCAGCCGCAACGCGACTTCCTTGTTGCTTAGCCCCTCCGCCACCAGCCGCAGAATTTCCGTCTGCCGTTCCGTGAGTTGCCGCAGCCGGTCCGCATTGCCGTTGGTCGGATGCTGGGACTGGAGATCCGAAAGCAGGCGAGCCGAGAGCGTCGGCGAAAGATAGCTTTCGCCGGCCGCCACGCTGCGCAGGATATCGGCAAGCGCGCGCGATCCGATGCCTTTGAGCACATAGCCGCACACCCCTGCATTCAGGGCCATGGTCACATCGGCATTGGCCTCCGAAACGGTCAGCATGACTATCTTCTGGGCGGGATGGCCGGCGAGGATCCCCGCAACCGCGGCCAGGCCGCCGCCCGGCATCGAAATATCGAGCAGCAATATGTCCGGCCGAACGGTCGAGACGATGCGTTCGGCATCCTGCGCCGTGGCACCCTCGCCAACCATATCGAAGCCTCCGATCTCCGATAGGCTGCGCGTCACACCTTCGCGGAAGAGGGGATGATCGTCGACAATGGCGATGCGAATGACACCAGTCATGCTTGCTCCTCGACCGATAGACGGATTACCAGACGCGTGCCTTGCGGCCCGGTCAAGGTTTCAAACTGGCCGCCAATGCTTTCGACCCGCTCTCTGAGGCCGGCGAGCCCGAGGCCCTCGTCCCGTGCCGGATCGAAGCCTGGCCCGGCATCCGATACTTCAACGTAAAGCCTGCCACCCTTCATTCCGGCACTCACCGCCTGATCCTTGCCTCGCGCGTGGCGATAGGCGTTGTTCAGCCCTTCCTGCACGAACCGATAGATACTGATCTTCTCCGACGCGCCGGGCTCTGGCAACTGTCCGGCCAGCGTGAGGGTCACGGACGTTCCCGTCCTCAGCTGGTGTTCGTTGACCGCCAGCCGCAGAATGTCGTTTGCGGCAGCCGTCTCGATCTGCGGCAGGACGAGGCCGGTGCAGATACCGCGTATCTCGCGCAACGCATCCTCCAGTGTCTTGCGGATCATTGCGACCTCGGTGGAGCGGCTTTCGCCCGAATGGCCATCGCCGGAAAACACCGGACTATCCATGCGCAGCGCCGCCAGGGCCACGAGTTGTGCCGGACCGTCATGCAGATCGGCGCCGATTCGGCGCAAATACCTTTCGTTGAGCGCGGTGGCGCGACGGGACGCCCGCTGCACGCGCACTCGCAAGGCGCTGTTCTGCGTCACCAGGCCCTGCAGCTCCGACACCTGGCGGCGCAGCGCCCCGCGCTGATCGTCGATGGTGCGGCTGCCGCGCAGGACGATGCCCGACAGGAGCAGGAAGGCCGCCAGCGTCGCGCCGGCGACGATCAGCCAGCTTGACCACAAAGCGGAAGCCAGCGTGGCTTTGAAGTCGTCGGCGATCTCATAGAATTCGGTGACTGCCACCACCTCGCCGGACCACGGCTCGCGCACGGGATTGTAGATCTCCAGCAATGGCAGGCCGGAAGCCTTCTCCTCACCTTCACTATCATCGAACGTATTGAATTCGGCGACGACACTGCCTTTGAAGGCGGAACGCAGATTGTCGCTCGGATCGAAGCGGCGGCCGATCAGCGCCGTCTCCTTGGCGTAGAGAACCGTGCCGTCACGGCTCCAGAGCTTGAAAGATACGAGGCGCTTGCCGAGCGCGCCCTGGCCAAGCGTCTCGTCTAGCGCCTGCTTGACGGAGTCGCTGAGCTTCTGTTGCTTGCGCAGGTCCGGGAGCAGGGGCGCAATCACGCTGTCGACATACAGCGCCGTCGTGGCGGCCGAATTGCGGATGACGCCATCCCGGATCTGACCCGTCACCCAGGCTCCCACCACCAGCATGACGGCCAGCAGGCCAAAGCCACCGGCAACGACGAATTGCAGGGCAAGGGAAAGCTCGCTCCAGCGCCGCGCCAAGTTTTGAACAATACGAATCATGAGCCCCTGACCGCCCTTCAATGATAGGCTGGGCGATTTCAATACATTGGGCTTCCGCCTTGCTGTTGCCAAGGCCTACGTTCGGTCGAGGTCGCTTGACGTCCCGGCACGCTTCGGAAACAACGTCCGCGAACTCACGCGGCGGGAGCTGCTTCGAGAGGGGGATGAAACATTGAGTCTTTCGGGATTGCTTCAGCTCGGCTTTTCGACGGTCATCTTCCTGCTGGCGGCCACCGCCGCCAAACAGTGGGGCCTTGCGCCGAGCCTTGGCAAGATCCTGCTGACGCTGGCGCTCTATTCCTTGGGCAATCTGATCATGCTGCGGCTGATCCGCGAATTCGGCATGTCGGTGTCATTCAGCTGGTTTCAGTGAATGCCGTCGCACTGGTCTTCTTCGGCGAGCGCGTCAACGCGTTGCAGGCCACCGGCATCATTCTGGCAATCGCAGCCGTGGCACTGATCACGCTCGGACCCTATCTACAAGGCCGATTGTAACGGGCGAATTGCCGATGAAGAACGCCGCGAACGCTCTGCTCAACCGTGTCGAATTCCCGGTGCTTCTGGCCGGTCTGGTCATCGCCGCCGGCCTGTGGGGGCTCGAGGAATTGATCGAGGTGGCGCGGGCCGCCACGCCGCACGCTTTCGACACCGAAATCCTGCTCGCGTTCCGCAAGGCAGGCCAGCCCGACAGTCCGATCGGTCCGCCCTGGCTGGAGGGGGCGATGCGCGACATCACCAGCCTGGGCAGCGGCAGCGTGGTGGTGCTGATCGTAGCAGCGGCAATTTTTTATCTCTTGCTTATCCGCAGGCCAGCGACCGCCCTTTTCGTCTTTGTGGCGGTGGCCGGTGGTCAGGTGCTGTCCAGCCTGCTGAAGGCTGGCATCGACCGGCCCCGCCCTGAACTCGTCTCGCATCTCGCCAACGAAACAACGCTGTCTTTTCCGAGCGGCCACGCCATGCTGTCGGCGGTGACGTATCTGACGCTCGGCGCGCTGGCAGCGCGCTTTCTGCCTGGGCGAACGACGAAGATCTATGTGTTGTCGCTGGCGGTGCTGACGACGCTGCTGGTCGGCATCAGCCGCGTCTACCTCGGTGTGCACTGGCCGTCGGATGTGCTGGCCGGCTGGTGCGCCGGCTTCGCCTGGGCGATGCTGTGCTGGCTCGCTGCCCGTACATGGCAGCGGTGGCGCGGGCAGCGCCCGAACGGCGACGAGGAGACTGGAGACTAGAGCCGGGAGACTAGATCAGCCGGTTGATCAGCCCATGCCCGCAACCCGTTAGCAGGAAAACCACCGACAGCAAGCATGCCGATGTCGTGAAGGTCTTGAAAATAGCCAACCGCGTTATCCCCCTGCCCGTTTGGAACACCCTAACGCGCAATCCTCGGGAAGTATCCTGAAAAATGGCTGCTGGTGATTGGACGCTAAGAACTCGATGACCAGCAGCGCGCCAGCGAGGCTGCAACGGTCGCCAATGGTTGGTATCTATCTTTGCACTTCGAGCGACACCGTCGTCGCTTGCAAAACCCGGGCGCTGTGCACTGACGGTCTCATCGGTATCGGCGGCGCCGCGAATCTGTGGTAAGCCGCCGCCCGCCTAACCAACCAAAGGACGACCCCTGTGAGCGAACTGACCGTGGCCGAAGCGATCGAATGCATCTATGCCTCGCTCCGGGCGGATAATGCCGACCTCGACGTACATATCGCGAGCCTTAAGGCAGCGCTGGCACGAGAGGGAACAAAACAGGCGGTGTTCGTTCCGACCAAGCTGGCGCAGAACAACCGCTCGGGCCGCAAGTTGATGCAGGCCTATTTTCGGCAGCACGGCGTGAGCGTCAGGTTCTCGGATCAGTAGAACCGCGCGGGTTGAAGGTCGGCCACTTTTTCGAGCGCCCCGCTGACACGCATGTCACGGGCCTGCCTCTTGCCGCGGTCGGGCGACCGTTCAAAGGCCGTGATGATGGCGGATTATTGGGGCCTTCGGGTGATGCATGACGCTGTCGAGGTTGGGTGCGTGATCATTCTCATGGTCAGGTACTTACCTCGTTTTCTCTAGCCATGGGGTTTCGCGGGCCGAACCTGACGGTCGCGGCCGCATCGCCGGACCTCCTCTCGCTTGCTCTCGCAACCGTGACGAGACGCCCCGCCCGCAACCTGATTTTGCCCGCAAAATGCCGCGATGGCGTCCTTGGGTCAAAATCGGTTCGGGAATTCAGGCGATTCACCGCAACGGAAAGGCATCGCATGCGGCTGCTTCTGGTTGAGGACGATTTGATCCTCGGCTCTTCGCTGAAGAAGGCTCTCGAAAAGCATGCCTATGGGGTGGACTGGATGAAGGATGGCGAGGCTGCGATCGCGGGGCTCGAGGACCTCGTCTTCGATGTGGTCGTGCTCGACGTCAACCTGCCTGGGGTGAACGGGATTGAGGTCCTGCGCTCGGCGCGGAAGAATCGCAATGCCGTGCCGATTCTTCTGCTTACCGCCCGTGATACGTCCCTGCAGAAGGTCGAAGGGCTTGACAACGGAGCCGACGACTATCTGGTGAAGCCGTTCGATCTCGACGAATTGCTGGCACGGTTGCGCGCCCTCATGCGCCGGCGGGAGGGCCGCACCGAGATCATCCTGAAAAGCGGCCCTATCGAAATGGATCCGGCGGCAATGGTAGTGCGCGGCGCCGAGGGCCAGATCGCGATGACCGCCAAGGAATTCCGGCTGCTCAAGCTCCTGATGGAGCGGGCGGGCAAATACGTCACCAAGAGCGACATCGAATACGCGCTCTACAGCGCCGACAGCGCGGTGGAAAGCAACACGACCGAGGTCATCATCTACAATCTGCGCAGAAAGCTCGGCGCCGACTTCATCCGCTCCATCCGGGGCGTCGGCTACATGATCGAGTCATGAGGCGCCTGACCCTTACCTGGAAGCTCTTTCTGCGGATAACGCCGACGATCCTCGTCGCCATCGCAGTCATCGGGGTCCTCGCCTTCCGCTCAGCCAGGCGCGAGATCGACAACATCTACGACGCCAAGCTGATCAATGACGCCAACGTTCTCTGGACGCTGCTGGAACATCAGATCGAGGAGCCGGGCAACCACCCGCCCAGGCAGGTCAAGGATATGGACTTTGCGATGGGCAACCAGCTCGCCATGAACGATCAGGCGGACGACTATGCCGACGCGCACGTATTTCGCCTGTGGAAGGACGGCAGGATCCGTATCTTTACCAACGGCGCCTTCCCCGAGAGTGTTCCAGTCCAAAGGGCCGGCTTCACCGAGCTGAATTATGCCAACGAGCGATGGCTCGTCTATTCGCTGCCGATCCCGAACACCGGCATCGTCGTGGAAGTCGGCGAAAAGCGAGCCCTTCGCGACACGCTGGTGTCGAACATCATGCTCAATCTGTTCTTTCCGCTGCTGGTGTTGGTGCCGGTCATCGGGCTGCTGGTTTGGTATGGCATCAGCAACGGCCTGGGACCCATTCACGGCCTGGTCCGCCAGATCCGCAGCCGTTCGCCCGACGACCTCTCCGTCATCGCGATCGATGCGTTGCCGCGCGACCTGCATCCGTTGGGCATGTCGGTGAACCAGTTGCTCAGCAAGCTCGACCGGTCGCTGACGGCGGAAAGGCGCTTCGCCGACCAGGCGGCGCACCAGCTGCGAACGCCTCATGCCGGGATAAAGCTTTTGCTGCAGATGCTGGCGCATGCCGACAGCGAAACGGAGCGGGAGACGATCCTCGCCGACCTGACGGCCAGCAACGACAAGGCCACCCGTCTCGTCAAGCAGATGCTGGAGGCGGCGCGCATCAGCCATCAGCCGGTCGAGCTGAGAGTGGTCCGGCTCTATGATGTCACCGCGTCGGTGATCGCCGAGTTCGGCACGATCATCACGCTCAAGCGACATGATGTCTCGCTCGACGGAGACGAGGCGGCCGAGGTCAAAACGGACGAACCCATGCTTCGCCTGTTGATAGGCAATCTGATCGACAATGCGATCAAGTACACACCGGCTGGCGGGAAAATCAAGGTCTCGATCTCGCCTGAACCCGGCGCCTGGACGCTTTCAATCACCGACAGCGGCCCAGGCATCGCCCCTCAGCATCGCGAGGCGGTATTCCGCCGGTTTTATCGCGTGAATGTGCCCGAAGTGGAAGGAAGCGGACTGGGCCTCGCCATCGTCTCGGGCATCGTCGAGCGCCTTTCCGCGAACATCGCCCTCAGCACGCCTTCGCCCGGCGGTGGCCTTCACGTCGCGGTCACGTTGCGGCAAGCCTGAAGTTACAACCCTGCTGATCGGCTCAGCGTGAGGCTTCGGCTTCAATTTCAGTTTCGCTTCATCGCGGCCTAATCCTGATCTCAGCGACGGCTGATAGGGAGGTGCGGCTTTCTCAAGAACCCGGGAATTGGCGGGATCCACCGGGTTCGTTTCCCCGGAGGTTTCCGATGAACGCTAATTTTCGTTTCCCTGCCCAGAAACCGCCCTTTGCACGCCCTACTGTTTCGGTCTTGATCGCCGCCTACAACGCGGTTCCGTTTCTCGAACGCGCCGTCAATTCCGCAAGGGCGCAGGGGGATGCAGTTATCGAGATCATAGTCGTCGATGATTGCTCGACCGACGCAACCCTGGAGGTTGCCGGCGCAATGTCGCGGCAGGACAACCGCGTCAAAGTCATTCACCTGCCCAGGAATGGCGGGCCTTCAGCCGCCCGCAATGCCGGCCTGGAGGCTGCCAGCGGCGACTGGATCGCAATCCTGGATGCCGATGATGCATACGCGCCGGGGCGGGTGGAGCGGCTTGTCGAGATTGCCGCAGCACAAGACGCCGATATGGTCACCGACAAGTTCTCATACTACGATCCGGCAAGCGACGCCTCCAGTCCCGCGACCATCGCGTTCACCAAAGATATGACGCTGATCGACATCGAGACGTTCCTGGCGCATGCGAGGCCCTTCGGCGTCGACACTGACTGGGGTTTGCTCAAACCGGTCTTCAGGCGAAAATTCCTGGCGGATCGATCGCTGCGCTATCCCTCCAATTCTCGTCATGGCGAGGACTTTCTTTTTGTGACGGATGCGCTGCTCGAAGGCGCAAAGTACGTGGCCAGCAACTTTCGCGGCTACTTGTACACCCATCGAGGCGCCGGCTGGAGCAGGACGAAGGTGAACTACGACGGCCAGGTGGATCAGTCGCAATCGCTTTTGCTCGATCGACGGCTGTCAGGCAATTCGAGACTTGTTTCCCTCCTCAAGGAGCGCATTCGCGCCATGAAGCGCCTGTCGGCCGAGTACAAGACCCAGGCACTGATCGCCGAGAGGAGGTTGTTGCCGCTTGCGACCGCCGGGATGATGGATTGGCGGATCGCCGCGTCGATCCTGCGGAAGGCCAAAAACAAAATCACGACTGTTCAAGCTGGTTGAAATGGCCCAGGTCAAGCGATTTGCATTTTCTGAAAGCCGGATGTCACGGGCCGAACTCAAGGTCGCCTCGGTGAACGGGGCGGCCATCAACTTCGGGTCGCAGGCGCTGAAGTTTCTGATGCAATTCTGCTACCAGATCCTCATTGCCCGGCTTCTTCTGCCCGAGGATTTCGGCATCGTGGCGATGGCGGCGCCATTGTTCGCATTCGCGGCGCTGTTTTCGGATTTCGGCCTGACCCAGGCCACGGTCCAAAGGGATGAAATCAACCAGGAGCAGCTCAGCTTCGTCTTCTGGGTCAATGTCGGGCTGAGCGCGGCAATCTGCCTGGCGGTGATAGCGCTTGCCCCGGCAGCAGGTGCTTTTTTCAGAGAGCCCCGGGTCGTGCCCATCGTGACGGGCCTTAGCGCGACCTTTGTGATTGGCGGTCTCTGCGCCCAGCATATGGCCTTGCTCAATCGGCAGCTTCTCTTCTCGAAAATAGCCCTGGTCGAGTTGTTCAGCTTTCTGGTCGGGTCCGTGACAGGGCTGCTCTTTGCCTGGAACGGCTCCGGCTACTGGGCCCTCGTCTACAGCCAGATAGCGGTATCGCTGACCACACTTTTGCTGGCCTGGTGCTTTGCCGGATGGGTTCCGAGCAGGCCTGCTCTGCAAACGCAGAACTTCCATCTGTTGAATTTTGGCGCCAACATAACGTCCTTCAATTTCCTGAACTTTTTCGCCAGGAATTTTGACAACATATTGATCGGCCGCTTCCTCGGCGAGATGCCTCTCGGCATCTATGACCGGGCATACAAGCTGCTCTTGCTGCCGCTCAGCCAGATCACCACGCCAATAGCGAAAGTCGCGCTACCTTCGCTTGCGAGAACCTTGAACGAGCCGGAAACATACCGCCGTTTCTATTTTCGGATGCTGGAGCTGATAATTCTCGCCACCTACCCGGCGGTGATATTCGCCATCGTCAACAGCCAGCTGCTTATCGTCACGTTGCTGGGGCCGCGGTGGTCGGAGGTTTCGCAGGTATTTTCCATTCTTGCCTTTGGCGCCATCTTCGCACCGATCAGCAGCAGCACCGGCTGGCTTTTCATCAGCCAGGACCGGACCAGGGAAATGCGAAACTGGGGCGCCCTGAGCTCCACCCTGTTTGTCGCCTCTTTCGTGTGCGGATTGCCGTGGGGAATAACCGGGGTCGCCGCCTTCTACATAGGCGTGGGCACCATCCAGGGCCCGATCCTGTGGTGGGGGGCGACAAGGCGCGGCCCACTCGATTTCAGGCAGCTGCTGGAGACCCTGTGGCCGTACTGCGTCTCAGCGATCATAACCGGCGTCCTGGAATACAGCTTGAAGGCATCGCTGCCAGGCACATTCGTGACGCTGTTGATCTCTCTCGTCGCGTCCTATGTCATCTTCCTGAGCGTCGTCATGGTGTTCAGCTCAAGCCGCAAAGGGATCATCGAGCTGGCCTTTGAGGCAAGCGTGATGGGAGGCCGCTTCTACCGGAAATTCGCCCATGGCGGATCGGTTCCGTGACGTGGGCTTTTGCCGATGTTCGCCGGGATGACTGGATGCCTGGCGGTGCGGCGGGGCCTTGGCGCGGCCGACCACGTTGCGCGGCGTCTGTTCGCTCTGGGCGGAGCCAGCGACTTGGTGCCCCGAACGACCAACTCCGGACCCCCTTTCGGATGGCGACCAGCAACGTCGTTGCGGCTAGGATGGGGCGTTGAACGAACCAAAAGGCGACATGACGGTCCATCTCACGGCTGTTGGCGAAGGTCTCGGAGATCGGCCTGAGGCGCCGATCTGGCTCTCAGTCGAGCTTTAGCGCCGCCACCTCGCCCTCGTTCATCAACGGCACATAGAGGATCGACTCGCCGTCGGTGCCGATGTCGGCGCTGCCGGGCTTGAAATGCGCCACCGCTTCCGGTGTGCCGCCGGGACGATAGCGGTAGAGCGTGCCGGTCATGTAGGCGGTGGCGTAGATGGTGTCACGAATAGCGACGACGCCATCGAGGTCGGCGAATTCTTGAGCGCCCGGCAAGGGCGAGATCACCTTGCTGGCGATGTCGACCGACAGCAGTCCGCCCGGCTCCGCCGTGCTGAAATCGGGCTTGATGCCCTTGCCCCAGGAGGCGACGATCAGCCTGCTACCGTCGGCGAAGACGCCGTTGGGCGAAGCCAGCGCCGCGTCCTTGACGAACAGTTCCGGCCGGTCGCCGTCGATGCGGTAGATTGTGTCGGCCAGCATGTCGGTGACATAGACTATGCCTGATCGGTCCGATGTCATGTCGTTCAGGAAGACGGCGTTCGGCACCGCGACGCTGGCGACGAGTTTGCCGCTCGCGAGATCGATGACGCGGACCTTGGTGATGTCGGCGACATAGAGCTTGCCGCCCGATATTGTCATGCCCTTGGGTGCGTCCATGCCGTCGGTCCAGTCTTGGGTGACGGTCTTGCCGTCCAAGGACAGCACGCTGAGATAACCGTTGCCGTCGGCCTCACCCGGATTGCCAACGATGTTGGAGACGATGATGCGGTTGTTGGCGGCATCGAACAGGGCCGATTCCGGCTGTTCGAGACCGGTGGCGCGCCAGAGTTCGCCGGCCTCGGCGGCGGGCGCCGCCGCGATACCGACGATTGCGAGAAACGCTGTGGGGATGAGGCTGTTCATGGCTGTCTCCTGTGATGACAACGGAAGCCTATGATTTTCGATACTTTCCGGAAAGGTAGATTACCGCTAGTATCGAAAGTCGATACGAAACTGCAGGCAAGAGGTGCATTCCATGAACGGCCTGATCTTCGACGCGTTGAAGCGGACACTGAAGGCGAAGGGTGTCACCTATCGCGAACTCGCCGAACGCATGGGTGTTTCCGAGCCGACGGTGAAGCGCATCTTCCACGAGCGCAACTGCAAGCTCGACCGGCTGATGGAGATCTGCGCTGCTGCAGGCGTCGAGCTCGAGAACGTGCTCGGCTCGATGAACAGGGGGCCAGGGCCCGTCAACCACATCGCGCCGGAGATCGAGCGTAGGCTCGCCGGCCGGCCGGCACTGCTGTTCATCTTCGTCATGCTGTCCGAAAAGTTCACGCCCGAGGGCATCATGCGCTCGCAAGGTCTGAGCGAAGCCTCGATGTTTCTCTACCTGCGCGACCTGGAGGAACTCGGCCTGATCGCGCTCGGCCGGGGTCTTTCGGCGAGATTGCTGGTCGAGACGCCGATCCAGTGGAATTTCGAAGGGCCGCTGCGGCCGCTGTTCGAAATGACCAACAAGAACTTCATCGGCTGGGCCATCACCCATATCGATAACGAAGCGAGCTTCGTCAGCTTTAGCAGGCGAATGCGTCCGGAGACGGCGGAGATGGTGCGGCGCGAGGCCGAGGATCTGGCCGATCGCGCCAGATTGCTGGCCCATCACGATCAGCATACGACGCCGGAGGACGGGCTGGTCGGCTACAAATGGACGTTTGCCTTTGGTGCAACGCCATTTCCCGCGATCATGCCAATCGGACCGCATCCGCGCGACGCCGGCGCGTTCGATCGGCCCGCCGCTCCCGCAAAGGGACGCCGCCCGTTACCGGCCTGACACGGCCAATCATCCCGGGCAGGATAGGGCGCGTTGGGATAGAACAGATCCGGCACCAACGCGGTATAGCCCTCTGCAGCCAGGCGTTCCGCCATGCCGCCCAGCGCCGGCCGTGGGCCGAACGCATCCATGAAGAGAATGACGCCGGGCGCTGCGCTTTTTGGTGACCTGGATAGGGAAGCCTCCGCCTGTCCTGCTTCTGGATGATCTTTTGTCCGGACATTTTTGCTCTTTGCAGCCGCTGTTCAAAAATGAAATCACATTCATGATAGAGTTCGCGCACTGATTTGCCAGACTGTAGAGGGCGGGTTTGCCGAATGCGGGACACCTCCCCGGGAAATCGAAGTGATCCTATGCCCACCGCGCCAACACTTGAACTTCGCCGCTATTCGCGCCTGAAAAATTTGCGGGCGCGCGCAGAACGCCAGGGTGCTGCATTGCAGTTCTGGGCCCGTACGGCATCGCTCGCTGTGATCTCCTGCTTCTTTTCATTGATCAGCCGCTGGGATGCTTCGCTGCTCTTCGTGCTGGCGGGCCTCGTGCTGTTCCAGCTCGTCGGCCTGATCCAGTTTCTCTTTGCGCGCCGTCGCACGGCGCGATGGTGGATCGGTTACCTCGTCGGTACGCTGGACATCATTCTGTTGACCGTTCTGCTGGTAACGCCTAACCCGTTTTCCCTGGAGGTCGCGCCGGCCGCGATGCAACTGCGCGAGGGCAGCTTCAAATTCCTGCTGATTTTCGTATGCCTTGGCGCGCTGACCCTTTCGACACGATTGGCGCTCTATCTCGGCGCGCTCGCGGCCTTGACATGGGCGATCGGGGTGGGATGGGTGATTTCTCATCCGGGAACCGTCATTCCGGCGACGAACCTCTATTCGCTGCCGATGACGGAGCGACTGAACCTCTATCTCAACCCCAATTTCGTCGATACATTTGCGCAGGCGACCAACGTGTTGGTTGTGCTGATTATCGGCGCGATCATGGCGCTGGTCGTCTATCGTTCCCGACATCTGTCGGAAGACTATGTCAAGGCAGAGCGCGCCCGCGCCAATCTCGCCCGGCATTTTTCGCCCAACGTCGTCGACCAGCTCGCCACCGATGACGAGCCCTTCGGCCCGGTCCGCCGGCAGGATATCGCGGTGCTGTTCGCCGACATCGTCGGCTTCACACACTATTCCGAGGATCATCCGGCCGAAGCAGTGTTCGAACTTCTGCGTCAGTTCCACCGTCGCATGGAACAGGTCGTTTTCGACCACCATGGCACCGTCGATAACTATATCGGCGATTGCATCATGGCGACATTCGGGGTTCCGCAAGCCAGCCATGACGACGCGACTCGGGCCATCCAGTGTGCTGAAGCGATGGTCGCCGCTCTCGAAGACTGGAATGTACAGCGGGTGTCCAGGGGATACCCGCCGCTGGACGTTCGGATCGGTGCACAATATGGCGCAGTGGTCATCGGCGCGGTCGGCAGCGAGCGCAATCTGTCCTTCGCGGTGGTGGGCGACACCGTCAACGTCGCCAGCCGTTTGCAGTCGCTCTGCCGTGAGCTTCAGGCGAATATTTGCTTTGGGTCACGACTGATTGAGGCCGCGAAGGCGGAATCGCCCACGACACAGTTGAATGCGCGCGATCATGGACCGGTGAGCATCCGCGGCCGGGACGAACCGGTCCATGTCTGGGTCGAACACGGAGCCGAAAACCAGGGTGCTATTGTGGTTTCGGCGTGATATAGGCCGCCATGTGAAACGCCTGCACCTCGGCTGGATAGCGGTAGGCCGCGCCATAGGGGCCATCACGTGTCTGAGGCGATTTCGCCAGCCTTTGCGGCTGCGGCGTCTGTGCTTGCCTTGTCGTCCCAGACCATCTGCCGGTAGTCGAAACCATATTCCAGCGTCGGCTTGACGATGCGGAAATAGGGCGACAGGTCGAAATCGCGCGGTGTGTAGAGCGAGTGGTGGCGGATGTGCAGGATTTCCTTGCGCGAATAATTCGACTGCGCCGAAGCGCGGCCGGGCGCACGGGTGATCTCGGGCAGGATCGGATAGCGGATCTGGCCATAGGCCTCGGCGATCAGCGTCGAGCAGATCGCCCGCGTCGGGTCGCCGGAGCCGAAGGCCAGCATGCGGCGGCGCCAGCGCACCGGCACCGGCGGCGTAGGCAGGAAGAACCGCAGCATGTCGAAAATGTTCTTGAGGTCGTATTTCAGGCCGAGCTTGCTGACCATGAAGGCGACGACCCTGTCGCGATCCTCCGGCGCCAGTCCGCTCGCCCGGCAGATGCGGGTGTTGTAGGTGCGGTAGCGCGACAACGGCACGGCGACGCAGCCTTCGCCGAGCGTGACCTCGATCAGCCGCCGCCGCTCCGTTCCGTCTTCCGGTTCAGCCAGCGCGTCGCCGACATAGAGGGCCGCATGCGACCAGGTCGACTGGGTCAGGTACTTGATCGCCGCCGAGATCTTCTGGTTGCCCTCGATCAGCAGGATGTCGCCGGGCTCAAGCGTGCGGCGCAGCGTGTCGGCATCGGACGGCGTATAGGGTTCGTAGCCGGAAGATTCTTCCTGCAGCCGGCCGGCAAGCCAGCGGCCAAGTCGATCCAGAAGCGTGTCGACGGGCTCGGTCATGTCCTATGGCGATTAGCATAGGCAGACAGCCGGGCGCCAGCCGCATGTCGGTCAACTGGCGGTCGCATCTTCCGGCGGCGGAGCCAGATCGTCGCGCGCCTTGCGCGCCAGTTTGCGCGTCGAACGTTTGGGGCTGTCGCCGAACAGGCCGGCCGCCTCGGCCAGACAGCTCTTCTTCAGCTGCTTCTCCGACCGCTTCAAAAGCTTGCCCAGAAGCTTCGTGTCTTCGGGCGGTCCGAGCGGACGCTCATCGGCTTCGAGCAGGGCGCGCATCACCAGCACGTCATGCAGGTCGCCCAGCCGCTCGCCCAGTTCGTAGACCGCCTTGCGCCGGGCCTTGATCGGGGCCGGCCACAGCCTGCCGAGCAGCGACAGATGCATGCCGTGGGTCTTGGCCGCCTTGCGCAGATCGTGGAAGTCATTGGCTTCGCCGCGCGATCCGGCCTTGTCCAGCGCCTTCCTGGCACGGCGCAACGTGATGCGGGCGCCTTCGGCAAGCACGTCCGCGGCCTGTTCCGGCTGATCGGGCAAGGCAAGGCTTTCGATCCGCTTGAGGCCGTCCTCGCAAGCGGCGGTCGCCGCTCCAATCGCCGCTTCGAGCCCGCTGCCTTCGTGCAATTCATGCTGACGCGCGATCAGCCTGTCGCGCACCGCACCCAGCCCATCGTCGGCGCTCTCCTTGGGAAAGCTTGCCGCCAGCCGGTCGATGGTCTCGATCAGCGCCGTCGCCTCGCGTGGACCGGCAAGCAGGCCGGCGACGTTGCGATAGCATTGGTTTTCGGTCCCGCAGAATGTTTCGTCACCGGAACGGATGAGACGCAACAAGGCACGCGCGCTCTTCAGGCGCTTGCGACATTTGTGCAGTGCCTGTTCCGGCCGACTCCGCGCGGCGTCAAGGTGATGCAGCGCCCTGCCGATTTCCTCGGCAAGGATACGCCTGACCTCGCCGGTCAGCGGCAAGCGCGGATCGATGCGAAAGCTCATGCGGCGATCTCCGGTATCTCCCCGAGGGCGAGCGACGCGTTGTAGAATTTCTGCTCACCGGTGACTTCACGGCCGAGCCAGTCAGGCAGCATTTCGTCCGGCACGTCCTCCGGTGTCTCGAGTTCGGCGATCACAAGTCCCGCAAGCGGACCGCCAAAGACATCGACTTCGTAGAGATGGCCGCGATGCCTAACATGGTGACGTGTCTTCTCGATGACACGTCCGATGGCGAAATCCAGCATCTCCATCGCCTCCGACAGCGGGATCGAATATTCGAACTCGTCGCGCTCGCGCGCCTCGCTGCCGAATTTGAGCGTCAGCTTGGCGGAAGTGCCATCGCTGATGCGCACGCGCACCGTACGCCCGGGGCCGGCAGCGAGATAGAACTGCAGGATGCGGATATCCGCCTCGGCCAGTTCTAGCCATGCGGTGCTGGAGACCAGGAATTTTCGTTCGACTTCCTTGCTCATGGCCGCGCACTAAATCGGTTGCCGCCGCCCATGGCAAGACAATGACGTCCACAACTGGCGTTCGCAGTTTGACTTTAATCAATCGATTGATTAAAGTGCGTCGCCATGATCAAGCAACCCGATGCCAAAATCCTGCGCCGCGAAGCATCTCCTGCCGAGACGACACGAGCGGCCCTCGTCAAGGCGGCGCTTAAACTGTTCGGGCGGCGGGGTTTTGACGGCACTTCGACGCGCGAGATCGCGGCCGAGGCGCAAGCCAATATCGGTTCGATCGCCTACCATTTCGGCAGCAAGGAGGGCCTTCGTACTGCTGCCGCCGACTTCATTGTCGAGACCATCCAGACGGTCGCCGGCCAGGCACTCGGCAATGCGCAGGCTCCCATGCCGGGCGGAGCGGGGGCGGCGCAGGCCCAACTATTCGCGGCGCTGGAACGGATGGTCGGCTTTGTCGTGGCCAGTCCGCAGGCCGGCGAGATCGTGCAGTTCGTTCTGCGCGAGCTTTCGCATCCGACGGCAGCCCTTGACCGCATCTATGATGGCGTCTTCGAGCCGACGCATCGCCGGATGTGCCAGCTCTGGGAACAGGCGACCGGCGAGCCGGCCGAAAGCGAGGCCACAAGGCTCATCGTGTTCACGCTGATCGGACAGGTCATCTATTTCCGCATCGGCCGCGAGGCGGTGATGCGCCGCATGGGCTGGAACGACATCGGCGCCGCCGAGGCCGCCAAGGTGGTGGCGGTCACATCGGGCAATCTCAAAGCCATACTGGCTGCCCGGAAGAGGCAAGGATGAAGGGGCAAAGACCATGAGCTTCCTGTGTGCGCTGCCGCTCGCCGCGCAGCTTTTCGGTGCCTGTGCCCCGGCTCCTCCGCTGGCCGTCGGCTATGTCGAGGGCGACTATGTGCTGCTGGCGCCGATCGAGGTGGCGCAGGTCGAGACGGTCACTGTGAAACGCGGCGACCGAGTGGTGCCCGGCACGACCGTGGTGACGCTGGAAAGTGCCGATATGAAGATCGCGGTGGCGCAGGCCAAGGCCGGGCTTGCCCAGGCGCAGGCGCAACTGGCCGACCTGCAGATCGGCAAGCGGCCGGAAGAGATCGCGGTGCTCAAGGCTCAGCTCGACATGGCCAGCGCCCAGGCCGCTGATGCCAAGCGCAAATACGACCGCGCCGCTGATCTGTTCAAGCGCGGCGCCGGCACGCAGGCCGATTTCGACACCGCGTCGGCGACGCTGGAGACGGCCAATGCACAGGTCGGCCAGGCCAGTGCCAATCTCGCTGTCGGCGGCCTGCCGGCGCGGCCGGAGACGATCAAGGCCGCCGACAATCAGGTCAAGCAGGCTCAGGCGACCTTGGAGCAGGCTGAGTGGCGGCTGTCGAAGCGGGTGCTGGCAGCCCCTTCGCCAGGCCGTGTCAACGATGTCATCCGCAATCCGGGCGACACGGCCGGTCCGACCGCTCCAGTCATTTCCATCCTGCCCGACGGCGCGGTGAAGCTCAGCGTCTATATCCCGGAGAGCGCCTTCGCCTCGATCAAGGTCGGTACCTTGCTCAGCGTCCGTTGCGACGGCTGCGGCCCGGATGTAAAGGCACGCGTCAGCTATGTCTCGCCCGATCCGGAATTCACCCCGCCGGTGATCTACTCCTTGGAGAACCGGCAGAAGCTGGTCTACCTCGTCGAGGCGCGGCCGGAGGGCGATGCCGGCCCGCTGCAGCCGGGCCAGATCGTCGATGTCGACCTGGCGGATGGCGCAAAATGAACGCAATCGACGTCCGTGGGCTGGTCAAACGTTTTGGCGGCAAGGCCGTCGTCGACCATGTCACGATGACGGTCGCCGAAGGCGAGATCGTGGGCTTTCTCGGACCCAACGGTTCGGGCAAGACCACCACTATCCGCATCATGTGCGGCCTGCTGACGCCTGACGAAGGCGAAGGCACGGTGCTGGGCTTCAACATCCGCACCGACAGCCTGCGCATCAAGCGCGAAGTCGGCTACATGACGCAGAAATTCTCGTTCTACGAGGACCTGACGATCGGCGAGAATCTCGAATTCGTGGCGCGGCTCTACAGGCTGAAGCCAGTCGAGGAACATGTCGCCAGGACGCTTGAAGACCTCGGCCTGGCGACGCGCCGCAACCAACTGGCAGGCACGTTGTCCGGCGGCTGGAAGCAGCGTCTGGCGCTCGCCGCCTGCATCATGCACCAGCCGAAATTGCTGCTGCTCGACGAGCCGACGGCTGGCGTCGATCCGAAAGCCCGGCGCGAGTTCTGGGACGAGATCCACCGGCTCGCCGCCGGCGGGCTGACCGTGCTGGTCTCCACTCACTATATGGACGAGGCCGAGCGCTGCCACCGCATCAGCTACATCTCCTACGGCAAGATGCTGGCCACCGGCACCGTCGCCGACGTGGTCAGGAATGCCGGACTGACCACATTCGTCCTGCAGGGTCCGCGGCTCGACCAGGTGGCCGAAGCGCTACAAGGCCGCCCGGGTGTCGACCAGGTGGCGCCGTTCGGCGCGACACTGCATGTCGTCGGCTCCGACAAGAAGAAGCTTGAGGCGGCACTTGCCGATGTCGAAAGAGAGCACAAGGACGTGAAAGTTTCGCCCGGCGAAACCAGCCTCGAGGATGTCTTCATCCAGTTCATGTCCGGCTCGAAGGACAACATGGCATGAACAACGTCTTTTCCGTGGCCCGGCTTGGCGCCCTGCTGATCAAGGAATTCATCCAGATGCGGCGCGACCGCATCACCTTTGCCATGATGCTCGGCGTGCCGCTGATGCAACTGGTGCTGTTCGGCTACGCCATCAACAATGATCCGAAAAGCCTGCCGGCAGCACTCGTGGCGACGAGCAGCGACCCCTACACGCGGGCCATGGTCTCGGCGCTGCAGACCACCGGCTACTACCGTTTCGACCACGTCTCGCAAAGTGCTGCCGATGCGGAATTCCTGATGTCGCGCGGCGATGTCGCCTTCGTCGTCACCATACCCGCCGACTTCGCCCGGCGGGTCGAGCGCGGCGACAGCCCGCAGATCCTGATAGAGGCCGATGCCACCGATCCGGCCGTAGCCAGTGGCGCCATCTCGACGCTCGGCACCGTCGCCAGCCAGGCGCTGCTTCGGGCGCGCGGCATGCAGGAGGCGGCCGCCGAGGCGGCGCTTGGCCAGCTCCAAGTGGTGGTGCACCGGCGCTACAATCCCGAAGGCATCTCGCAATACAACATCGTGCCCGGCCTGCTTGGCGTTATCCTGCAGATGACGATGGTGATGATGACCTCGATCGCGCTGACGCGCGAGACCGAGCGTGGCACCATGGAGAACCTTCTGGCGATGCCGTCGAGCCCGCTCGAGATCATGCTGGGCAAGGTACTGCCCTATCTGGCGGTCGGCGCCGTTCAGGTGGTGGTTGTGCTGGCGGCGGCGAAGCTTCTGTTCGCCATTCCGTTCACCGGATCGATATCGCTGCTGCTCAGCGCCGTGCTGATCTTCGTGCTGGCGCTGGTGCTGCTCGGCTATACGATCTCGACCATCGCCCGCACGCAGATGCAGGCGCTGCAGCTCACCTTCTTCTTCTTCCTGCCGTCGATCATGCTGTCCGGCTTCATGTTTCCCTATCGCGGCATGCCGGGCTGGGCGCAGGTATTCGGCGAGATACTGCCGCTGACGCATTTCCTGCGCATCATCCGCGCGGTGATGCTGAAGGAAGCCGAACTGCCGGCGGTCGCAACGGAGATCGGCTGGCTGGTGATGTTCGTGGCATTGTTTGCCGGCGTAGCACTGGTGCGGTTCAGGCGAACGCTGGATTAGACGCCGCCCTGAGCGTCAGGGCGCCTTTGCGGTGCAGAAGGTTTTGGAAGCCGGCGGGACAGCACCCCCCTCTGGCCTGCCGGCCATCTCCCCCGCAAGGAGGGAGATTACGCACTCCAACCGCTTTCGCCAACCTCCGGCATTGCAGAGATGAGCGGCACCTCGAAGCTGCGATCTCCCCCCTTGCGGGGGAGATGCCCGGCAGGGCAGAGGGGGGTGTGAAGGATCGCTGCAGCCACCATTCTGCGCCGGTGCAATCCTTCGGCAGCCAGCTATGCCGCCATGATCCCGGCATACGTTCCGAAATCGACATTGCCGCCCGACAGCACCACGGCAACGCATTTGCCCGACAGGTCGATCTCGCCTGATGACAGTGCCGCCAGCGCTACGCAGCCGCCGGGCTCGACCACCAGCTTGAGATAGGCCATGGCGTCGCGCATCGCCTGTGCCGTCGCCTTGTCGGAGACAGCGATGCCGCCGGCGAGATTCCTGCGGTTGATCTCGAAGGTGATCAGGCCGGGCTCGGCGGTCAGGATGGCGTCGCAGATCGAGGCGTGGCCGGGCTCGTTCGAAACCCTGGTGCCGGCGGCCAGCGAGCGGCGGGTGTCATCGAAATGCTCGGGCTCCACCGCCCACACCGCGGTGCCGGGCGAGGCGTCCTTGACGGCAACGGAAATGCCGCTCGACAGGCCGCCACCGCCGCAGGGTACGACAACCGCGTCGAGGCTGACGCCAAGCGCTTTTGCCTGGCGCATCAATTCAAGGCCGATCGTGCCCTGGCCGGCAATGATGGCCGGGTCGTCGAAGGGCGGCACCAGCGCCATGCCCTCTTCGAGATAAGGGCGGATCACGGTCATGCGGTCGTCGCGAAAGCGGTCGAATGGTACCACCTCCGCCCCCATCTTGCGTACATTGGCGATCTTCATCGCCGGCGCGTCGGCCGGCATGGCGATGACCGCCTTGACGCCGAACATCGCCGCCGCCGCCGCGACGCCCTGCGCATGGTTACCCGACGAGAAGGCGACGACACCCCGGCTGCGTTCCTCTTCGCTGAGCGACGACAGCTTGTTGTAGGCGCCGCGGAACTTGAACGAGCCGGTGCGCTGCAGCGTCTCCGGCTTGAACAGGATGCGCGCGCCGAAGCGCTTGTTCAGCTCCTGCGATTCGATCAAGGGAGTTTCGACGATCAGACCGGAGAGAAGCGCGGCGGCGGCATGGATGTCGGCGATGCCGGGAGGGGTCATGGTGGTCATGCGAGGTCCAGTGGAAGAGACGATGTCCTCGCATGATGCGCGCAAACAGATGTGGCGCACCAATGAAAAAATGTGACCGTTACAAAGTTTGGCGGGGCGACCGCCAACGTCACGGCGCTGTCCCGCCGACATCTGGCGGTCGAGCGCTCAGCCGGGGGCCCGCTGCCTACGGCAGCTCCCCGGTTCGAGCCCTTTGAAAGGTCCACCGGACCTTTCAATTCGCCTGCGGCGAAGCGGGCTCTCACCCCAACAGCGTCCGCTGTCGCTTGCTCCCGCCCAGCTTGCGCCAGTTGTTGAACCGGTGCGTGGCAGCGGCGAATGAAATCTTCATCTGCTGGGCGACTGAATAACGCGACTTGCCTTCGTCGAACATGCGGTAGCAGCACTCGACGCCTTCCTCGGTCAGTTTGCCGTCCGGCGCCTTGTTGTGCGGGTTGGCGGGATCGAATTTCTCGACCTGCTGCTCGACCAGGCCTCTCAGGCGCTGCAGATCGGCTTCGATGCTGGCGATGAGATCGAGAACGGGCTTGGGATCATAGGGGTGCGGACGCTGTTTTGCCGTCATCTGCGGTTTCCTCATTCTTGGCTTGGCCCGACTATATAGGTGAACATTCAGTGATAATGAAGGCCTTGCCCCGCGCGCGGATTTCAACAATTCTTGACCGCCTGCAATTGACCGACGGCGCGTCAAACCCTAGTTTAGAATTGTTCTAAACTAGGGTGAATTCCTCATGCTTTCCCGCGTCTTCGGCTTCGGCCGCCGTCCCTTCGAATCGCTCACCGAACAGGAAATCCTGGCGCTGGCCATTTCGTCCGAGGAGGATGACGGACGCATCTACCGCGCCTACGCCGACGGTCTGGCTGAAACCTTCCCGCAATCGGCCAAAGTGTTCGAGGAGATGGCCGAGGAAGAGGATGGCCATCGCGACGCGCTGATCGAGCTTTTCCGCGAGCGGTTCGGCGAGCGCATTCCGCTGATCCGGCGCGAGCATGTGAAAGGCTATTACGAGCGCAAGCCTGACTGGCTGGTGAGACCCCTTGGCATCGAGCATGTGCGCAGCCAGGCCGAAGCGATGGAGCGGCAGGCCTATCTGTTCTATGTCGAGGCGGCCAAGCGGACCACCGACGCCTCGACCCGAAAGCTGCTCGGCGATCTGGCGATTGCCGAGCAGGGGCACGAAACGCTGGCGCAGCGTCTGGAGCAAAAGCACGTGCCGGGCGAAGTGAAGGACGAAGAGGCCGCCGCCGAGCAGCGCCAGTTCATCCTCACCTATGTGCAGCCGGGGCTTGCGGGGCTGATGGACGGGTCGGTGTCGACGCTGGCGCCGATCTTCGCCGCCGCTTTCGCCACGCATGACACCTGGCAGACCTTTCTGGTCGGGCTTGCTGCTTCGATCGGCGCCGGCATCTCGATGGGCTTTACCGAAGTGGCTTCCGACGATGGCAAGCTATCAGGCCGTGGTTCGCCGATAAAACGCGGCATCACCACCGGCGTCATGACATCGGCGGGTGGCCTTGGCCACGCATTGCCCTATCTCATCCCGCATTTCTGGACGGCGACAGGTGTCGCGGCGGTCGTGGTGTTCTTCGAACTGTGGGCGATTGCCTTCGTCCAGAACCGCTACATGCAGACCCCTTTCCTGCGTGCCGCCTTTCAGGTGGTGCTGGGCGGCGCCCTGGTATTTGCGGCGGGCGTGCTGATCGGGAATGCTTGAGCGCGGTTCTCCCTTCTCCCTCAGGGGCGAAGATAGAACCCTCACCCATTCACCGCCCGACTGTCTGCCGGCGCCTCGTCCCGATCCGTCAGCCCATAGTCGCGCACCACATGAGCGATACGCAGACGGTAGCCGGCAAAGATGCCGCCGCGGCCGGCCTTCTGCGCCTGCCGGTGTTCGTCGGTGTTGCGCCAGGCCTTCACCGCCTCCTCGTCGCGCCAAAAGGACAGCGACAGGATACGGTTCGGGTCGACCAGACTCTGGAAGCGCTCGATGGAAAGAAAGCCGTCGATGCCGTCGAGCAGCGGCCGCAAGTCGGCGGCGATGCTCAGATACGCATCGCGCCTGCCCGCCGCCGGCTCGACCTCGAAGATGACGGCAATCACGGCAGCACCAGTTTCGCGTGCGGGCCTGACGCCAGTTTCAGGAACATGCGATCCTCCTTCACAATGAATCTTTCGCGCTTGGCGAACTCGTAGTTTGCCTTGCCGGCGGGATCGGCGGCAAGTCGGGCGCGATAGGCTTCGTAGGCTGCCAGGCTGTCGATGTTGTAGGCGGCGTAGGCGGTCGTCGCCGAGCCCTCATACGGCGCGAAGTAGCCGATCAAATCGGCGCCGCAGCGCGGAATGGCCTGGCCCCAGTTGCGCGCGTACTCCTCGAAGGCCGGCTTGCCGAACGGGTCGATCTCGTAGCGGATGAAGCAGGTGATGGTCATCGTGGTCTCCTTGGGTTTCTGCGTCGATAGTTCGAGCGGCGTCGAAACGTCGTCCCGCTTGATCTGCTAGGCAGTGGTAGGCGGTCATGCCAGCCAGAAGGATTTCGCGCATTCGCGGCGCGTCCTGTGGTGTCAGGCCAAGGTCGTGAGGCAAATGATCGTCGATCTCGGCAAGGTCGAGACGCTGCAGATGGCGATCAGCGGGTCAGCAGCCGCGGGCGCAACCAGGAACGATTGACGGCGGGGGAGAGTGCAGAGGGGAAGAGCGGTTCGCGCGGGCATCGTCGTCGCCTTGATCTGGTCGGAGGATAGTGGTTATCTGACAAGAATGCTTCGATGAGGAACGAACTATGCGTGAAGGACCCGACATCGCCCGCGTCGCCAGCCTGGTCGGCGACCCGGCGCGGGCGAACATGCTCAACGCACTGATGGGCGGCACGGCTTTGACGGCAAGCGAACTGGCGCTCGAGGCCGGCGTCTCGCTGCCGACCGCCAGCTCGCATCTGGGCAAACTGATGGAAGGCGGGCTGCTCACGGTGGCGAGCCAGGGCAGGCATCGCTATTACGGCCTCGCCGGACCGCAGGTCGCGGGCATGATCGAAGCAATCACCGGTGTCGCGGAGGCGGTTGGGCCGAAGCGTGTGCGGCCGGGTCCCCGCGACGGCGCCATGCGCGTGGCACGCGTCTGCTACGATCACCTCGCCGGCGAGCGGGCGGTGGCGATGCTCGACCGTCTTGTCGCCAAAAAAATTCTTCTGCGCGACGACAAGGAGATCAGGCTTGGGCCGGCGACCGCCTCGCATTTCGCCGCCATCGGCATCGATGTCTACACCAAGCCGCGCAGGCCGGTGTGCCGCGCCTGCCTCGACTGGAGCGTGCGGCGCTCGCACCTCGCCGGCACGCTCGGTGCCGCCATTCTCGACAAGATACTTTTGGAGAAATGGGCACGCCGCGAGAAGAACAGCCGCGCGGTCATTTTCTCGCCGCCGGGCAAGCAGGCTTTCGAGAGGGTGTTTTTGAGGTGAGAGTCGGTGGGACAGCGCCCCCCTCTGCCCTGCCGGGCATCTCCCCCTCAAGGGGGGAGATTGGCAGTTTCATCGTCTCGCTCGCCTTACAGCGTTGATAGTTGGCGAAAGCGCCGGAGCGCATAATCTCCCCCCTTGAGGGGGAGATGGCCGGCAGGCCAGAGGGGGGCCATGACAGAGCGCTACGTGCGCTGGATCACTCCCGTTTCAACACCTTCCCCCGCTCGAAAAAATCCGCCCACGGATCGGCCTGCGTCAGCTGCTTCAGCGTCGTCTTGTCTCCGATCGGGAAGGCATTCGGCGCCAGTCCGGCCTCGATCTCGGCCCAGGTCACCGGCATCGACACGGTGGCGTTCTTCTTGGCGCGCGACGAATAGGGCGCGACTGTCGTCGATCCCCTGCCATTCCGCAGATAGTCGACGAAGATCTTTCCCGTGCGCGCCTTTTTCGACAGCGTCGCCGTGTAACGGTCGGGGGCAGCCTGTTCGAGCGCACGGGCAAAATCATGGGCGAAGGGCTTAACCGCCTCCCAATCGGCCGAGGGTTTCAGCGGGACCAGCACATGAAAGCCCTTGCCGCCGGAGGTCTTGACGAAATTCGGCAGCGACAGCTCGTCGAGCTTGCCCCTGATATCGAGCGCCGCCTCACGCACCGCCTTCACGTCGACGCCTTCATCGGGATCGAGATCGAAGATGATCTGGTCCGGCTGTTCAAGCTTGTCGATGGTGCAGCCCCAGATGTGGATCTCGACCACGCCGTATTGCACGAGCGCCGCGACGCCGTCGAAATCCCGGATGAACAGGATCTCCTCGCCGTCGGTCGGGTCCTTCATGCGGGCGATCTTGTCGCTCATGCCGGCCGAGGCATGCTTCTGGAAGAAGCGTTGCCCGCCGACGCCGTCCGGTGCGCGCACCAGGCTGAGCGGCCGGTTGACGACGAATTGTTGCATGCGCGGCCAAACCTGCGCGTAGTGGTCGAGCAGCGCTTGCTTGGATATTTTTTCGTCGGGCCACAGCAGCTTGTCGGGATGCGAGAGTTTGATCGCGGTCGTCATCGACCCGGAGGGTTTGGCCGCGCTGCCGGCCGCAGACCTGGCCCTGGCCGCGCCCTTGCCTGTCGCTGCCTCGCCTGTCGACGCCTTCGGCTTTTCTTGCACGACTTCCTCCGCCGGCTTGTCCTCGCGCAGTCCCTGGAACGAGGCATGGCGTATTATACGGTCGGACGTCCAGCTGCGAAACTCCACTTCGCCGACGAGTTCCGGCTTGACCCAGACCAGTCCCTTGCCCTTGGGCACGGCGGCGGAGAAGGGTGAGGCAGTCGCCTTCAGCCGGTCCAGCTTTGCCTTTAGCTCATTGGCGCCCTTGCCGGAGAAGCCGGTGCCGACGCGTCCGGCATAATGCAGTTTGCCGCCCTCGTGGAAGCCGACGAGGATCGAGCGCAGTCCGCGTCCGGTCTTGTCCGACGGCAAATACCCTCCGATGACGAATTCCTGCCGCGCCGTGCATTTCGACTTCACCCAGGTGGGGCCGCGTCCACTGCGATAGGGCGCATCGGCGCGCTTGGAGACGACGCCTTCGAGCCCCATGCGGCAGACATGCTCCAGCATGATGTTGCCGGGTTCGGCGAAATGGTCGCTGAAACGGACTGCTGCATTCTCCGGCTGCTTACCGAGCAGGTCCCGCAAGGCCTGCTTGCGTTCGACCAATGGTTCGGCGCGCAGGTCTTTGCCGTCAAGGCGCATCATGTCGAAGACATAGTAGAGGAAGCGATCCGTCCGCCTGGCTGAGAGATCGGCTTGCAGCAGCGCAAAGGACGAAACGCCGCTGTCGGCCAGCACGACGATCTCGCCGTCGATGATGGCGTCGCTGCACTTCAGTCCGGCGAGTTCAGCGATGATCTCGTCGCCGAACTTTGCGGTCCAGTCGAGACCGGTGCGGGTCAGCAGCCGCGCATCGGTGCCGGCGATCTGCGCCTGCATGCGATAACCATCGAACTTGACTTCGTGCAGCCAGTCCTTGCCCGGCGGCGCATCCCGTTCCAGCGTGGCCAGCTGCGGCTCGATGAAGTCGAGTTTCTTGCCCCCGGCCTTCGCCTTGCCGACGACCGGCTTGGTTGAATGCCAGATCTTTGGCTCCTTGCCTTTGGCGGTCTTGCCTTCGCCGACTTCTTCGATCGTCAGGCCCGACTTCACCGATTCCGGTGCCTCCTTGAGAATGTCCTCACCTGGGCGGGCCGCGGCATCGTCCGATTTGATCAGCAGCCAGTTGTCGTGTTTTTCTCCCGCACGTGGCTTCAGCCGCACCAGGTGCCAAAGGCCGTGCAGCTTATGCCCCTTTAGTTCGAAGCTGATATGGCCCTTCTTCATCGCCTTGGCCGGGTCGATCTCGGGGGTCCAGGTACCCTCGTCCCAGACGATCACCGAACCGCCGCCATATTCGCCCTTGGGGATTGTGCCTTCGAACGGTGCATAGTCGATCGGATGATCCTCGACATGCACGGCCAGCCGCTTCTCATGCGGGTCGAGGCTCGGGCCGCGCGTCACCGCCCAGCTCCACAGCACGCCGGCATGTTCGAGGCGAAGGTCGTAATGCAACCTTGTCGCGGCGTGCTTGTGGATGACGAAGATACCGCCAGCCTTGGTCTTCTTGTCGCGAGAAACCTTGCCGGCCGGTTCAGCCGTCTTCTTGAAATCGCGCTTGGAATGATACTGTTCGAGGCTGGCCATCTCTTGATATCCTAAGACTGACTTACGCTTGGCGACTGACTTACGCTTGGCGCGCCGGCCTTCGACAGGCTCTTCTTCATCAAGTCGAACGAAGGCTTGGGGGCGGCCTTCGCCGTGGGCCCAGCGACAGCCTCGGATGGCCTTTCCCGGCCAGGCGCGGCGCCATGATATCTTCCCTTCCAGAACCCGAATGAAGATGAACGGGCAGAGGCCGCTCCAGTTCCGCCATGCGCGACGTCGACGGCGCGAAGGCCGCCTTCCGGGATGGTCGCGCCAGCACGGAAATTTCCCAGGCGCGGCAAAAGCTGAAACAGAATCGCGCGCAGGCGGCATTCGAACGAAACATATGTGATGCAAAAGTCACATTGGCCGGAATGCCGACCAACTGCACGGAAAGACCCCGAATCAGCCGCATTCCAGCCACGAAGCAAGGCCTTTTCGACCAGATCTTAACATCACGTTCACCGACTATTCACGCCTCGACGCTATGATGACCGCAATTCGGAAGGGACATCCGAAAATCGGGACAGGGACCAGGTAAATGAACTTCCTCGCGCACCTCATCGGCTATGCCGCCGTCATCCGCGAATTCGTCGCGCCGACCTATCGGCCCGAGCGCTATTACATGCGCGGCCCCGGCCCGGCCTGCGCCCGTCGCGGCAACTCGCTGGGCGCGCACTGATCATGACTTTCGAGAGCCGCCACGACAGCCGGATCTGCAGGCCCGCTGCCTCAACCCGCGCCACCACCTATCGCGCCGAGCGTCCCGCTCTCGCCGACAGGCGGCGTGCGACATCGCCACGGCTTTGATGCCGCCTCCGGCTGGCTTAGTGTCATAGGGCACAAGCAGTCGAGGCTCGCGTGACCGACCTTCCCCAGTCAAGCAGTCCCTCCGAAACATCCTTCGATGCACGCCATCCGCTGATCGTCTTCGATGGCGTCTGCGTGCTGTGCTCCGGCTTCGTGCGCATGGAGGTCAGGCTCGACCGCCAAAGCCGTTTCCGCTTCGCCACCGCGCAGTCGCCGTTTGGCGAAGCGCTGTTCAGGAAGCACGGGCTGCGCACGGACTCCTACGAAACCAATCTGGTCCTGATCGACGGCATCGCCTTCACGCGGCTCGACAGCTTCGTTGCCGTCATGTCGGAACTCGGCTGGCCGTGGCGGGCGATAAAGGCTTTGCTGTTGCTGCCGCGCCCGCTGCGAAACTGGCTCTACGATTGCATCGCCAGGAATCGCTACACCCTGTTCGGCAGGAAGGACAGTTGCGAGATACCCGCACCCGAGCTGCGGGGACGAATGATTGGCTAGGGGGTCAAGTCGGCAGGAGATTTCACGAGGCCGTCGAAAACGGCCGCTTCCACTTCCATGTCGAGATTTCCCATCCGCTCACCGGCCTGATCGTGCGCTATCGGGCTGACTCGTGCCGTCCGATCCGCATGGTTCCAGCACGATCGCGCCACCGGTCGCCTTGCCAAATTCTCGGCAGCCCTGAGCCGTGCACAGTGTCCAGCCGTCGCCGGTCGCGCCGGAGGCGGCAAGCACGACGCGCCGCTGCGGGACGACATCAGGCGCATAGACCCACCAGCCGTCGCGCAGCACTGCGCCTTCCGGCGGCTCCATACCGGCGCCCGAGCCCCTGATCCGCGCCTCGATCACCTGCAGGCCGGTAGGTACCACCGTCCAGTCTTCCTCCCAGAGCGTTCGTTCCACCGAATGCGTCCAGGACAGCGTGAAGGCGGCAACGGAGAGAGTCACCGTCTTGCCGGCCGCCAGGATGCACAGGCTCATGCTGAGATCGGTGCTTGCCGCGCCCGCCAGCAATGCCAGCCGATCCAGGCAAGCGACAGCGCCCAGCCGGCTTCGTCGGTGAGCGGCACCGCCGCGACCAGAAGCACGCCGGCGGCGAAGGCGACAAGTCGCTCCCACCACGCCATGCGCCTGGCAAGGAAGCCGACCGCGGCAGCGCCCCACAGCGCGATGCCCATGCACGCCTTGGCGACGATGTAGGCGACCTCGACGGGAT
Organism: Mesorhizobium sp. M0051; assembly: GCF_040323235.1. NCBI lineage: Bacteria > Pseudomonadati > Pseudomonadota > Alphaproteobacteria > Hyphomicrobiales > Phyllobacteriaceae > Mesorhizobium > Mesorhizobium sp. M0051. Next base: position 39,437 of record NZ_JAMYUT010000009.1, read on the forward strand.
AGCCGAACTGGGCGGCGATCGGCCCGGCGTCCTGCAGCATCAGCGCCGGCGTATAGACCGCCATGAACGGCACGACGAAGCCGGCAATGGCGAGTTTGGTCGCCTGGATGCCGATCTTGAGGCCGCTCTCCTTGGCCATGGGGGCGGCGGCAAACGCGGCCAGCGCCACCGGCGGCGTCAGGTCGGCCATGATGCCGAAATAGAAGACGAACATGTGGCTGACCAGCAGCGGCACGCCGAGCGACAGCAGCGCCGGCCCGGCCAGCGACGAGGTGATGATGTAGTTGGGAATGGTCGGAATGCCCATGCCGAGCACCAGGCAGGTGACCATGGTCAGCACCAGCGACAGGAACAGATTGTTCTCGCCGATTGAGATGATCCAGCCGATGAAGGTCGAAGCGATGCCGGTCAGCGTCAGCGTGCCGACGACGATGCCAACGATGGCACAGGCAATGCCGACCGGCAGCGCGTTCTTGGCACCTTCGGCGAGCGAGTCGACGCAGATCCGCAGCGTCTCGCGGCCGCCCCTGGAGGTGAAGCAGGCGACGACCAGCGCGGCGATGACGAGGCCGAGGAGGTTGACGCCGAACTTCATGAACAAGGCGGCGGCGAGCCCGAGCGCCAGCCAGAAGACGACACGGAAGGCGAGCGGCCCGATCGCTGCCGCCAGCGGCGTACCGAGGATAAGCACGATGGTCAGCGCTAGGCCCATCGTGCCGGCGAAGATCGGCGTATAGCCGGCGAACAAAAGATAGATGAGGGCCGCAAGCGGCAGCACCAGCGGCCAGTGTTGTTTCACCGCGTCCCACGGGTTGGGCAGGTCCGCCTTGGCCATGCCATGCAGGCTGGCCTTGCCGGCTTCCAGATGCACCTGCCAGAAGCAGGCGCCGAAATAGAGCAGCGCCGGGATGATCGCTGCCTTGACCACTTCGGCATAGGGCACGTTCAGCGTCTCGGCCATGATGAAGGCGACCGCGCCCATCACCGGCGGCATGATCTGGCCGCCCATCGAGGAGGTTGCCTCGACGGCGCCGGCGAAAGCCGCGCGGAATCCGAAGCGCTTCATCAGCGGGATGGTGAACTGGCCGCTGGCCACCACATTGGCGACGCCCGAGCCGGAAATGGTACCCATCAGCGCCGAGGACAGCACGCAGACCTGCGCCGGGCCGCCGCGCCAGGTGCCGACAAGACCGAGCGCGAAATCGTTGAACAGCGCAATCATGCCGGCGCGTTCGAGAAAGGCGGCGAAGACGACGAAGATGAAGATGTAGGCGGCTGAAACATAGATCGGCGTGCCGTATATGCCTTCGGTGCCATAGGCGAAGGTGTCGACGAGTTGGGCGAAATCATAGCCGCGATGGACGAGCGGCGGCGGCAGATGGTTGCCGACGAAGCAGTAGGCGAGGAAGATGAAGGCGATGACCGCCAGCGGCAGCCCCATCAGCCGCCTGGCGGCCTCGAAGACCAGCACCACCAGCACCGCGCCGACGATCAGGTCCGGCGTGGTCAGGAAGCCGGAGCGGCGGATGAGGTCTGTATAGAACACCCAATTGTAGAGTCCGGTGCCGAAGCCGAGCACGCCGAGCGTCCAGAACACGGCTTTTGCCGGCATACTTTTGGCGCGCAGATTGGCGATCAGGCCGAAGCCGAGCAGCAGCAGGAAGCCGACATGCATGGCTCGCACCACCTGGCTCGGAATGCTGCCATAAGCGGCGACGTAGATCTGGAACACGGAAAAGGAGACGGCGATGAGAAAGGCGGCCTTGCCGGCGAGCCCTTCGCCGAAGCCCGGCGGCAGGCCTTCGACCTGCTCTTCGGCGCCGGGGAGATGGAAGGTGGCGGATTTGCCGTCGGTTGTCGTTCCAGGCGTTGATTCGCTCATCCGACGCACTCCAAAGCGAGCGAATTGCATTGCGAGGCGCCCCCCTCTGGCCTGCCGGCCATCTCCCCCTCAAGGGGGGAGATCGGATACATTGATGTCGGCGCTCGTTTTGCAACGTCAGCGATTGGCAAAAGACATCGCGACGGCCAATCTCCCCCCTTGAGGGGGAGATGCCCGGCAGGGCAGAGGGGGGCGCCTGGCGAAGACATGTCGGATTGCCAAGCGCTTACTTCAGCAGCCCCTTCTCCTTGTAATACCGCTCAGCCCCCGGATGCAGCGGCACCGGCATGCCGTCGAGCGCCTTGGCCGGGTCGATCGCCTTGGCGGCGGCATGCGCCGCGGCCAGCTGGTCGAGATGCTCGAACAGCAGCTTGGTCATCCGATACGCGGTTTCGTCGGAGACATCGGCGCGGGTGATGAGGAAATTGCCGACGGCCGCAGTCGCGACATCCTCGCTCTGGCCTTCATAGGTTCCCTTGGGAATGATCACCGAAAGATAGGGCGCGCCGATCTTGGCGACGTCCTGCTCCGGCACTGCCACGACATTGATCGGCACGGAGGTGGCGAGGTCGCGGATCGAGGCGACGCCGAGTCCGGCGGATTGCAGCGTGGCGTCGAGCTGCCGGTTCTTGATCAGTTCGACCGATTCGGCGAAGGGTAGGTATTCGACCCGGCCGAGATCCTCGTATTTCAGCCCGGCGGCAGCGAAGATGGCGCGCGCGTTGAGCTCGGTGCCGGACGCCGGCGCACCGACCGACAGGCTCTTGCCCTTGAGATCGGCCAGCGTCTTGATGCCGGACTCGCGGCTGGCGACGATCTGGATGTAGTTGGGATAGATAGCGGCGATGCCGCGCAGTTTGTCGAGCTTGCCCGGGAAGCCGGCTTCGGTGTTGCCTTCAGCGGCCAGCTTGACGGAATCGCCGAGCGCAAAGGCGATCTCGCCCCTGCCCTGCTGCAACAGATTGAGGTTTTCGACCGAAGCCTTGGTTGCCTGCACCTGGGTACGCGCGCCTTCGATGCCCTTGCCGTAGATTTCAGACAATGCGACGCCGAGTGGATAATACACGCCGGACGTCCCGCCGGTCAGCACATTGATAAATTCTTGCGCGCTGGCTGAGACGGCACCCAGGCCAAGCGAGAGCGCCACGGCACCGGCTGCAACGAATTTCGTTCTGAAATGGAACATCGGGGCCTCCTCCCTGAAATATCGGCGACCGCACCGCCTCCCAGGTGCGACCACGGCGAGTTTAGACAGCGAGCCGCAAATGCCAACCCGCAATTGTGCTCGTTAGACGAACGGTTGAGGGATCGGAAACAGATGGCGGCTTGCGCAAAAAGCCGGCGGAGCCGAAAGTTTTTTGAGCTGTCTGTCGAAATCGCGCGCTGCCGCGCGACATACGTCCGGCTCGCAAGGAAGCGGCCTTCGAAACAACGGGAGAAGACCATGCGATACATGATTTTGATCTACGCCGACGAAGCCGCGATGGCGAATGCACCGGCCGAGGCGACCTACCAGATGAGTGCCGCCTATGGTGCCTATACCGAAGCCTTGAAGAAGTCCGGCGCCTGGCTGGCAGGGGACCGACTGCGCCCGAGTCAGGCGACCACCTCGGTGCGGGTGGCTGGGGGCAAGACCAACGTGCTCGACGGCCCCTATGCCGATACCAAGGAGCAGCTTGCCGGCTTCTACATGATCGAGGCCGAGGATGCCGACGCCGCGATCGTCTGGGCGGCGCGCTGCCCGGCGGCCAGCACCGGTACTGTCGAGTTGCGGCCGATCTGGGAAATGACCGAGTACCTGTCCGAGAGATGATGATGTGATGGACAGTCGCTCGGAGATCGCCCGGGTGGCCGCCGAAGCCGCCGCCCGGCAAAGCTACGGCAAGCTGGTTGCCTGGCTGGCGGCGCGCACGCGTGACGTGGCCGCTGCCGAAGACGCGCTGGCTGACGCCTTTGCCGCGGCACTCGAACGCTGGCCGCGAACCGGCGTGCCTGAAAGGCCGGAAGCCTGGCTGCTGGCGGTGGCAAGGCGGCGCCGCGTCGATGCGGTGCGGCGGCGGCTGACCAGCGAGGCCGGCCGCGAGCATCTCAAGCTGATTGCCGAGGAGATGGAGGCGGGCATGACCGACGAAGACCTTCCCGACGAACGGCTGCGGCTGATGTTCGCTTGCGCCCACCCGGCGATCGAGCCCGGCATTCGCTCGCCGCTGATCCTGCAGACCGTGCTGGGTTTCGACGCGGCAACGATCGCCTCAGCCTTCCTGGTGTCGCCGGCAACCATGGGCCAGCGCCTGGTTCGCGCCAAGACCCGCATCCGTGAAACCGGCATTCCGTTCCGCGTTCCGGAGCGGACCGAACTCGGCGAAAGGCTGGATGCGGTGCTGGAAGCGATCTACGCCGCCTTCGCCGAAGGCTGGTCCGATCCAGCGGGCACCGAAACGCGGCGCCGCAATCTCGCTGGCGAAGGCATCTGGCTCGGCCGCCTGGTGGCTTCGCTGATGCCGGAAGAGCCCGAGGCGCTGGGTCTGCTTTCGCTGATGCTGTTCGCCGAAGCGCGGCGCGCGGCACGGCGCGATCCGGCCGGAGACTATGTTCCGCTGGCCGAGCAGGATCATACGCTGTGGGATGGCGCTTTGGTCGACGAAGCGGAATCCCTGCTCCGCCGCGCCGCCACGATGGGCGTCATCGGCCGCTATCAGCTTGAGGCGGCGGTTCAGTCCGCACATGCGGCACGACGGCTGACCGGCCGCACCGACTGGGTGGCGGTCCGCGAACTCTACGACGCGCTGCTCTCTGTCGCGGGATCACCGGTGGTGGCGATCAACCGCGCGGTGGCGATTGCCGAGGCCGAGGGTGCAGTGACTGGATTGGCGGCCCTCTACGTGCTGGGCGACGACAAGCGGCTTGATGAGTATCAGCCTTATTGGGCAGCCCGCGCCGGTCTCCTGGCCAGGCTTGGGCAGGTACCGCAGGCGTGCCAAGCCTATGACCGGGCGATCGGCCTCGAGCGCGACCCGGCGGTGCGCCGGTTCCTGCAGGGCAAAAGGGCAGCGCTCAAAAATTGAGACTCGCCAACCGGCCGTCCGTTCAGCCCGGCCACATCCCATGCGATGTGTTGAGCGTCTTCATCAGGGGATGCTCGCGCAGCTTCGACCACAGACGCTCGATATCAGGCCAGGTCGTGCGCGCCCTCTCGGCGTCGGGATGCCAGGCCACCAGCATGACGAGGTAGATGTCCGCGACCGACATGCGGTCGTCAACCAGCCAGTCACGGCCTTCGAGAGAGGCATCGAGGACGGCAAAGCCGCGGTCCATCTCGGCGACGGCTGCCTGCTTGACCGCGTTGGTGCCTTCGGCATCTGTCGTATAGCGGTATGCGTAATAGAAACGCAGCACTGCCGGATAGAGCACCGACGACATGAAGGTCATCCAGCGCAGGAAATCGGCGCGGGCAGGCGCGTCGGCCGCCGGCGCCAGGCCGGCATTGGGATGACGCTCGGCAAGCAGGATGCAGATCGCCGCCGATTCGGTGATCGAGCTTCCGTCCGGCAAAGTCAGCACCGGAACCTGGTTCAACGGGCTGATGTCGAGGAAGGCCGGATCGGGCCGCTCCGTCTTCGGCACGTCGATCTGTTCGAACGGCACATTCGCCAGCGCCAGGGCCGCCTCGACGACGAAGCCGCCGCTGCCCCGACGAGTGTAGAGCTTGTACATGAAATCCTCCCCCGGCCCGCTTTGCACCGGCCGGTGACGATTTGCACCGGAAGCAGGGCATTTCTCAAGCTGGTGGCTGACGCCACGGGCGGTTTATTCAACGGGCCAGCTTAATCACGAAGAACCGTCGGATTACGCCCCCAACCCCTCGAACAAAATCGTCGACAGATAGCGCTCGGCGAAGGACGGGATGACCACGACCAGGTTCTTGCCCTTGTTTTCCGGCCGTGAGCCGACGACGATGGCCGCCTGCAGGGCGGCGCCCGACGAGATGCCGACCGGTACGCCTTCGAGGCGGGCGACGAGGCGGGCATTTGCGACCGAATCCTCGTTCGACACCCTGACGATCTCGTCATAGATCGTCGTGTCGAGGATTTTGGGCGCAAAGCCGGCGCCGATGCCCTGGATCTTGTGGGGGCCAGGCTGGCCACCCGACAGAACCGGTGAGGAGTCCGGCTCCACGGCGACGACATGCACCGAGGGCTTTCGCTTCTTCAGCACCTGGCCGACGCCGGTGATGGTGCCGCCAGTGCCGATGCCGGCGACGAAGATATCGACCTCGCCATGCGTATCGTTCCAGATTTCCTCGGCCGTCGTCGTGCGATGGATTTCCGGGTTGGCGGGGTTCTCGAACTGCTGCGGAATGATCGCGTTGGGGATCGTCGCGGCCAGCTCATCGGCCTTGGCGATGGCGCCTTTCATGCCTTTCGGACCCTCGGTCAGCACCAGCTCGGCGCCGAGCAGCGCCAGCATCTTCCGGCGCTCGATCGACATCGTTTCCGGCATCGTCAGGATGAGCTTGTAGCCCTTGGCGGCAGCGGCGAAGGCAAGCGCGATGCCGGTATTGCCCGACGTCGGTTCGATCAACGTGGTCTTGCCGGGAGAAATCTTGCCGGAAGCCTCCAGCGCCTCGATCATCGCCACGCCGATGCGGTCCTTGACCGAGGCGATCGGATTGAAGAATTCGAGCTTGGCGATCAGGTTGGCGACGATGCCCTTTTCCCGAGCGAACTTGTCGAGCCGCACCAGGGGCGTGTCGCCGATCGTATCGGTGATGGAATCGTAGACGCGGCCGCGACCGGGTAAACGGGCAGAGGTGACGGGCTTGTTCATTGGTTTCGCTCCCAGAATTTCAGGCAGGTAGAGAATTTCAGGCAAATGGAATTCAAGCCGGCAAGATAGGGCCTTTGGCCGTGCAAGATAGACTGTCGGCTGAAAATATCCGAGTGGGACCTGTGTCGAAAACGTCGCCCTGCCGGAAAAGCATTTCCCGCGAAGGCCTGTTTGCGAAATGGTTTGGCCGAAAAGCCCTCTATTGCCGGGCGGCAATCGCTGCGGCGGCGCCGACCATGAAGCCGGCGGCGGTGCGGTTCAGCGCCTTGAGCGCGCGCGGCGACTTCAGGAACCAGCGCGCCTTGGACGCCAGCGCCAGATACGGCACCAGCACCACCAGAAGCACGACGACCGTCAGCGCGACGAGAATGCCGTAGTCGGTAAGTGTGATGGTCTTCAGGTCGACGATGGTCGGCGTGATCGCCAGGTAGAAGATCATCGTCTTCGGATTGCCGAGCGTGACGGTCAGGCCGGCGGCAAAGCTCGACAGCAGCCCACCCTTGCCCTTTTTCGCTTCGACCGTCTCGGGCGTGATGCCGCTGTTCCAGAAGCGCCAGCCGAGGAAGGCCAGGTAGGCGACACCGAGCCATTTGATGGCCAGGAAAACCATGCCGAAGGTCTGCGCGACGAAGGCGAGACCCAGCACCACGGCAGTCAGATAGGTGAGATCGCCAGCCATCAGCCCAAAGGACATCGCCAACGACGAGCGGAAGCCGGAGCCGAGCGCACGCGCAACGAGCGCGGTGACGCCGGGACCAGGAATGGCGGCGGCGATGCCGAGCGCGGCACTGTAGGCGAGGAATCCGGTGAGCGTCATGGCTGGGACCTCAAATCAGAACGCCTTGTCGCATAGAATGGACCAGGATTGAATTCACCTGGGATCGGAATCCATTGCACCAGATGTCGCTGCAACACGTGGAGAAGGCGCCCTCATCCAGCCGCTTCGCGGTCACCGTCTCCGCCGGGGAGAAGACCCTGGCGCCGCCGTTGGCAATCCGGGTGAGGGGTTTGTGCCAAGATTGCTCAGGAGCGATCGCCGTCATGGGTGACGCGCCAGATGGTGCCATTGCCGTCCTCGGTCACGATCAGCGCGCCGTCGTTCGCCACCGCCACGCCAACCGGCCGACCCCAGACCTCGCCGTTGGAGACGACGAAGCCGGTGATGAAATCCTCGTATTCGCCGGTCGGCTTGCCATCCCTGAACAGCAATCTCACCACCTTGTAGCCGGTCCTGTTGCCACGGTTCCATGAACCGTGCAGAGCCACAAAGGCGTCGCCCTTGTATTCGGCCGGAAAAGTCTTCCCTTCGTAGAAGGCGATGTTGAGCGGCGCCGAATGCGCCTGCATCAGCACGTCGGGAATGGTCGCCTTGCCGGCAAGATCGGGGCGCTCGCCGTTGTGACGCGGATCCTCGTTGTTGCCGATATAGTACCAGGGCCAGCCATAGAAGGCTCCGTCCTTGACCGCGGTCGCATATTCCGGCGGCACATTGTCGCCGAGCCCATCGCTTTCGTTGACGACACACCACAGCGCGCCGGTCGCCGGCTGCACGGCCATGCCCGAACAGTTGCGCAGGCCAGTGGCGACGATGCGTCCGTTCTTGCCGTCGGGATCGAAGGCCAGCACAGCCGCGCGGCCATCTTCGGGACCCCAGGCAGCGCCGAGCGGCTGCGACGTCGCCCAGGCGTCGAGGCCGCCCTTCGGTTCTTTGCCCATATGCTGCGCGGCATTCAAACCCGAGCCGACCGATAGATAGAGCGTCTTGCCGTCCGGAGAGAAAGCGATGTCGCGGGTCCAGTGATGACTTGATGGGATGTTGTCGACGATGGTCTCCGGGTCGCCGGCGGCCTTCAGGTCGCCGCTGTGATAAGCGAAGCGCACAATGCCGTCGCTGTTGGCGACATAGACCCATTGCGGGTCGTTGCCTGGCGGATAGAAAGCAATGCCATAGGGCTGGTTGAGATTGCGGGCAAAGATGCCGTGCTGCGCCGGCTTCGCGCTGCCCTCGGCCAGGCGGTAGACGCGGATCTGGTTGGCTTCGCTGTCAGCGACGAACAGGTCGCCGTTCGGCGCGACGCGGACGACGCGCGGATTGTCGATGCCCGACGCGATCAGCTCGGCCGAAAAGCCCGGCGGCAGTTTCGGCTTGGCATCTGCCGGCCGTTCGGCAAGGCCGGCGCTGTTGGAGGCGGATTTGGTGACGTCGGGTTTTGGCAGATCGTTCGGCTTGATCAGGCGGCGCACACCGGGCCTGTCGGCACGCCAGTCGCCGAAGGCCGCGGCACCTTTCAATACGGGCTCCGCTTGCTGTGCGAATGCAGCGGTGGTGAGGAACACCGCTGCGGACAGGGCCAGCCCAGCCAATCGGATCATTCAATCCTCCAAACCTGGTCACACAGTGAACGGCTGCAAAGAGGCCAAACGAGCGGTTTCGTCTGTTGTTCCGCGGCACACGATCAGTTGAAGCGAAAGCGGAGGTTTTCTACCTTCAGGTCCCGGCGGCGTAGAAATCGTCATCGAGACGCTTTTCCAGCGCGACGAGATCGGCCGGCAGCGGCAGGCCCATGGCGCGCATTTCCCGCAGTTTTTCGCGCAACTGCTCCTGGATCTCGTGCTGGTCTTCCGGCTGGTTGACCATCTCCTCGAGCAGCAGGCTGATCCGGGCCTTGAATTCTTCGAGCGCCATTGTTTTTCTCCTCAGCTGCTTGTTCTTTGTTTTTTGAGTCTAAGGTGTTGAGATTCAGGTCAGGCCGGCATCACCTGAACATCAATACGCTTAGCGCAGCATGCGGGAAATCAGCTGCGCCGTATAGTCGACCATCGGCACGATGCGGGCATAATTGAGCCGGGTCGGGCCGATGACCCCAAGCGCACCGACGACGCGGGCGTCTTTGTCGCGATAGGGCGCGACCACCAGCGACGAGCCCGACAGCGAGAACAGCTTGTTTTCCGAGCCGATGAAGATGCGCACGCCCGATCCTTCCTCGGCGAGGTCGAGCAGTTGGATCAGTCCATCTTGCGTCTCCATGTCCTCGAACAGGTGCCGCAACAGTTCGATATCGGCCTGGGCGGTGACGTTTTCGAGCAGATTGGCGCGGCCGCTCACGATGAGCCGTGCCGGCAGGCCGCTGTCCGCGCCGGCCCACACCGCGAGCCCCTTCTCGACGAGGTCCTGCGACAGCGTGTCGAGGGCGGCCCTGGTCTCTTCCTTGATGCGGGCGATCTCGACCCGCGCCTCCGCCAGCGTGCGGCCGCGGATATGAGCGTTGAGGAAGTTCGAGGCCTCGTGCAGTTGCGAGACGGTGATGCCGGCGGGCAGCTCGACGACGCGGTTTTCGACGTCGCCATTCTGCGACACCAGCACCGCCAGCGCCTTGGTCGGCTCGAGCTGGATGAATTCGATGTGCTTCAGCGCCACTTCGTTCTTGGCGGCAAGCACCAGGCCGGCACCGCGCGACATGCCCGACAGCATCTGGCTGGCCTCGGTCAGCATGTGTTCCAGCGTCGCCCCCGAGCCGGATGCCCGCACCTGCGCCTCGATGGCGCGGCGCTCCTCGTCGGACAGATCGCCAAGCTCCATGAAGGCGTCGACGAAGAAACGCAGGCCGGCCTGCGTCGGCAAACGGCCGGCCGAGATGTGCGGCGCGTAGATGAGGCCGAGATGCTCGAGATCGCTCATCACGTTGCGGATGGTGGCCGGTGACAGCGAAGACGGCAGGATGCGCGACAGGCTGCGTGATCCCACGGGTTCGCCGTCCTTGAGGTAGGAATCGACGATGCGCCGGAAGATGTCGCGCGAGCGCATGTCCAATGATTGAAGCGCGGGCGCCTGCGAACTTGGATCGACTGCCTTGGTCATTGCGGCCAAAAACCTCCGGCCCAAAGATATAGACTTCGCTACGGCCCGCGCAACCCGGTGTCTGCGTCAGATCACCCCGGTGTCTGTGTCGGATCGTCAAGCCATTTTCCTTTGCGCCATTCGTCCCATGCGGCTACAAGCCGGCCAAGATTCCCGAAAAATGACAAGAAAGCAGCCTGAATGCGCCCCTCCAAACGCCAATTCGACGAAATGCGCGCCATCTCCTTCGAGCGCGGCGTCTCCAAGCACGCCGAAGGCTCATGCCTGGTGAAGTTCGGCGACACGCATGTCCTGTGCACGGCCAGCTTGGAGGAAAAAGTGCCGGGCTGGATGCGCAATTCCGGCAAGGGCTGGGTGACGGCGGAATACGGCATGCTGCCGCGCTCGACCGGCGAGCGCATGCGCCGCGAGGCTTCCGCCGGCAAGCAGGGCGGCCGCACCCTGGAGATCCAGCGGCTGATCGGCCGTTCCTTGCGCGCCGTGGTCGATTTGCAAGCGCTGGGCGAGCAACAGATCACCGTCGACTGCGACGTCATCCAGGCCGATGGCGGCACCCGCACCGCCTCGATCACCGGCGGTTGGGTGGCGCTCTACGACTGCTTGCGCTGGATGGAAGCCCGCCAGATGGCCAGTGTCGCCAAGGTGCTGAAGGACCACGTCGCCGCGATCTCCTGCGGCATCCATGACGGCCAGCCGGTTATCGACCTCGACTATATCGAGGACTCGTCGGCCGGCACCGATGCCAATTTCGTCATGACCGGCAAGGGCGGCATCGTCGAGATCCAGGGAACCGCCGAAGGCGAGCCTTTTTCGGAAGGGCAGTTCGCGGAATTAATGGGCTTGGCCAAGAAGGGCATTCAGCGCCTGGTCAGTTTGCAGCAGATGGCGGTGGCTTAGTTCTCAAATGCCGAGCTTGAGCGCCCCCCTCTGGCCTGCTGGCCATCTCCCCCTCAAGGGGGGAGATCGGCTATCCCGCTGGTTTGCGCCACCTTGCGGCGGCGTGAGTTGTGCGGAGGCGCTGAAGCTGCCAATCTCCCCCCTTGAGGGGGAGATGGCCGGCAGGTCAGAGGGGGGCGCCTCGTGACGCCCTCTGCTATCCTGGAATCCGCTCTCTACGTCACCGACCTAACCGCCGCCGAAACCTTCTACACCGGCGTCCTCGGCCTAAACCTCCTCGGCAAAGTCGATGGCCGCCACCTCTTCTTCCGCTGCGGGCCGGGCGTGTTGCTCGTCTTCAATGCCGAGGCAACCAAAATCCCGCCCGCGCCCGACGCCAGGCTGCCGGTGCCGCCGCATGGCGCTGTCGGCGAAGGCCATCTCTGCTTTGCGGCGACCGCTGACGAAATCGCCGACTGGAAAGCGCGTCTCGAGGCGAAAAACATAGCCATCGAAAGCGAATTCGAATGGCCGCAGGGCGGCCGTTCGATCTATATACGCGACCCCTCGGGCAATTCGATCGAATTCGCCGAGCCACGAATCTGGGGCCTTTGATGCATTCTCTCGATGGAAAGAAGATCGTCGTCGCCAGCCACAATGAAGGCAAGCTGCGCGAATTCGCCGATCTGATGGGGCCGTTCGGCTTCGAAGCGAAATCGGCCAAGGACTACGGCCTGCCTGAGCCCGACGAAACCGGCACCACCTTTGAGGAAAACGCCTACATCAAGGCGCTGGCCGCGGCCAAGGCGACCGGCCTGCCGGCGCTGTCGGACGATTCCGGCCTGTGCGTCGACGCGCTCGACGGCGCGCCCGGCGTCTACACCGCCAACTGGGCGGAAACCGCTGACGGCGCGCGCGATTTCGGCATGGCTATGCAACGCACCGAAGTGGCGCTGCAGGAAGTCAGCGCCGCCTCGGCCGGACAACGCAAGGGCCGCTTTGTCGCCGTCATCTGCCTGGCGTTCCCCGACGGAGAAGCCGAATATTATCGCGGCGAGGCCGAAGGCACGCTCGTCTGGCCGCCGCGCGGCGATCTCGGTTTCGGCTACGATCCGGTGTTCCTGCCCGATGGCTTCGAAAAAACCTTCGGCGAGATGAGCGCCGAGGAAAAGCATGGCTGGAAGCCCGGCCAGCGGACCGCGCTGTCGCACCGCGCCCGCGCTTTCCAGAAGTTCGCCCAAGCACGATTGGGTTCGTCATGAGCATGCTGCTCGACCGGACGCCCGGCTTCGGCGTCTATGTCCATTGGCCGTTCTGCGCGGCCAAGTGCCCCTATTGCGATTTCAACAGCCATGTCCGCCACCAGCCGGTCGATCAGGACCGCTTCGCCAGCGCCTTCGAGGCTGAACTGGCGACGATGCGCGAGCGCACCGGGCCGCGCGAGGTAACCAGCATTTTTCTTGGCGGCGGCACGCCGTCGCTGATGAAGCCGGAAACGGTGGCCAGGGTTCTGGACGCCGTGGCTAGGAACTGGACCGTTCCCGACGGCATCGAGGTGACGCTGGAGGCCAATCCGTCCTCGGTCGAGGCCGATCGCTTTCGCGCCTACCGGGCGGCCGGGGTCAACCGCGTCTCGCTCGGGGTACAGGCGCTGAACGACAAGGATTTGCGCTTCCTCGGCCGGCTTCACAATGTCGAGGAAGCGTTGCATGCTATCGGGCTCGCGCGGGAAATCTTCCCAAGATTGTCCTTTGACCTGATCTATGCCCGACCCGGCCAGACACCGGAGGCGTGGCAGGCCGAGCTCGAACAGGCGATCGGCCACGCCGCCGATCATCTGTCGCTGTACCAGCTGACCATCGAGGAGGGCACGCCGTTCCATGCCTTGCATGCCGCGAAGAAATTCATCATCCCCGACAACGACCACGCCGCTGACCTCTATGCGCTGACGCAGGAGATCACCTCGGCGCATGGCCTGCCAGCCTACGAGATTTCCAACCACGCCAGGCCGGGCGCCGAAAGCCGGCACAATCTGACCTACTGGCGCTACGGCGAATATGTCGGTGTCGGGCCAGGCGCCCATGGCCGCTTCGTCGAGAACTGCCGCCGCACAGTCACGATCGCCGAGCGGATGCCGGAAACCTGGGCCAATCTGGTCGAGGCCAAGGGCCATGGCGTCACCGGTGGCGAGATCCTGACGCGTTCGGAAGAAGCCGACGAGTTCCTGCTGATGGGCCTGCGGCTGGCCGAGGGCATCGACCTCTCCCGCTACGAGGCGTTCTCCGGGCGCGGCCTGTCGAGCGCGCGGCTCTCGATGCTACAGGGCGAAGGGCTGGTGGCACCGATCGGCAACGCGCGGCTCCGCGCCACTCCGGCCGGCATGATCGTGCTCGATGCGGTGGTGGCGGACCTAGCGCGATAACCAAGCAGGCTTTGGGTGCGCGGCGAGGATGACGCCCACGCCCCCAATCTCCGAGGCTGAGGATTGCGGAGCAATTCCAGGAAAAGTGTGACGCGGTTTTCCGTCCGGAATTGCATCAAGACAAAGAGTTTAGAGCGGCTCGCCGTTACCGCGAAACGGTGAAATGCTCTAAGCGTCGTGCTTGTGGGGTTGTTTGCCGCGGCCTTTCTCGGCGGGCGACTCGCCGGGGCGGACTGGCTTGGCGTCGCCCTTATCGCGGCGTCCGCGGTGCTGGTCGCCTATCGGATGTAGCGGCACGTCGTTGCGGGCGTTTTTTGTTTCAAGACGGGTGATGAAGATATCGAAGCGATTGGGCATCGTCCGGTCAGTGCTCCGTCATGTTGTCGGGTTTGTTGTCGGAAAGCCCGACATTCGTGGGCAAGCAGGCCTGCTTGGCCAGGCTGGCGTCGGTCTTCGCGGGGAGGCGCTTGTCCTTGCGTACGGCAACGCGGTTGCGCTCGGCCCGATAGGGCTCGAAAGCGTCCTGCATCTTCAGGCTATCCATCCTGTCCTCCTCGGGAATCAGGGGGTAAATCCGCCGTAGCCGGTTTCGTTCCCTACTGTGGCAAAGGAATGGCGAGGGAGGCGCAACGTCAGCTTTTGCAAGCCGACGCTGGCCGTGCCAAACAGGGCTGAATGGAGAAGGCATCAGTGACCGCCGAAACGGGCAAGCGCAGCTATGTGGTCGGGCAGACCGAGATCGCGGCCCGGCCGCTCGAGCCGGCGCTCTATCTGGTGGCGACGCCGATCGGCAATCTGGCCGACATCACGCTGCGCGCGCTGGAGACGCTGGCCGCCGCCGACATCGTTGCTTGCGAGGACACGCGGGTGTCGCGCGTGCTGCTCGACCGCTACGCCATTCGCCGCCGCACCACGGCCTATCACGAACACAATGCGGGCGAGGCCGGGCCGAAGCTGATCGCGGCGCTCCAGGCCGGACAGAGCGTGGCGCTGATCTCCGACGCCGGCACGCCGCTGGTGTCCGATCCCGGCTACCGGCTGGTCGGCGAGGCGCGCGACCACGGCATTCGCGTCGTGCCGATTCCCGGCCCGTCGGCGCCGCTCGCGGCGTTGACCGCATCCGGCCTGCCGTCGGACGCCTTCCTGTTCGCCGGTTTTTTGCCGGTCAAATCAGGGCAGCGGCTGACGCGGCTTGGGGCACTGAAGGCTGTGCCGGCGACGCTGATCTTCTTCGAATCACCGCGCCGGCTGGCCGAATCCCTTGCCGCCATGGTCGAGGCGCTTGGCGGCGAGCGCAAGGCCGCGATCGGTCGCGAATTGACCAAGACCTTTGAAGAGATGCGCACCGGCACGCTGCAGGCGCTGGCCGATCATTATGCGGCGGCCGATACGCCGAAGGGCGAGATCGTCGTCTGCGTCGGTCCGGCCGAGGCCAAGGCCGACGAACCGGCCGACATCGACCGCCTGTTGCTGTCGCTCGCCGGCGAAATGCCGGCTTCCAAGGCAGCGGCGGAAGCCGCAAAAATGATCGGCGGCCAGAAACAGGCGTTGTATCGGCGGCTTCTCGAACTCAAGCATGCTTCTGGAGAAAGCGACGGTGGTTGAGCGCCCGAGTGCCAGCCGCCAAAAAGCCTATCGGCGCGGCCACCGCGGCGAATGGCTGGCGGCGGCAGCATTGGTGTTGAAGGGCTACCGGATTCTGGCGCGCCGCCACCGCACCCGCTTCGGCGAGATCGACCTGATCGCGCGCCGCGGCGACCTCGTGCTGTTCGTCGAGGTCAAGGCGCGGCGCACGCTGATGGAAGCCATGGAGGCGATCGGCCACGAATCGGAGCGCCGCATCGAGGGGGCGGCCGACATCTGGCTGTCGCGCCAGTCCGATTACGGCAAACTGTCGATGCGCTTCGACATGGTCGCGGTGCTGCCCTGGCGCTGGCCGGTGCATGTCGAGAATGCGTTCTATGGAAGGAATTGAGGTTGCTCACCATCCCCACAAGGGGGAGGGTAAGCTCACCCCCAGATCATCAACGCCGCCAACCCCACACCACCCACCACCAGCCGCCACCAGCCGAACAGCGAGTAGCCGTTGCGCGAGACGTAATCGAGCAGGAAGCGCACGACGATGAGCGCCGTGACGAAGGCGGCGACGAAGCCGACGGCGATGATCGGCAGGTCGGCGCTGCTCAGGACGTTGCGGTTCTTGAACAGGTCGAAGGCGAAGGCGCCGACCATGGTCGGGATGGCGAGGAAGAAGGAGAATTCGGCCGCCGCCCGTTTGTCGACGCCCAGCAGCAGCGCGCCGACGATCGTCGAACCGGAGCGTGACGTGCCGGGAACGAGCGACAGGCACTGGAAAAGGCCGATCTGCAGGTAAAGCCGGGTCGGGAACCGCTCGACGTCGCGGTAGAACGGCTTGAGGTTCATGCGGTCCACCGCCAGCAGCACGAAGCCGCCGATGATCAGCATGATGCAGATCATCCGCGGCGATTCGAACAGCACCGCCTTGATGAAATCATGCGCCAGCGCGCCGATGATCGCCGCCGGCAGGAAAGCGATGAGGACACCGATGGCGAAATGCCTTGTCAGCCGGTCATGCGGCAGGTCGATCAGCATTTGCCACAGCCGGCGGAAATAGACGCTCAGAATCGCCAGGATGGCGCCGAGCTGGATCAGGATCTCGAAGGCCTTGCCGGTCGAATGGAAGCCGAGGAAATGGCCGGCGAGCAGGATATGGCCGGTGGATGAGACGGGGATGAACTCGGTCAGCCCCTCCAGCAGGCCGAGCAGCAGAGCTTCGACGAATGGCTGGCTTTCCATGGCTACCTCGGGATTTGGCGTGACGGCTGACAAAACGGCTTGCTTGTCATGGCGTGCAAGTCCCCCTATAGGTCGCAACACCCTGACGGCCCGCTAACCGGGCGGCCAAGACTTACCGGTGCGCCCTTCGATTCGCCAGTGCGCTTTATCATCGCGGAACCATGCTGACGCTTTTCCACCATCCCATGTTCGCCACTTGTCGCTTCGTCCGCCTCGCTTTCGGCGAGTATGGCGAGGAGTTGGCCCTGATCGAGGAAAAGCCGTGGACCCGACGCAAGGAGTTCCTGGCGCTGAACCCGGCCGGCACACTGCCGATCCTGCTGGCCGAAGGCGACGTGCCGATCGTCGGTGCAACCG
The DNA here is from genome assembly GCF_040323235.1 of Mesorhizobium sp. M0051. Classification (NCBI taxonomy): domain Bacteria; kingdom Pseudomonadati; phylum Pseudomonadota; class Alphaproteobacteria; order Hyphomicrobiales; family Phyllobacteriaceae; genus Mesorhizobium; species Mesorhizobium sp. M0051. The sequence continues at coordinate 56,477 of NZ_JAMYUT010000009.1, forward strand.
TCATATCGGAATATCTCGATGAAACGCGCGGTGTCTTGAAGCGCGACAAGCGGCTGTTTGCCGAAGATCCGATGCAGCGCGCCGAAATCCGCCGGCTGATCGACTGGTATCTCAGCAAGGCCGAAAGCGAAATCACCCGCCATCTGGTGCGCGAACGGGTGCTGAAGCCGGTGATGCCGGAAGTTGCGGGCGGCGGCTCGCCCGATTCAGGCGCGATCCGTGCGGCGCGCGCCAACATCCGCCAGCACATGAAATACACCAACTGGCTGGCCGGCACCCGCCATTGGCTGGCCGGCTCCAGGGTTACCTATGCCGATCTGGCCGCCGCCGCGACGCTGTCGGTGCTCGACTATCTCGGCGAGATTGATTGGCGCGAGCATCCTGCAGCGCGCGAATGGTACACGCGGGTCAAGTCACGGCCCTCCTTCCGGCCGCTTTTGACCGACCGCGTGCGCGGCCTGTCGCCGGTGTCGCATTATGCGGACCTCGACTTCTGACGCCGCAAAACTGCGCACGCTGATCGACGCGGAGGCGCGTCGCGTCGGCTTCGATGCCGTCGCCGTCACCTCTCCCGATGCGATCCCGCTTGCGCCGGCGCGGCTGGCCGAATTTGTCGCCGACGGCTTTCACGGCTCGATGGACTGGATCGCCGAGACGCTGCAACGCCGCGGCGACCCGACGGTGCTATGGCCGCAGGTGCGCTCGATCATCGTGCTGGCGATGAATTACGGTCCCGACCATGATCCGCGCGGCGTGCTGGCCAAGCGCGACCGCGGCGCGATCTCGGTCTATGCGCAGAACCGCGACTATCACGAGGTGATGAAGGGGCGTCTGAAGGAGATCGCTGGCAAGATCGTGGCCCGTGCCGGCGGCGACGTGAAGGTGTTCGTCGACACCGCACCGGTGATGGAAAAACCGCTGGCGGAAGCCGCGGGTCTCGGCTGGCAAGGCAAGCACACCAATCTGGTCAGCCGCGAGCATGGCTCCTGGCTGTTCCTCGGCACGATCTTCACCACCGCCGAACTGGTGCCCGACAAGGCGGAGATCGACCATTGCGGCTCCTGCCGTGCCTGCCTCGACGCCTGTCCGACGGATGCTTTTCCGGCGCCCTACCGGCTCGATGCGCGGCGCTGTATTTCGTACCTCACCATCGAGAACAAGGGGCCGATCCCGCATGAATTCCGTGAAAAGATCGGCAACCGCATCTATGGTTGCGACGATTGTTTGGCCGTTTGCCCGTGGAACAAGTTCGCCCGGGCTGCTTCGGAGGCCAAGCTCGCCGCGCGCGATGAATTGCGCGAGCCGCCGCTTGGCCGGCTGTTGCAACTGGACGAGGCGGCCTTCCGCGCTTTCTTCTCCGGTTCGCCGATAAAACGCATCGGCCGCGATCGTTTTGTCCGCAACACATTGATCGCCGCCGGCAATTCCGGCGACACCGCGCTTGCCGTCAGCGTGCGTGCCTTGCTGGACGATGCCTCGCCGCTGGTGCGGGGCGCGGCAATATGGGCGCTGGCGCGGCTGGTGCCTGATGCCGAATATTCAGAACGGGCAGCTATCGGCCTGAAAACCGAGACCGATACAGCCGTGCGCGACGAATGGCGTCTGGCGCGGCCAACCAGGACGCATGCATGAGCGAGAAACGGGTCTTCATCTTCGGCGCCGGCTATTCCGGCAAGGCCTTTGCCCGTGCCAACAAGGGGCCCGCCAACATATTCGGCACGACCCGCTCCCCGGACAAATTCGAGGCGCAGCGCCAGGCCGGCATCGCACCGCTGCTGTTCGATGGTGCGCTGACTGACGAAATCGGGGATGCGCTGGAAAAAACAACGCATCTGGTAATCTCGATCGCCCCGGAAGAGGCCGGCGATCCCGTCTTGAACGCTGCCCGGGAGGCAATCGCTCAAATGCCGGCGCTCGAATGGATCGGCTATCTCTCGACCGTCGGCGTCTACGGTAATTACGACGGCGCGTGGGTCGATGAAACGGCCGAATGCCGGCCGGTGTCGAAGCGCTCGGTGATGCGGGTGGGGGCCGAGCAGGATTGGCTGCAACTGGGCTCGGACATCGGCCGGCCTGTTGCAATCCTGCGCCTGTCCGGCATTTACGGGCCGGGCCGCAATGCGCTGGTCAATCTGGAAAACGGCACCGCAAGGCGGCTGGTCAAGCCGGACCAGGTGTTCAATCGCATTCATTGCGACGATATTGCCGGTGCGCTTTGGCGGCTCATCGACAGCAATACTGGTGGCATCTTCAATGTCACCGACGATCTGCCGGCACCGCCGCAGGATGTCGTCGCCTATGCCGCTTCGCTGATGGGTGTCACGCCGCCGCCCGAAATTCCCTTCGACGCCGCCCAACTTTCGCCCATGGCGCGGTCCTTCTATGGCGAGAACAAGCGTGTCGCCAACGCAGCGATCAAGGCGGCGGGCTATCGTTTTCGATTTCCGGACTACCGCACCGCCCTCGACCATATGTGGGCGAGCGGCGACTGGCGCGACGGCGAAGCGCGCAGTCCGATGAAGCGCTAACGGTCGAAGCCGTAAGTTGGGCATGCTACGATTCGGCGGTTCAAGCGATGAAGGAGTGGGGTCATGAAGGCATCGGGACCATCGTCGCCGGGCAGAAGGACAATCCTGGCCGCTGCGTTTGGCCTGGCTGCCATCGCAGGGCTTGCCGTACAACCAGCCGCGGCTGAGGAGCGGGCAAAGGACCTATTTGGCGCCAAGAAGCTGCCGGCAGCAGCCGCTGCGCAATCAATTGGCTTCTATTCCAAGGGCTGTTTTGCCGGCGGTGTCGCCATTCCGATGGATGGTCCGACCTGGGAGGTGATGCGGCCTTCGCGCAACCGCCGCTGGGGTCATCCGGCGATGATCGCGGTCATCGAGAAATTGTCGCGCGACGCAGCAGTCGAAGGCTGGCCCGGCTTGCTGATCGGCGACATTTCGCAGCCGCGCGGCGGCCCGATGATGACCGGCCACGCCTCGCACCAGATCGGGCTCGACGCAGACATATGGCTGACGCCGATGCCCAGCCATCCGATGTCGACGGCTCAGCGCGAATCGATGAGCGCCACCTTGATGGTCGACGAGAAGACCCATCTGGTAAAGGACGCGCTGTGGACGCCGGCGCACACAAGGCTCTTGAAGCGGGCGGCGAGCTACGCGCAAGTCGAACGCATCCTGGTCAATCCGGGCATCAAGAAAAAACTCTGCGACACCGTCAAGGGCGATCGTTCATGGCTGCGCAAGATCAGGCCGTTCTGGGGCCACGACTATCACTTCCACATGCGCATCGGCTGCCAGCCGGGCTCGCCCGGCTGCAAGGCGCAGGAAGCAACGCCGGACGATGACGGCTGCGGCAAGCCGCTGGCCTGGTGGTTCACGCAGGAGCCGTGGCGGCCCAACAAGAACCCTGACGCGCCGAAGGCCCGCGATCTGATGACGATGGCGAACCTGCCCCAGGAATGCCGTGCCGTGCTCGACGCGCCTGGGCCGGCTTCAGCCGAGGCCGCGACCTATCATGGCGGCGGCGTGCCCGTCGCGGTGGCCGCGCCCGAACCGGAAGCGCCGTCGCTGCCGGCCACGACGGCCAGCGGCACGGCTGGATTGCCGAGCGCGGTGAGCGCCTTCGCGGCGACACCCGAGATCGGCATCCCGCTGCCGCGGCCACGGCCGCCTGGAAACTGACCGTCGCGGCATCTATCGACGTCAAACCAGATTAAACCTGCGCAGGACCAGCTTTTAGCGCAATCAGAGCAGACAGAATTATGATTGCCGCAAGGATGAGCGCCCACGATACGGTGTTACGCGAAGGCAACCAGCGGCGCCCTCGCGCGGCCCGCTTACGCCACTGGCCAGACCGGTTGTCATAGCGCGATTTTTCCAAGCCTCTCCCCTCACGGGGAGAATGCGATTATCGCCGTTCGGAGTCCAGATGGGGGCCAGTTCAAAACTATGATGGCCCGTTTTGCGAAACAGTGGCCGTTTGGCCGCAGAACCGGCCGCAGCGCGCCCGTGGATTCGAAAACCGTTTCCCTTTTCAAACTCATGCGCTAGTCAACGGGAGAGCGGCTAGATGCCGTCAGGGGCGCCGGAGACGGACGAGAGCATGCCAGGCACAGGCGACGACGATACTTTGTTGCGGTTTCCGATCCTGATCGGCGACATTGGCGGCACCAATGCGCGCTTTTCGATCGTGCTCGATGCCAATTCCGAGGCCGGCGAGCCCGCCATCGTCCAGACCGCCAACTACAACACCATCGACGAAGCAATCCAGGCGGTCGTGATCGATCGCTCATCGGTGCGCCCCAACTCCGCGGTGCTGGCGGTGGCCGGCCCGGTCGACGGCGACGAGATCGAGCTCACCAACTGCCCGTGGATCGTCAAGCCGAGAAAAATGTTCGCCAGCCTCGGGCTGAGCGACATCGTCGTGCTCAACGATTTCGAAGCGCAGGCGCTCGCCGTCGTCGCGCTCGGCGAGGAGCATATGGAAAAGATCGGCGGCGGTACGCCGGAGCCCAATGCCGGTCGCGTCGTGCTGGGTCCGGGAACCGGTCTCGGCGTCGCCGGGCTGGTCCATGCGCTTCACCGTTGGATACCGGTGCCCGGCGAGGGCGGCCATATGGACATCGGCCCGCGCACGCCGCGCGATTTCGAAGTTTTCCCGCATATCGAGAAGCTCGAAGGCCGCATTTCGGGCGAGCAGATCCTGTGCGGACGCGGCCTGGTCAACGTCTACCGTGCGGTGGCCAAGGCGGACGGCAAACCGGCGCCGTTCACCACGCCGGCCGAAGTCACCGCCGCCGCCCTGGCAAAGACCGATCCGGTTGCGGAGGAAGCGCTGGAGACCTTCGTCACCTGCCTCGGGCGCACCGCCGGCGATCTCGCTCTGGTGTTCATGAGCCGTGGCGGCGTGTTCCTCACCGGCGGCATCGCGCAAAAGATCGTGCCGGCACTGAAAGCCGGCAATTTCCGTGCTGCCTTCGAGGACAAGGCGCCGCACAGCGCGCTGATGCGGACCATGCCGGTCTATGTCATCACCCACCCGCTGGCCGCACTCCTGGGCCTTGCCGCCTACGCCCGGAACCCCTCGCTGTTCGGCGTCCAGACGGCAGGCAGGCGCTGGCGCGACGAAGTTAGTCACCCCAAGGCATAGGCAAGCCGGCTGCTTGGCGTTAAGAGGGGTGCCGAATTGCCCGGCCGCGGGAAGCGGAAACCTACGAAGCGCTCCGATTTGACATTTCAGCCTCCCAATTTGTCGAAACCCCGTGCTGGCGAGATCGTGGCGGTCATCCGCCGCATTCTCCAGGAAAACGGCCGCGAATATCGCGGCGCGTATATTTTCACGATCCTTTGCCTGCTGACCGTGTCGGCGACGACGGCGCTTGCCGCCTGGATCATGAGCCCGGTCGTCAACCAGATCTTCTATGAACGGCGCGGCGACCTGATCCCATGGATCTGCGCGGCACTGCTCGGCGCTTTCATCCTGCGCGGCCTTGCCGGCTACGGCCAGGCGGTGACGATGGCCAAGATCGGCAACAATCTGGTGGCGCGCTACCAGCAGCGCATCTTCAACCATCTGATGAAGCTCGGCGTCTCGTTCTTCAACGACACAAGGTCCGGGCGGCTGGCCGCGCAGGTCAACGAAAACGTCAACGGCATTCGCGACCTTTTGTCGATGACGGTGACCTCGACGGCGCGAGACGCCGTCTCGCTGATCGGCCTGGTCGGCGTCATGATCTATCAGGATCCTATACTTTCGCTGAGCTCGCTGCTGATCGGGCCGCCGCTGATCTGGACAGTCACCTACCTGATGCGCCGGGTGCGCCGCATCACGCGCGAATCAGTGCAGATCAACTCGCGACTGATCGGCGCCATGCAGGAGGCCACGCAAGGCATTGCCATCGTCAAGGCCTTCACCATGGAGGACGAGCTGTCGCGCCGCATCAGCAAGCTCGCCGAGGACGCGGAACAGCGCTCGAACAAGATCGCCCGCGTCTCCGAGCGGCTGACGCCGGTTTCCGAACTGCTGGCCGGCATCGCCTTCGCCAGCGTCATCGCCTATTCCGGCTACCGGGCCACCGTTCTCGGCCAGCCGCCGGGTGCGGTGTTTTCCTTCATCACGGCGCTGACGCTCGCCTATGATCCGGCCCGCCGGCTGGCGCGCATGCAGGTCGGCATGGAACGCGCGCTGGTCAATGCGCGCATGATCTATGAGCTTCTCGACATCGAGCCGCAGCAAAGTGACGCGCAAGGTGCCGCCGAGGCGAAATTCACCTCCGGCGAAGTTCGCTTCGACAACGTCTCCTTCCGCTATGTCGAGGAGGCGCCGGTCCTGCACGATTTGAGCTTTGTCGCCGCCGCCGGCAAGGTCACGGCAATCGTCGGCGCTTCAGGCGCCGGCAAAACGACATTGGTGGCGCTGCTGCAGCGCTTCTACGACGTCGATGCGGGCACGATCGAGATCGACGGCCAGGACATCTCCAAGGTCACCAAACAGTCGCTGCGCGGCTCCATCGCCTATGTCTCGCAGCAGCCTTATCTGTTCGAAGGCACCATTCGCGACAACATCCGCTATGGCCGGCTGGGCGCCACCGACGCCGAGATCGAACAGGCCGCAAGGCAGGCCGCGGCCGACGACTTCATCCGCCAGCAGCCGCAGGGCTATGACACGCCGGTTGGAGAGAATGGCGTGACGCTGTCGGGCGGCCAGCGCCAGCGCGTGTCGATTGCGCGGGCCATCGTGCGGCAGGCGCCGATCCTTTTGCTCGACGAGGCGACATCGGCGCTCGACAACGAGGCCGAAGCCCGCGTTCAGCAGGCGCTCACCCAGGTCATGGAAGGGCGCACCACCATCGTCATCGCGCACCGGCTGTCGACGGTGGTCAACGCCGACCACATCATCGTCATGGAACAGGGCCGGCTGGTCGAAGAGGGCACCCATGCCTCGCTGATGGCCGATCCGCACAGCGTCTATGCGCGTTTCCACCGCATCCAGGGCGTCAAGGGCCTGGGGCTTGTCGACGACAGCGCACCGATCCAGACTTCGGCCCAAGGCCCAATTCGCAACATCGAGACGCAGAAGAGCATCGCCGGGAGCACGACATGAGCGAGACGCCCGCAACCGACAGGATCGATATGGGCCTGGTGGTGGTCGGCGCGGCCGGCCGCATGGGCCAGACCCTGATCCGTGCCATCCACACCATCCCCGGCGCGCGGGTCATCGGCGCCATCGAGCGCGCGGGCTCACCCCATCTGGGCAAGGATGCGGGTGAACTCGCCGGCGTCGGCCGCATCGATGTGGCGATCGGTGATGATCCGCTACCCGTCTTCGCCAGGGCCGATGGCGTGCTGGATTTCACCACGCCGGCCTCATCAGTCGAGTTCGCCGGCTACGCGGCGCAGGCGCGCATCGTCCATGTCATCGGCACCACCGGTTGCTCGGCCGACGACAACGCCAGGATCGCCGCGGCGGCGCGTCATGCGACGATCGTCAAGTCGGGCAATATGAGCCTCGGCGTCAATCTTCTGGCGGTGCTGGTCGAACAGGCGGCGCGCGCGCTCGACGCCGACGATTTCGACATCGAGATTCTCGAAATGCACCACAGGCACAAGGTCGATGCACCGTCGGGCACCGCACTGCTGCTCGGCGAAGCCGCTGCCGCCGGGCGTGGCATCGCGTTGGCCGGCAATAATGTGCGCGTCCGCGACGGCCATACCGGCGTGCGCAAGACGGGCTCGATCGGCTTTGCTACGCTGCGCGGCGGCTCGGTGGTCGGCGATCACAGCGTGATGCTGGCCGGCACCGGCGAGCGCATCACCTTGGCACACCATGCCGAGGACCGCGCCATCTTCGCCCGCGGCGCCGTCAAGGCGGCCCTGTGGGCACGCGGCAAGAAGCCGGGATTGTATTCGATGCGGGACGTGCTCGGCCTCGGCTGAGCGGCCAATCCGCCAACTTGCCAATCTGCCAACCCGAAGGGAGCAAACATGTCGAGAACCCTCGTGCTCGTGCGCCACGGCCAGAGCGAATGGAACCTGAAAAACCTGTTCACCGGCTGGCGCGATGTCGATCTGACCGAGCAGGGCCACGCCGAGGCCAAGGCCGCCGGCCAGAAACTCAAGGCGCGCGGGCTGAAATTCGACATCGCTTTCACCTCGGCGCTGATCAGGGCACAGAAGACCTGCCAGCACGTTCTCGACGCGGTCGGCCAGAGCGATCTGAAAACCATCCGCGACCAGGCACTGAACGAGCGCGACTACGGCGATCTCTCCGGCCTCAACAAGGACGACGCCCGCAAGAAATGGGGCGAGGAGCAGGTGCATGTCTGGCGCCGTTCCTATGACGTGGCGCCGCCCGCCGGCGAAAGCCTGAAGGACACCGGCGCCCGGGTCTGGCCCTATTACCTGCACGATCTGCAGCCGCATGTGCTGCGCGGCGGCACGGTGCTGGTCGCCGCGCACGGCAACTCGCTGCGCGCGCTGATCATGGCGCTGGACGGCAAGTCGGGCGAGGAGATCGTCAAGCTGGAGCTTGGCACCGGCGTGCCGGTCATCTACCAGCTCAACGCCGATTCGACCGTGGCTTCGAAGGAAGTGCTGGAGGGCTGACAGTCCTTCAGCCGGCAAGCGGCCGGCCGTTCTTGATCGAGCATGATCTCTGGACAAACGGAAACTGTTTGTCCGAGAAAACCAGTTCCCACTTTTCGGGATCATGCTTTGAAAAAAGCGCGTTGACACACATCGCTCGCCCGCTTACATCAGCCCGCACCAGCCCAGATGGCGGAATTGGTAGACGCGCACGGTTCAGGTCCGTGTTCCGCAAGGAGTGGAGGTTCGAGTCCTCTTCTGGGCACCAAATTCCCGTTTCGAACCATTCGACGGTTCAGAAACTTAGAGAAAAAGCCCGGTTTGTCCGGGCTTTTTCTTTGCCGCCAACCTCCCCTTCCGGCCAGGCGCCGAACAAACCACTTCAAACCGCGCGACCCCTTCGCTACGCTCAAAGCCATGTCTCAATCCACTAACCCGATCTTCGGCGCCCGTCGCGACCAAGCCTTCCCGACGCTGGCCGAGGCGGACATCGATCGCATGCGCCGGTTCGGCGAGGCCAGCTTCTATGCCGCCGGCGAGAACATCATCACCGCAGGCGATGTGGCGCCCGGCTTGATCGTCGTGCTGTCGGGCAAAGTGGACATCATCCAGGGTGGCGGGCTCGGCCGGCGCGAGACGATCGTCACCCATGGACCGGGCAGTTTCGTCGGCGAACTGGCGCAGCTTTCGGCGCGTCCCTCGCTGGTGAATGCGCAGGCCGCCGATCCTGTGGAGGCGTTCGTCATCCCCTCGCAGCGGCTGCGCGACCTGATGGTGCAGGAGGCCAATCTTGGCGAGCGCATCATGCGGGCACTGATCCTGCGCCGCGTCGGGCTTTTGGAAAGTTCCACCAGCGGGCCGATCATCATCGGACCCCAGGACAACAGCGACGTGTTGCGGCTGCAAGGTTTCCTTGCTCGCAGCGGCCAGCCGCACCGCGTGCTTGATTCCGAGAGCGATCCTTGCGCCAAAACACTAGTCGAACGCTTCGATGTCGACCCTCACCATCTGCCGATCGTGCTGTGTCCGAACGGCAGGCTGCTGCTCAATCCCGGTGAGAAGGATCTCGCCCGCTGCATCGGCCTGCTGCGGCCGATCGATGCCGACAAATTATACGACGTCGCCATCGTCGGCGCCGGACCGGCGGGGCTGGCGGCTGCGGTCTATGCGGCTTCAGAAGGGCTATCGACCATCGTGCTCGATTGCCGTGCCTTCGGTGGACAGGCCGGTGCCTCCTCGCGCATCGAGAACTATCTCGGTTTCCCCACGGGCATTTCGGGCATGGCGCTGATGGCGCGCGCCTACAACCAGGCGCAGAAATTCGGCGTCGAAATGGTGATTCCGGACGAGGTGAAGCTATTGAGTGCCGCCACCGGCAATGCCCGCTACACGCTCGATGTCGGCGACGGCGAGACTGTGCGCACCCGCAGCGTGGTGATCGCCAGCGGCGCGCGCTATCGCCGCCTCGATGTCCCGAACCTGGCGCAGTTCGAGGGAACGTGCGTGCATTATTGGGCGTCGCCCATCGAAGGCCGGCTTTGCGCCGGGCAGGAAGTAGCACTTGTCGGCGCCGGCAACTCTGCCGGACAGGCGGCGGTCTACCTGGCCAGCCACGCGCGCAAGGTGGCGTTGCTGGCACGCGGCGGCAGCCTCGAAGCCAGCATGTCGCGCTATCTCGTCGAGCGCATCCGGGCGCAGCCGAACATCGAGGTGCTGACCGGAACCGAGGTCGAAGCCCTGGAAGGCGACGGGGGCAATCTTGCTGCCGTGCGCTGGCGCAATCGCGTAAGCGGCGAGGAAACGACGCGCCCGATCCGCCATCTCTTCCTGTTCATCGGAGCCGACCCGAACACCGACTGGCTGGCGGACTGCGACGTGGCGCTGGACGCCAAGGGTTTCGTGCGCACCGGATCGGACCTGGGATCGGCGCAGATGGAGACGAGCCGCAGCGGCGTATTCGCCATCGGCGACGTCCGCTCAGGCTCGGTCAAACGGGTCGCTGCGGCTGTCGGCGAAGGTGCCCAGGTGGTCGCGGCCTTGCATGCATATCTCGCGCTCGGCAACGCCAACGCACCTCTAACGCCCGGGAGACCATGATGGATGAATGCAGGCATACGCGCGACATCAGGAAGGTGACGCCGAGCGCGCTCGGCTGCGAGGAATGCCTGAAGAGCGGTTCGGAATGGGTGCATCTGCGGCTCTGCCGCACCTGTGGCCATGTCGGCTGCTGCGACGACTCACCCAACCGCCACGCCACCAAGCATTTTCACGCCACCAGGCATCCGATCATCGAGGGCTACGATCCGCCGGAAGGCTGGGCATGGTGCTATGTCGACGAGGTGTTTATCGACCTCGGCGAGGACGTGACCCCGCAGAACGGCCCGATCCCGCGCTTTTATTGAGGCCGTGCGGCGTTCAGGGAACAGGGACGAGGCCGGTAGTTCAACTGTCATGCTGGCCTGTGCTGTCGCACGATCTTCCACTCGTGCCATATCAGCATCATGACGACCGCATCGAAGACGGTCAGGACCAGCAGGCCGAACGAAAGGGTGTATGAGTAGCGGTAGATCTGATAGGCCATGAACAAACCCAATGCCGCGAGCGACGCCGGATACGCCCAGAGCTTGCCCCTCAAGAGCCCGACAACCAGGGCCAGCTTTATCAGGCCGTGGCTGAGCAGGTAGAAGGCGTAAAACTCCTTGCTGGCCAACGAAAAATGGCTGGCCATCTGCGACAGATAGCCAGCTATGAAATCGTTCGGATCTTCGATCAATTCCTCTGCGGTGACTGCATTGACCCAGGCGGCAATGGCATTGGTGGTGACGACATAGAGCAGGATCCCGCCGATGCATTCGATCAGGGCATGCGCGCCCTTGAGCCAGACGCCGACTTCGAAAATCTGATGGATGCGGTGTTCATCGACGGGCTTCAAAAATCCACCTCCCGAACAACTGCGGAAACCGATGCCAAATGGATGCAGCATTAACGCACTGGATAGACACCGAGGCCGGTATCAGCCCTTTTCTTGATAAGACAATGACCGGCGTCTCACAAATCGGCGTTCCCCTCATGGTGCTGGCCGTGGTCCTGCAATGGTGGGCGAAGGCCGACCGCTACCACGTTCGTCACGGCGCCGTGTCGGCCGGTCTGGCGTTCTTGCTCGGCCTGGCGATCAATCAGTTCATTCTTCTGTTCGTGCATCGGATACGGCCCTACGACGCCGGCGTGACACATCTGTTGATTGCGCCCAGTGCCGACTGGTCATTCCCATCCGATCACGCGACAGCCAGCATTGCAATTGTTGCGGCCTTTGCGATGCAAGGCCTCCCGCGCCGGACGATCGCGCTTTTCATCATGGCATTCCTGATCTGCTGGTCGAGAATCTACATCGGGACGCACTACCTGACCGATGTTGTCGGTGGGGCCCTCACCGGCGTCCTGGGTGCCATCGTGGTGCGACACGCCTACCGCGAGAATTCCCGTCTGGACAATCTGGTGACCAAAATTCTTTAGCTGCGCTCCGCGAGCTGGGCGCGACTTCAAGATCAGCCAGCGAAGTATCGATATCCCAGCCATGCCGCCAGCGCGACCGAAGTGACCCAGATACAAGCGATGATAACCGCCGCGATGCGGCTCACCGGCCTGTCAGCGGCAAGGGCGGCGGCCTCCCGGTGTTCCGCCATGACCTCGGGTGGTATCATCTTGACAACCGCAAGGATACCCAAGGGGACCAGGATCACATCGTCGAGGTAGCCAAGCACAGGGATGAAATCGGGGATCAGGTCGATTGGGGACAAGGCGTAGCCTGCGACGCACACGGCAAGTGCCTTGGCATACCACGGCGTTCGGGGATCACGCGCGGCAAGGTAGAGCGCATGCACGTCGCGCTTGATCGTTCGCGCCCACTGGTTCAATGCCGCAGCCATTGGATGACCTTAGCGCCAAACGACAATGCGCTGATAGCTCCCGATCACCGCCTGCTATCAGGCCGTTTTATCGCACGGAGCCGGTGACGGTCCGGTCAATATCGGGAACGGATTTGCGTTCGTTGCCGGCGAGTGCCGCGATGATCAGCAGGCTTGCAACGACCGGGACAAACAGGATTGCAACGCGGGCTTGCACATAAAAAATGGCGCGCCATTCATTGCGCTTGTCGGGGCTGTTGCTCATCATACTCACTTTATCAGGCCCCCCGGCCGTGACATAGCCGCGAACGGTTAAGCAACTCCTTACGACTTTGTTAATGGGCGGAATTGAGGCGAAGGCTGCCGACGAGATCCTCGCAGGCTTGGACAGGAGATGGTCGGCGTCGCGGCTTCCTAGTTCCCTGCTTGCATGCGATTCTGCCGTGATGATTCGGGAGATCGAGACCGTGACGCTGTTTCGCATGGCTGTGCTTGCAGTCCTGGTCTTCACCGCCCCGGTGCGGGCCGCCGACATGGCCTTTTTCATCAAGAACCTGCGCAAGGAAGCGGTTGCTGTCGAGCTGTTCAGCCGCGACCGCGAAACGGTCTGGCCGGGCAACGACAAGGTGTTCCTGATCGACCCCAGCTCGCAGAAATCCGTGCCGCTCTCGTGCAATCAGGGCGAACACATCTGCTACGGCGCCTGGGTCGATGGCAACGACGGCATTTCCGCCGGCGTCGGACCGGACAATGACCAGCCCTGCGACACCTGCTGCTTCATCTGCGTGGAGCACTCGACCGAGACGATCGATCTGGTGCCATAGGGGAGACGCACGCCGATATCCCCAAAATCAGTTCGGGAATTGTTGCAATCATCCCTTTAGCGATTCACCGCAGCATGCGATGGTCGCCGCGCGGCCGGATGGGCCGCTACTTCAGGGGGTTACCATGCTTTACACCTACGCGCGCCGCACGTTGGTCGCGCTTTCTCTCGTAATGGCGTTCGCGCCGGCGGCACATGCCGACGACGTCACCTTTTCCATCAAGAACGGCCATCCCAATGCCATGCGCGTCGAACTGTACAGCCAGGACCGTGACTATGTCTGGCCGGGTAACGACAAGGATTTCTACCTCGATGACGGCGAGACCAAGCAACTGCCGATATCCTGCAACGCGGGCGAATCGATCTGCTATGGCGCCTGGGTCGATGGCGACGAAGGGACCTATTGGGGTGTCGGCCCCGGCAACAAGGAAAAATGCGAGGATTGCTGCTATACCTGCAACGGCGGCGAAACCGAGGAGATCGACCTGGTCCCCTGACCGGGTTGCCAGCTTGACGGTTATCCTGCCGAACCCCTAGCCTGCGCGAATACCCAGAGCGCCGAGTTGGTTGACGCGACGCGCGCCAGGCAGAAGGAGCACGGCAATGGCCGGTATGGTCGAAGGCGACAAGATCGACGTCGGGTTTTCCGGCAGGCGCTGCATCCATTCGCGAAACTGCGTGCTTGGCGATCCACATGTCTTCGTGCCCAACGCTCCGGGCCAGTGGATTCATCCCGAGGCGGCAAGCGTCGAGAAGATCGTCGCCATCGCCGAAAGCTGCCCCTCGGGCGCCATCACTTACATCAGGAAGGATGGCGGGCCGCAGGAGCAGCCGCCGGTGGTCAACACCGTACGGCTGCGGGAAAACGGTCCGCTGGCGGTGCATGCCGAGATCGTGCTCGACGGCGAAACATTTTACCGCGCCACGCTGTGCCGCTGCGGCGCTTCCGAAAACAAGCCGTTCTGCGACGGCAGCCACAACAAATCAGGTTTTGCCGCCACCGGCGAGCCGCCGCTGAAGGACACGCCGGCGCTGGAGGCGAGGAACGGCCCGCTGACGGTGACGCCGACCACCAACGGCCCGCTCAAGCTCGAAGGCAATGTCGAGATCGTCACCGGCACCGGTCACACCGTCGATCGTACGCAACGAACCTTCCTCTGCCGCTGTGGCCATTCCGCCAACAAGCCGTTTTGCGACGGTACGCATAAAAAGATCGGCTTCGTGGCATGAAAGACAGTTCGGCAGCGTTAGTGTAGGATGAGGGTCCGCGCTCAGGAGGAATCCATCATGCGCACTATGCTCGTACTCGCCCTGCTTGCCTTTGCCATGCCCGCTTACGCAGCCAATCATGCGGTCCAGATCAAGGGCATGAAATTCAACCCGTCGAAGATCTCGGTCGCCGTCGGCGATACCATCACTTTCACCAATGCCGATCCGATGACGCACACCGCCACCGCACTTGACGGCTCCTTCGACACCGGCCATCTCGCCACCGGCAAGAGCGCCAAGGTCAAGATATCAGCTGCAGGGGCACACCCATTCCATTGTGCGATCCATAGCTCGATGAAGGGCACTGTCGCGGCGAAATAGCGGCATCTCGCTCGACTTTCTTCCGGCATGGCGCGAAGATTTTCGGCGCCGGCGGGAGATGGTTGCTAGCGTTGCGGCCAAAGCTGGCGATCTCCTCCGGAGGAGGGAGATCAAATCCTCATCACGGCCATCGCGTGTTGGCCCAGCGGTCGCGGCTTTATCGCCCGGCCTGTATCGGCTAAGGGCAGGGGCAGATAAATTCGCCAGCCGGACCGCCGCCAAACGATGACCGCCAAGACCAAGCCAAAGCCGCTGTTCCTAGGGATCGACACCGGCGGAACCTATACCGATGCCGTGCTATGGTCCGAGACGGAAGGCAAGCAAGAGGAGCCCAACAAGGGCAAGGTGCTGGCCAAGGCCAAGGCGCTGACCACCAGGCATGATCTCGCCGTCGGCATTTCCGGCGCCGTCGATGCGGTGTTGCAGAAGGCCGGCACCGATCCCGCCGCCATCAAACTGGTCTCGATGTCGACGACGCTTGCCACCAACGCGCTGGTCGAGGGCCAGGGCGGCCGCGTCGCGCTGGTGATGATCGGCTTTTCCGAGGGAGACCTCGCCCGCGACGGACTGAAAGCCGCGCTCGGCACCGACCCGGTGGTGTTTTGTCCGGGCGGCCACGACGTGCATGGCAATGCCGCCAAGCTCGATCTGTCCGGACTGGAGGCGGCTCTGCCGGAACTCGGCGCCTCGGTCTCCGGCTTCGCCGTCTGCGCCTATTTCGCCACCCGCAATCCGGCGCATGAGATCGCCGCCCGCGAGCTGATCCGCGAAACGACCGGCCTGCCGGTCACGTCGAGTCACGAACTGTCTGCCAAGCTCGGCGGCCCGCGCCGGGCGCTGACGACGCTGCTCAATGCCAGGCTGATCTCGATGATCGACCGGCTGGTGGCGGCGACCGAAGGCTTCCTCGAGCAGCGCAACATCGCGGCACCTTTGATGGTGGTGCGCGGCGACGGCGCGCTGGTTTCGGCGGCGTTCGCCCGCCAGCGGCCGATCGAGACCATCCTGTCCGGCCCGGCCGCCAGCCTGGTGGGCGCCCGCCACATGACCGGGCTCGACAATGCGATGGTGTCCGATATCGGCGGCACCACCACCGACGTCGCCGTGCTCGATGGCGGCCGGCCGCGGCTCGATCCGGAAGGCGCCACCGTCGGCGGCTTCCGCACCATGGTCGAGGCTGTCGCCATGCGCACCTTCGGCCTCGGTGGCGATTCCGAAGTGACGCTGGAAGATGGCGCCCTCAACCCAAGGATCCTGCTCGGGCCGCGCCGCCTGGTACCACTGGCGCTGGCCGGCATGGCGCATGGCAGCGCGATCACATCGGAGCTGGAGCGCCAGCTGCGAGCGCCCAATCCCGGCCGCATGGACGGCCGCTTCGCGGTGCGCACCGGCGTGCCGGACCGGCTCGCCGCCGGTCTCACCGGCGCCGAAGCCAAGCTTTACGAGATGATCGGTGCCACGCCGCTCGCCATCGACAGGCTTTTGACGTCGAACGCGCAGAATGCAACGCTCAACCGGCTGGTGTCGCGCGGACTGGTGCATATCGCCGGCTTCACCCCTTCGGATGCCGCCCATGTGCTGGGCAAGCAGGCAAACTGGGATCCGGTTGCCGCGCGTCTCGGTGCCGAACTGTTCGCGCGCAAGCGCGACGGCCGTGGCCAGTTCATCGCCGCTTCGCCCGAAGTGATCTCGGAGCGGGTGCTGGTGACGCTGACCCGCTGGTCGGCCGAATATATCCTCGAAACCGCCTTTGCCGAGGACGGGCTCGATGGTGCCTCGACGGTGGCGCACGCGCTGGTGCAGCGCGCGGTTGACGCGCATCCCGGCATTGCCCGGCTGAGCGTGGCGCTCGACCGCCCGGTCATCGGCCTCGGCGCCTCGGCGCCGCTGCACTATGCCGGGCTGCCGCCCTTGATCGGCAATGACTGCGTGGTGCCTGAGGATACCGATGTCGCCAACGCGCTCGGCGCCGTCGTCGGCCAGGTCAGGGTATCGGCCGAGGCGCGGGTCAGCCAGCCCAGGGAAGGGCTGTTTCGTCTTGCCTCGGGTGAAACCGTGCGCGATTTCCTCGACGAGGCGGCAGCGATCGCGGCGGCCGAAGCCGATGTCCGCGCCATCGTCGCGGGGCGCGCGAAGGAAGCCGGCACCGACAGCGCCGAGATTGATGTCACGACCGAATTCCGCGTTTCCACAGTCGAAGCCCAGCGCATGTTCATCGAGGCCCATGTGGTGGCGGTTGCCGCGGGCCGGCCAAGGATTGCGGTGTGAGCGCGTTGGCGCATTGAACAAATGCGCATGGCACCCGTCAGATGGAAGATTTCGGCACAGTAAGTCGCTCGAACACTGCGTGCACCCGTATTCGACTGCCGTTCGGGTCGATGATCTGCATGATCAGAAGCAGCTTATCTTGACGAATCTTGAAGGCTGCCGACAAGGTTCTGGCCTTGGCGCCCGCCGATGCCGACCCGGGCCAACTGCCGCTTCCGATCAAGGCCTGTTCCCCACTGATCATTTTCGCTTTCAGATCGGCGGTCCACCCATTGCTCGCATCGACCTGAAGGTCTGGATCGCTGCGGATAACCACCGTGCAATCGGCACATTTGCCTCCCGTTGAGTAGACCTGCCGCCATGTGCCAACGAACTCGACATCTGCAGCAGCGACGGGAGCGACGCTCGCGAATGCAACAAAGAGTGAAACGACAGTAACCCAGCTAAATCTCAACATCGGCATACTCCAAAAATGCCTGCCTTATTTGACAGACAATGTATAAGACCGGATTTACTGGAATGAGAAAATTGACGATATATGCGATTGGCATGGCCACCTGTGCCATGACATATCGTTTCGCTTGGTATGACGAAGGCTCCAAAAACGCCACCTTCACCCTAAGCTGAATTGACCCGGCAAACCTGGCATGCCAAAGGCCCGCAAAGCCTTTCATCTGGAGTAGCCTGATGACCGATCGCATCGAGATCGCCGGATTGCGGATCGCCCGCGAGCTGCATGAGTTCGTAGCCAGGGAAGCACTGCCCGGCACCGGCATCGAAGCGGAGGCGTTCTGGAACGGGCTTTCAGCCATCGTCCACGATCTGGCGCCGAAGAACCGGGCGCTGCTCGAAAACCGTGACGCCATGCAGGAAAAGCTCGACGGCTGGTATCGCGACAACGGCGCGCCCGTCGACCTGGAGGCCTACAAAACCTTCCTCAGGGAAATCGGCTATCTCCTCCCCGAAGGTCCGGCCTTCAGCGTGTCGACCGACAATATCGACCCGGAAATCGCGGTCGTTGCCGGCCCGCAGCTGGTCGTGCCGGTGATGAATGCGCGTTATGCGCTGAACGCCGCCAATGCGCGCTGGGGATCGCTCTACGACGCGCTCTATGGCACCGACGCGATCCCAGAGACGAGCGGCGCCGAGAAGGGCGGCAAATTCAACCCGGCGCGCGGCGCCACGGTCGTCGCCTGGACAAAGAGCTTTCTCGACGAGGCTGCCCCGCTCACCTCGGGCAAGTGGGCAGGCGTGAATGGCCTGTCGGTGGCCAATGGCGCTCTGAAGCTCGGCGCCGGTGCCGGCTCGACGACGCTTGCCGATCCCAAACAATTCGTCGGCTATCGCGGCGATGCCGCCAATCCCGGTGCCGTGCTGCTGGTCAGAAACGGCCTGCACATCGAGATCGTGATCGACCGCAACAATCAGATCGGCCGCACCGATCCGGCGGGGATCGCCGATGTCATTCTGGAATCGGCGTTGACCACCATCCAGGATTGCGAGGATTCGGTCGCGGCAGTGGATGCGCAGGACAAGGTCGTCGTCTACCGCAACTGGCTCGGACTGATGAAGGGCGATCTGGCGGAAGAGATCACCAAGGGCGGCAAGAGTTTTGTCCGCAGGCTCAATCCCGACCGCTCCTACACCGCGCCCACCGGCGGCACGCTGACCGTGCCCGGCCGCTCGCTGATGCTGGTCAGGAATGTCGGCCACCTGATGACCAATCGGGCGATAACGGACCGCGACGGCAACGAGGTGCCGGAAGGCATCATGGATGCAGCGCTGACGGCGCTGATCGCGCTGCATGACGTCGGACCCAATGGCCGCCGCGCCAATTCCCGCGCCGGCTCGATGTATGTGGTGAAGCCCAAGATGCACGGGCCGGAGGAAGTCGCCTTCGCCGTCGAGATATTCGACCGTGTCGAAGCCCTGCTCGGCATGGCCAAAAACACCATCAAGATGGGCATCATGGACGAGGAGCGGCGCACGACCGTCAACCTCAAGGAAGCGATCCGCGCGGCGAAGGAGCGCGTGGTGTTCATCAACACCGGCTTCCTCGACCGCACCGGCGACGAGATCCACACCTCGATGGAAGCTGGCCCGATGATCCGCAAGGGCGACATGAAGCAGGCCGCCTGGATTTCCGCCTATGAGGCCTGGAATGTCGACACCGGGCTCGAATGCGGCCTGGCGGGTCATGCCCAGATCGGCAAGGGCATGTGGGCGATGCCTGATTTGATGGCAGCTATGCTGGTCGAGAAGATCGCCCACCCGAAGGCCGGCGCCAACACCGCCTGGGTGCCGTCGCCGACGGCGGCGACACTGCATGCCACACACTACCACAAGGTCGATGTCCATGCCGTGCAAGCAGCACTCAAGACCCGGCCCAAGGCCAAGCTCGATGATATCCTGTCGGTGCCGGTCGCGGTGCGGCCGAACTGGTCGTCCGAAGACATCCAGAAGGAACTCGACAACAACGCGCAAGGCATTCTCGGCTACGTCGTGCGCTGGATCGACCAGGGCGTCGGCTGTTCGAAAGTGCCTGACATCAACGATGTCGGCCTGATGGAAGACCGTGCCACGCTACGCATTTCTTCGCAGCACATCGCCAACTGGCTGCATCACGGCGTGTGCACGCAGGACCAGGTGATGGCGACGATGAAGCGCATGGCTGCGATCGTCGACCGCCAGAACGAAGGCGACCCGCTCTATCGACCGATGGCGCCGGACTTCGACAACTCCATCGCCTTCCAGGCCGCCTGCGACTTGGTCTTCAAAGGCCGTGTCCAGCCCAATGGCTACACCGAACCGGTGCTGCACGCGCGCCGGCTGGAGCTGAAGGCGAAGCAGGGCTGAACAGCCACAAGCGGCCTGCCGCTGCCGTGAATGGGGCGGCGGATATTCGACCTGGGTTTCCAGCCAGCGATAAGGCCTCAGGAGGCTCTGTGGTCCAGGAGCCGAACGACGGGATCGCGACGGTGTTCGGAGTTGGCGCGATCGACGCCTTCTACCGTAATCGCGATCGTTCCATTTTCCACTCTTGCTATCCAGCCTTTTGCTTTCAGGTACCAGAGATGAAATTCCAGGTGTTCTCGCGGGCAGCCTGACAGGCGTTCGAGTTCTACATCTCCGATCCCAGGATTGGTGACGTCGTGCCGGCGCTTCGCGTAAAGCAGCGAGAGGAGTTTGGCCTGGATCACGACATCCCGCTCAATGCCTTTGGTGCTGCTTGCTTCCTCGGTCAATTCACGGCGAAGGCTGGCATTATCCCTGTACGCGATGTCGTATTGAGCGCGCTTTACCGGATCCTTGAGCGTATTGTGCGCTTCTACGATTTCGCTGAAGCGGGTTTCATCGCCGGTCTGTTGATTGTCTGGATGATAGCGCATCGCAAAATAGCGAAATATTCGCTCCAGCGTTTCCGAATTGGCGTTCGGGCTAACTTCCAGGATTTCGTAGTAGTCGATGAACATTGCCGACACCCCCAAACCCCAATCATATTCGTATTGTCTAAGCTAAGGAACATCCAATGCAACAGCCAAGACCTTAGTCGGGCGCCGATAACGGCCATCCTTCCGGTGAAGGGGTGAGAAAAATGGCCGACGCCCGTCCGGTGGGGGGCCGTTGGGTGATGCGGACGCCGGCCAAGCGGACAATCAGGTCCGCCGCACTGCAGACATGGCCGATTCGTGAGAGACCGGTTATGGCGTGATCGCGGAAGCCAACGTCGCGTCGCCATCGTGACGAGGTGCGCGCCTTGATCGTGTAGGCTTGCAAATTTGCTAAATTAGTGAAAACTTAACTAGCGGCTGGTCAAGCGGGTGGCAAAGCGATGTATTTTCCGCAGTTCCTGGTGGGCATGTCCGCCACCACGATCTTAGTGGCGATCTGGGCCTATATTGAAGCCGGATCGATCTGGGTGGCGTTCGTATGGGCCATTCTTGCAATGGTCATACTTCAGGTAGGATACGTCGGCCTCGTGGTTCATTTGATAATCAGGCGAGCACCGGAAGTGTCCGACGCCCGTGCGACGCCGGCAGACCCAACGTCACCGTTGATGTTGTGGCCTTTATGAATGCTCATTCAGCAGGGTCGGCTTGCCGCGCGATCACATAGCGAGCCTGCCGCCGCAGATGCTCCTTGGTTCCGCTGTCGAGCGCCCGCCAGTCACAACCGCGGATCGCCGCCTCCATCGCATAGAGTGCGTTGATCGTTATGTGCTGTCCGAACCGGAACTTCAGACGGTGATAAGCCTCAACCGCGCCTAGACCCCGCAAATCCTCCTCACAGAGAACATCGATTTCCGCCAGCATCCGCGCCGTAGCTGGTCCGAGGTTTCTCATGTCTTCGATGCGAGTGCTCATGGCTGGGCCCCGGCGCGCTCACAGTGCGCAAGATAGTCCCTATGGGATTTGCCACCTTCTCCGGGAAAGCGGTGCCTCACCTGCCCGTCAAGCCGCCTGCGCCATGCGCTCCGAACTCATGCGGTAGGAAATTGCCTCCGCCAGGTGGATGCGGCCGACGGTTTCGCTGGCGTCGAGATCGGCCAACGTGCGCGCCACCTTCAGCACCCGGTGATAGGCGCGGGCGGAAAAGGCGAGCTTCTCGCTGGCGTCCTTGAGCAGCGACAGGCCGGCGGCGTCAGGCATGGCGATCTCCTCGATGACCGAGGGCGCACAATGCGCGTTGGTGGTGGCGCGGGTGGCGCCGAGCCGTTCGAAGCGCTCGCGCTGGATGGTGCGGGCGCGCGCCACGCGCAGCGCCACTTCGGCGCTCTTCTCCGCCCGGTCGGGCCGGATCAGATCGCTTGCCGACACCGCCGGCACTTCGATCCTGAGATCGATGCGGTCGAGCAGCGGGCCCGAGATGCGCGCCTGATAGTCGGTGCGGCAACGCTCGCCGCGCAGGCAGCGATAGCCCGGCTCGCCAGCCATGCCGCAGCGGCATGGGTTCATCGCCGCGACCAGTTGGATGCGCGCCGGATAGGTGACACGATGATTGGCGCGCGCGATCATGCAGTCGCCGGTCTCGAGCGGCTGACGCAAGGCATCGAGCGTCTGCGGCGTGAATTCGGGAAACTCGTCGAGAAACAGCACACCATGATGGGCAAGCGACACTTCGCCCGGCCGTGCACGTACGCCACCGCCGACCATCGCCGCCATCGAAGCCGAATGGTGCGGGGCGCGGAATGGCCGCCGGTCGGTCAACTTGCCTTCACCGAGTTCGCCCGCCACCGAGGCGATCATCGAGACCTCAAGCAATTCCTTCGGCGCCAGCGGCGGCAGGATCGACGGCAGCCGCTGCGCCAGCATCGATTTTCCCGACCCGGGCGGGCCGATCATCAGAAGGTTATGTCCACCGGCAGCTGCCACTTCCAGGGCCCGCTTGGCGGTCTCCTGGCCCTTGATGTCAGCAAGGTCGGGCAGGTCGCGCGCCGCGGCGTGGATGCCGGCTTCCGGCCGCGACAGCACCTGCGTGCCGCGAAAATGATTGGCGATGGCGATCAGGCTGCGCGGCGCCAGAATGTCGATTTCCTTGCCCGCCCAGGCCGCTTCCGGCCCGCAGGCAAACGGGCAGATGAGGCCCTTGCCCTCTGCATTGGCGGCGATGGCCGCCGGCAAGGCACCGGCGACCGCGGCAATCGTGCCATCAAGCGACAATTCGCCAAGCACGACATAGCCGGCCAGCATGTCGCCCGGAATGGCGCCCAATGCCGCCATCAGGCCAAGCGCGATCGGCAGATCGTAATGGCTGCCTTCCTTCGGCAGGTCGGCGGGCGCCAGATTGACCGTGACTTTCTTCGACGGCATCGACAGGCCCGAGGCATGAAGCGCCGCCTGCACCCTCTCGCGACTTTCGGCCACCGCCTTGTCGCCAAGGCCCACGATATGCATGTTGACCTTGCCGGGCGCGATCATCACCTGCACGTCGACCGGCACGGCCTCGATGCCCTGGAAAGCGACCGTGCGAACCCGCGCCACCATTTTCCCACCCCGAATGTGGGCTTGCCCGAGCCCGCGCCATTAGGGCGTTGGAGCCCTTTGGCGAGACAATCACAATTCCCCGGCCAAATCAAGAACATTACAGGAACGCATGAGCGCGTAGGTTGCAGTCGGATAGAGCTCGGTTGCAATGCCAAGTTAAGACGAAATGAAGACGGTTACTTCCGTTTGTCCTCGATCGCGTCCCAGAACAGGCTGGCGATGTCGGCGCCGCCGAAGCGCTGCACTTCGCGCACGCCGGTCGGCGAGGTCACGTTGATCTCGGTCATGTAGTCGCCGATGACATCGATGCCGACGAGGATAAAGCCGCGCTCTTTCAGCGATGGCCCGATGCGGGCGCAGATCTCGCGCTCGCGTTCCGTCAACTCGGTCTTTTCGGCGCGACCGCCGACATGCATGTTGGAGCGGGAATCGTGTTCGGCCGGCACCCGGTTGATGGCGCCGACCGGTTCGCCGTCGATCAGGATGATGCGCTTGTCGCCCTTGCGCACGTCCTTCAGGTAGCGTTGCACGATATAGGGCTCGCGGAACATCTGGCCGAACATTTCGAGCAGCGAGGCAAGGTTGCGGTCGGCCTCGTGCAGATGGAAGATGCCGGCGCCGCCATTGCCGTAGAGCGGCTTGATGATGATGTCGCCGAACTCCTTGCGGAAGGCGGCCACCTCCAGCGGGTCCTTGGTGATCAGCGTGTCCGGCATCAGATCGGGAAACTCGGTGACGAAGATCTTTTCGGGGCTGTTGCGCACCCAGGCCGGGTCGTTGACCACCAACGTCTTCGGATGGATTCGCTCGAGGATATGCGTGGTGGTGATATAGTTCATGTCGAAGGGCGGATCCTGCCTGAGCAGGACCACGTCCATCTCCGACAGGTCGGTGCGCACCTTCTCGCCCAGCGAATAGTGGCTGCCCTTCTCGTCGCGCACCTGCATTTCCTCGATGCGGGCAAACACCTTGCCGTCGCGCAGCGACAGCCGGTCGGGCGTGTAGTGGAACAGCTGGTGGCCGCGCCGCTGCGCTTCCAGCGACAGCGCGAACGAGGTGTCGCCAGCGATCGACACGGTGGAGATGTGGTCCATCTGGACTGCGATTTTCAGCTTCATGGCGGTCTCCGGCGGACTCGGATGGGACGACTGTCTTGCCTGTACAGGCTCACTGTCCGTCTGCCAATCGCGACATTCCAGGATTGGCATAAGCAAGTCGCAAAACCAGGCCGGCATTGATCTTGCCGGCCATGTGCAGACAGGCGAGGCGCCGGGTCATCCAGTGGCGGGAAACGACGGGAGTTGTGCGTGAAAACAACGGCTTGACACGCCCCACGTCGACCTTCCCGAAGGTGATGCGCTTTACCCGTGAAAAATCCATTTGGCGATACGTTTCCTAAAGGGTTTGCTGCCAGTCTCGCAATAAATTCCGACGTCACAAAACAGGGACACCGATGCAAACTTCGTTTGGCACCGGTCAGGCAAACAGGGAGAGCACGGATCTGGCATTCACAGATCCGTTGACCGGGCTTGGCAACCATCGCCGGTTCTTCGACAAGGTCGATCGCCTGATCAGTGACCGTGCCGACGACCCCGCACCTTTTACCGTCGGGATTCTCGACCTCGACGGCTTCAAGCCGATCAACGACCTGTTCGGACACAAGGCCGGTGACGATATCCTGATCCAGGTCGCGATGCGGCTACGCGCCTCGATGGACGGCTACTCCACGGTCTGCCGCATCGGCGCCGACGAATTCGCCTTTCTCTATCCGATGGTGTTCAGCGAGGAGGCGGCGGCTGAAAAATCCCGCATGCTGATCGAGATCCTGTCGGCGCCCTACGATGTCGGCGAACGCACCGCCAGGCTCTCGGCCTCGGTCGGCTGCTCGCTGTTCTCTTCGGGCGACGAGACCACCGAGATCCTCATCAACAAGGCGGAGACGGCGCTCTATCACGCCAAGCGATCCGGACGTGGCCGCGTCGTCGTCTACACCCGCGAGATGGAAGAAGCGGCCAAGCGCGTCACCCGTATCGAACAGGCGCTGCGCCGCGCTGTCTCGGCCGGCGAGGTGGAACCGCATTTCCAGCCCATCGTCGATCTCAACACGCGCCGCACCATCGGCTTCGAGACGCTGGCGCGCTGGACCGATCGCGACCTGGGCTCCGTGACGCCAACCATCTTCATTCCCATCGCCGAGGAGCGCGGCATCATCGGCCCGCTGTCGCAGCTGGTGCTGCGCAAGGCGACCGAGGCGGCCCGGAGCTGGCCGAAGGATCTGTTCCTGTCGTTCAACCTGTCGCCCTCGCAGCTCGTCGACCAGAACACCGGCCTGCATATATTGGCGATCCTCGAGCGAACCGGCTTCGATCCGCGCCGGCTGGAAATCGAGATCACCGAGACCGGCCTGATGAACGATCCTGCCTCGGCCGCGCAGATCGTCGAGGACCTGCGCCGCGTCGGTATCCGCGTCTCGCTCGACGATTTCGGCACCGGCCAGTCCTCGCTCGGCCGCTTGCGCGAATTCCATTTCGACAAGCTCAAGATCGACCGTGCCTTCGTCTCGTCCATTCTCGACGATCGCCCCTCCGAGCACATCATCCGCGCTATTCTTGCCATGTGTGAGGGGCTCGGCATGGACGTCGTCGCCGAAGGCATCGAGCAGGAAGCGCAGGCCGATCGCCTGGTCCAGTTCGGCTGCGCCGGCGGCCAGGGCTATCTGTTCGGCAAGCCGGTCGATGCCGACGCCACGCTCGGCTATCTCCGCGATTCCTTCCGCGGCGCCCTGCGCGCCAAGGCGATCTGACCGGCGATCTCGAAGCCGCCGCCGATCCCGAAGCCGCCGCTGTCCGCAATCCAGTGCGGCGCATTGTCGTTTTGTCTGACATTAGCCCAAAAATCCGACCATTCGCCCTTGCCCGCGCAACTTGCGTGGCTAGGATGCGCGCCGGTCACGCTCGGAGAGAAAAGATATGATGCCATCGGCGAATTTTGCCGACCTGGAAGGCGCTTCGGTGCTGATCACCGGCGGCGGCTCGGGAATTGGCGCGGCACTGACCGAGGGGTTTGTGCGCCAGGGCGCCAATGTCGCCTTCATCGACATCGCCGACGGTCCAAGCACGATACTTGCCGACCGCATCGAGAAAGAGTCCGGCCGGCGGCCGCTGTATCTCAAGACCGATTTGCGCGATGTCGAGGCCTTGCGGGCTTCGGCAGCCAGGGCGGCAGAGGCGCATGGCGATGTCACAGTGCTGGTCAACAATGCCGCATGGGACGAACGCCACGCCGTCGAGGACGTGACGGTTGAGTACTGGGACAACAATCAGGCGATCAATCTGCGGCCGCATTTCTTCACCGCGCAAGCGGTGGCGCCGGGCATGAAGCGCGCCGGCGGCGGCTCGATCATCAACTTCACCTCGACATCCTATCTGATCAACCACCCCGACATGCCGTCCTACACGGCCGCGAAGGCCGGCATCCTCGGCCTCACCAAGGGGCTGGCGGGCAAGCTCGGCGTCGACGGCATCCGCGTCAACGCCATTGCGCCCGGCTGGGTGATCACAGAGCGGCAGAAGGAACTCTGGGTGACCGAACAGGCGCTTGCCGCCCATGTCGCCAAGCAGTGCATCAAGCAGGTGATGCAGCCGGACGACATCGTCGGCACGGTGCTGTTCCTGGCCTCTGACGCCTCGCGCATGCTGACCGCGCAGATGCTGATCGTCGATGGAGGCTTCCTGTGAGCCCAGCCAGCAACGCACCGGCGGTCGCCGCCGTCGACTGGGGCACGACCCGCATGCGGGTCTGGCTGGTCGACGGACAAGGCAAGGCGCTAGCCGAACGCCGTGGCGATGATGGCCTGATCACCGCCCAGCAAAAGGGCTTTTCGACCATTCTCGAAGGGCATCTGGCAGCGATGGGAGCACCGGAAGCACTGCCCGTCATCATCTGCGGCATGGCCGGCTCCCGCCAGGGCTGGCTGGAAGCGCCGTATGTGGCGGTGCCGGCGCCGCTCAGTGCCATTCTCGGCGGTGCTGCCAAAGTGCCCGGCCAGAGCCGCGACATCCGCATCGTTCCGGGGCTTGCCCAGCGTCTGGCCGACGCGCCCGATGTCATGCGCGGCGAGGAAACCCAGCTTGCCGGCGCCGGCCTGCCGGCCAAGGGGCGCCAGTTGGTCTGCATGCCAGGCACCCATTCGAAATGGGTGCTGGTCGAGGACGGCACTGTTGCCGGTTTCGGCACCTGGCCGACCGGCGAACTGTTTTCCGTGCTTGCCGCGCACTCGATCCTGCGCCATTCGCTAGGCGAACATCCGAAGCCTGTCACGGCAGACAATCCGTTCTTCCGCCGCTGGTGCGAAACCGCATTGGCCGAAGGCGGCGATGTCACCTCGCGGCTGTTCTCCATTCGCGCCGCCGGCCTGCTTCAGGACCTGAAAGCCGACGATGCCGCCGCCTGCCTGTCCGGGTTGTTGATCGGTGGCGAAATCGCCTCGGCCAGCCGTCGTCACGGCGCCGGCGCGGAGCCCGTCGTGCTGGTGGCATCCGGCGCGCTGGCCGCGCTTTACAGTGAGGCGCTTGGCCTCGCCGGGCTTGCAGTCCGGGTAGTCGATGCCGACGAGGCGGTGCGTGCCGGGCTCATTGAAGCCGCGCGCGAGAACGGCATGATCGCCAGAATTGGAGCAGCCTCATGAGCCAGACCGCACCTTTTCCCAAGCTCAAGCGCGGCTTGGTCGCCATCCTGCGCGGACTGAAACCGGCCGAGGCGATTGCCATCGGCCAGGCATTGTTCGACGCCGGCATCGAGGCGATCGAAGTGCCGCTCAATTCGCCGGAGCCGTTTTCGTCGATCGCCGGGATCGTCGAAGCGCTACCGAAAACGGCTCTGGTCGGCGCCGGCACGGTGCTGACGCCGGCCGATGTCGATGGCCTGCACAAGGCCGGCGGGCGGCTGCTGGTCAGCCCCAACATCGATGCCGAGGTGATGGCGCGCGCCATGCACTATGGCATGGTCACCATGCCCGGTGTGTTCACGCCGACCGAGGCCTTCCTGGCGATCAAGCTAGGCGCTTCGGCGCTGAAGTTCTTCCCGGCGAGCGTGCTGGGTGCTGCCGGTATTTCCGCGATGCGCGCGGTGTTGCCGGCGCAAACACTGGTCGGTGCTGTCGGCGGCGTCTCCGAAAAAGATTTTGCCGGCTACAAGGCGGCGGGCGTGACGGCCTTTGGACTTGGTTCCAGCCTGTTCAAGCCGGGCATGAGCGTCGACGAGGTGGCCGGGCGGGCCCAGGCGGCGGTGACGGCCTGGGATGCAGCATTCGGCGGAGACGTGTGATGGGCGAGGTTTCGGTTTTCTCCGATCATATCTGCCAGCTCGGCGAAGGGCCGAGCTACGATCCCGCCACCGATGCGCTGTTCTGGTTCGACATCGTCAACGGCCTTTTGCTGGAGCAAGGCGTCGCCTCCGGCGCGCTCAAGATCCACGAGCTTGGCCAGATGGCGAGCGCAATCGCCGTCATTGATGACAAGCGCCAGCTGATCGCCACCGAGACCGGCCTTTTTGTTCGCGACGTGGGGACAGGCGCGCTGACGCTGCACACAGCTGTCGAGGCCGACAATCCACTCACGCGTTCCAACGATTCGCGCGTCCATCCCTGCGGCGCCTTCTGGGTCGGCACGATGGCCAAGGACGAGAGCAAGGGCGCTGGCTCGATCTACTGGTTTTTCAAGGGTGAGCTGCGCAAGCTGTTTTCCGACATCACCGTCTCCAATTCGATCTGCTTTTCCGAAGATGGCGCGCTCGCCTACTACACCGACACTTCGACCGGGTTGCTGATGCGCGTCGCTTGCGATCCGACCACCGGCCTGCCCATCGGCGAACCGAAAATCTTCGTCGATCACCGCTCGTCCAAGGGTTTTGTCGACGGCTCGGTGGTCGACCGCGACGGCGTGCTTTGGAACGCCGTCTGGGGCGGCAAGGTGGTCAAGGCCTATTCGCCTGAAGGCGCGCTGCTGCGCGAAATCCCGATGCCGGTGACGCAGCCATCCTGCCCGGCCTTTGTCGGCAAGAACGCCGGCCGGCTGGCGGTCACCTCGGCCTGGAAGGGCAAGGACGAGAAGCAGCGCCAGCTCGATCCGCAGGCTGGTATGACCTTCCTGCTCGATATCCCCGTCAACGGCCGCTTCGAGCCGCGCGTGCTGATCGCCTGAACTGCATTCTGCGGTCGGCCGGTGTGCTGTCACGCAGGCGCCCGCGCCGTGTCGGTTTCGCGAGAGCCTGACGCCTTCACCGTGCGATGGTAGGCGATCGTACCGCTGGGAAGCGTTCATCTCATGCCGAGCCGCAAGCCAAGATTGATCCTCGTCCATGAGCCGGAAAAGGCCTGTTTCGACCGTCTGGTCGCCGACGGTCATGCGCCGGAGCGCGCTGCCGAGATCGCCTCCTATCTGGCGCAGTCGACCGATCTCGCCCCTGAATTCGAGGCGCTTGGCCGCGCCTGCCTGGAGCGTGGGCTGTCGTTCACGCCGGTGCCGCTGGACGACGCCCCAGGCGTGCTCGCCGGCGAGGATCCCGGCACGACGCTGGTCTGGACGCTGACCGATGGCATCGCCTATTTCCGGGGCGGCGCCGCACCCGCTCTGGCGAGACTTGGCGGGTTCAAGACGATTGGCGCCGACGATGCGCTGTTCGCACTTTGCCAAGACAAGTTCCGCTCTGGCGCCGTGCTTGGCGCGCTCGGCCTGCCGGTGCCGCTGGCCGGGCTTGCACGCGACGGCAAATGGCTGGTCGAGCCGCCGGTGTCTCCCACCGGCTGGTTCGTCAAGCCCAACCGGCTCGGCGCCAAGATCGGCATCTGGCCGGATTCACGCTGCCACGATCTCGGCCACGCACTGGAGCTCAGCCGGCGTGTGTTCGCCGCTTACCGCGATGATGTCGTGGTCCAGCCCTATGTCGCCGGCCGCAATGTGCGCGCCAGTTTCCTCGGCATGATGCCGGGCGCCGGGGTCGAAGCCCTTGGCGTCGCCTTTGTCGATTCAGGCGCCGATTTCCAGACCATGGCCGACAGTCTGGCGCTCTACGGCGACACCGGCGAGGCGGCGAAGGTGGCGGGACATTATGCCGAACCGGAACTCGTTGGTGTTGCCGACACGCAGCCGGTCGCCGACGCCAGGATTCGCGCGATCGCCGAGCGGCTGATGAGCGGGGTCGGCCTGCGCGACGTGTTTTCCATCGATCTCAGGGTCGAGGCCGACGACACCGTCCATCTGATCGAGTTCGAGGTCTGCCCCGGCCTGCCCTGCTTCGATTTCCGTGCCTATTGCAGCCAGCAATGGGGCCTCGAACTCGTCGACGCCATGGCCGAAACCGCGGCAAGCCGGCTGATCACCTAGATCGGGTCGAATCTTGGAATTCGGTCGTTCGGACACTTGGCCTGAACTTCCTACGGCATTCGCTCGAACGCCTGCAAAGACGGATCCATCCTGTCCCAGTCATGGCCGCGGATCGTGTAGGTGACCACCTGCGGTTCGAAAACACTGGGGTCGTCGAGGCTGGTCGCATTGATCGCTATGAACTCCGGCATGGCGACGAATGTCAGGTAGACTGGCGTTCCGCATGTTGGGCAGAATGAGTGGATCTTTTCATTGCCGCTGGCGCCCGCCACTCGCCATGTGCTCGCCTCGCCGGTGATCGCCATATCGGCGCGCCGGCCGAAGGTCATGTAGGATCCGTGGCCCGTGCCGCTGCGCTTTTGACAATCGATGCATTGGCAGTGGTTCTGGAAGATCGGCTCGCCGCTGGTCTCATAGCGGATCGCGCCGCATGCACAGCCGCCGGTATAGCGCTTGGTCATTGTCATTCTCCACTGGCTTTGGTTCTGCGTGATATCGAACGGCATCAGGCCGATTTCGGCTTGGCGGAAATGTCGATGCCGCTGCCGGTTTCGAGGAAGGATTTCAGGCTGGACAGCACAGCCGGCCACCCTTGGCTGATGCCTTTCGCCATGCCGCTGCCGGCTTCGAGTTCGTCATGAGTGACGGTCAGCCGCACCATGGTGTCGTATTCCTCGATGCCGAACGTTACCCGGCTGTACTTCGACGGATCGTCGGCCTGCGAAGCGTTCGCCCAGGTGATGACGAGACGGGTCGGCGGCGAGATTTCGACGACCTTGCCGACGAGTTCGAGGGTCCGTTCGTCATTGGCGCGGATATGTTCCCATTTCGAACCCGTCTTCCAGTCGGAGACGTTCTCGTGGCCCCAGTAGCGCCTTGCGATCTCGGGCTTGATTATGGCCTCGAACACCTTCTGCGGTGTCGAACGGATATAGGTCACATAGACAAAGCTGGTCGTCTCTCTGGTCATCGGTCGTCTCCTTCGAGTTCTTGTTTCAGGTCGTGCAGCAGGCTGAGCCGCTGCCGTTCGAATTTCCGCACCCAGCGCTCGTAGACTTCGTGCAGCGGCACTGGGTTGATGAAATGCAGCTTCTCTCGGCCGCGCTTGACCGTGCTCACCAGATTGGCCGCCTCCAGCAGGTCGAGGTGCTGGGTGGCGGATTGCCGTGCCATGTCCAGGTGATCGCAAAGCTGACCGAGCGTCTGCCCATTCTGCTCGCACAGAAGGTCAAGCAGCCTCCTGCGGGTCGGGTCGCCCAGCGCTTTGAAAACCTTGTCGGCGTCCATCGACCTCACTCTGTGGTGAGACAGCAACATGCAGGTAAATACCTGCATGTCAACTGGCAATTATCCGGGCTCGCAAGATTGGATGCGGCTATTCGGACTCGGACGTTGATTGCGCGATGGGCCGCGCCGGCCATGTACCTGATGTCGGAACCCTGCTTAGCGGCGCCGAACTGCGGACGTGAACCTGCAGGATTTCGTCTGAAGTCCTGCTATTAGCGCTGCAGCAGGGATTTGACAGGATGCCTATCGACGGCCGAGATTTCATCGTTCGTTGGTGGACCATCATAAGCATTCGAGATTGGCCGAAGCCTCCCAACTTCGTCATCCTAATGCATGTCGCTCAAAAGTGGCCCCGGTTTTCAGACAACGACATGCATGGAAACAAAGACCTAAAGCGCGGTGCATGAATCCATTTCGACGCGACGCGCTTTAGAGGGCGAAGCAGGAGCGAAGCTCCGTCGCGGAGACCCTGGGATCCATGCCGCGATCTTAGCCGAAGAATGCAGCGGAGCAGAATTCTACACCGCTGCAACGCTTTGAAGTCGCGGCATGGATCCTCGGGTCTGCGCTGCGTCGCTACGCTCCTTGCTTCGCCCGTGGATGACGAAGGCGCTGGGCGTTTGCGCCATTCGCCATGGTATGCAGTCCGTCACGCCCGCGATTCGTCAAAACTGCTCCAGGCGGATTTTAGGCGCCCTCGACCAGCACGATTTCGCCGTCGGCGACCTTTTGGCGGATGGCGACGGCGCGCTGGTATTCCGGCGAGTGGTAGCAATCATGTGCGGCGGCGAGCGATTCGAACTCGATGATGACATTGCGTGCGCGGCCCGGCCCTTCGGCCTTTTCATGCTCGCCGCCGCGCGCCAGGAATTTCGCGCCGAAGCGCTCGAAGGCAGGCTTGGCGGCGGCGACATAGTCCTTGTAGCCTTCGGCGTCGCGCACATCGACGCGGGCGATCCAATATCCCTTGGGCATTTGTTGTCTCCGAAGTCGTTCTTTTGAATTATGCCGAGCGCATTTCGTCAAGGATGGCTTCGGCCGCTGCGCGCCGGTCGCTTGCCGCGACGATAGGCCGGCCGACGACCAGGTGGCTGGCGCCGTTGCGGATTGCCTGTCCCGGTGTCACCACGCGCTTCTGGTCGCCATGGTCGCTGCCCGCCGGCCGGATGCCGGGCGTCACCACCGCCATGTCGGGCCCGACGATGCGGCGCACCGCTTCGGCCTCCGCCGCCGAGCAGACGATGCCGCCCATGCCCGCATGCAGCGCCTGTTCCGAGCGCCTCAGCACCAGCGTATGCGGGTCGTATTCATAGCCCGCGTCGATCATGTCCTGCTCGTCCATCGAGGTCAGCACGCTGACGGCAAGCAGGCAAAGGTCGCTGCCGCGCGCTGCTTCCACCGCCGCCGCCATCGCCTTGGGATAGGCATGGATGGTCAGCATGGTCATGCCCATCTTGACGATGTTCTCGACGCCCTTGGCCACCGTGTGGTCGATGTCGAGCAGCTTCATGTCGAGGAAGACCCTGGTTCCGCCGCTGGCCAGTTCCCTGGCGAAGTCGAGCCCGCCGGCGAAGGCGAGCTGGTAGCCGATCTTGTAGAACGAGACGACACCGTCGAGTTCGCGTACCGCCTGCTCGGCTTCCTTCACGGTCGGGACATCGAGACCGACGATCAGCCGGTCCTGCATCGTCGTGGCGATCATGCCTCGATCCGGGTGGACAGCATGCGCGAGGTTTCGATCAGCGTGCGGCATAGATGCTCCATCGATTTATGCAGTCTTTCGTCACGGAAATGGCCATCCTCGTCGAAAGCGTTGGCGCCCTCGGGCACCGAGCATTCCGGCGTCACCACCTCCATCTGGCAACGCACCAGCACGGCGCGCAGATGGTTGATGCAGCGGACGCCGGCAAAGTGTCCTTTGGAGGACGAGCAGAGGCCGGCAACCTTGCCGGCCAGCGGCCTCACCGGCCGGCCACCGTCCCTGCGCACCCTGCTCACCCAGTCGACCGTGTTCTTGAGCAGCGGCGGGATTGAGCCGTTGTATTCCGGCGTGGCGATCAGCAGACCGTCATGGGAAAGGATGAGACCGCCGAGTTTGCCAGCATTTTCGGGAACGCCCTTTTCCTTTTCCAGATCCTCGTCGAGGATCGGCAGGGGATAGTCTGCGAGCGAGATGCGGGTCACCTCGGCGCCTTGCATGGCAAGTTCCTTTTGCGCCACGTCGGCTGTCCTGCCGCTATAGGCGCCGCTGCGCACCGAGCCGGCGAAGACGAGGATTTTCGGGATTACTGCCATTGGCCACCCTTGTTCCCGGACAGGTACAGCCAAGGACGGCTCAAATCAACGCATCGGAGCCACAAAACGGTCGGGGTTAGCAGAAGCCGCCGAACTTCGCCATCCTCGGGTCTGCGCCGCGTCGCTGCGCTCCTTGCTCCGCCCGTGGATGACGAAGTGAGAGATGTTACCGCCAATCGCCAAGGTATGCAGCCAGCGCTCGGAACCGCGAACGATTGTGCGTCGAAGAGCCTAATGCGCTCCGCGCCGGTAGATCCACAGCTGCGTCGGCGGGATGTTGCGGATGACGAAATGGAAATGTTCGACGCTGTAGTCGCCGCGGCCGGGCGGGATCGGCGACATCGGGCCATAGGTCAGCTGCACGATCGGCCGTCCGGCCGGGATGCGGTCGAGCAGGCTCTCGATATAGGCGATGCGCTGGGCGACCGGAAAGTTGAGCAGCGGCACGCCGGAAACGACGGAATCAAAGATCATTCCGCTTTTCTCGCCAAGCGTCGCGTTGAGGTTGAAGGCATCGCCCTCGATGACGTTAACGCCGGGATAGAGCCGCCGCAAATGGCGCACGAAATCGGTGGAATATTCGACCGCGTAGAGATTTTCGGGCGGCACGCCCTGGGCCAGGATAGCCCGGGTGATGACGCCGGTGCCGGGACCGACTTCCAGCACCGGCAGGCCGGATTTCGGATTGACGATCGATGCCATCTTGCGGGCGGTGATCGAACTGGTCGGCACGATTGAGCCGACCGTCTTCGGCTTATCGATCCAGCCTTTGAAGAATTTGAGCTCGTCGTCGAACTTTTCGGCAAGCGCCTTGCGCAGTCCGGGACGTGTCATGCAAGCTCTCCTCAGCGCTCCCCTTCAAGGTACTTAACACTTGAGCGGCGCAAGGCAAGGCGCGGTCAGGCGCATGTCGTGGATAAGATAATTTTCGTCGCGTCTCAAAACAACGCGCGGGTCACGGATTTTCGCGGCCCAAACCGGCTTCCGCCGCTGGGCGATTTGCATCAATGCTCGCCAAAGGATTCGAAGAAATCCTTCATACGGGCGAAAAAGCCGCTCGATTGGGGCGAATTGTCCTGCGAGGAGAGCTGCTCGAACTCCTCCAGCAGCTCGCGCTGGCGGCGGGTCAGGTTCTGCGGCGTCTCGACCGCGGTCTGGATGTAGAGGTCGCCGACATTGGGCTGGCGCAGCACCGGCATGCCCTTGCCCTTGAGGCGGAACTGGCGTCCGTTCTGGGTGCCTTCCGGCACTTTCACCTTGGTCTGCGTGCCATCCAGCGTCGTCACCTCGAAGGAGCCGCCAAGGGCGGCCGTCGTCATCGAGATCGGCACCTTGCAATAAAGATCGGCGCCGTCGCGCTGGAAGAACTCGTGCGGCTTGACCGCCAGGAAGATATAGAGGTCGCCCGACGGCCCGCCGCGCAGGCCTGCCTCGCCTTCATTGGCAAGCCGGATGCGGGTGCCGTCCTCGATGCCGGCCGGGATGTTGACCGACAGCGAACGCTCCTCGGTGACGCGGCCCTGGCCGGCGCATTTCGGGCATGGGTCCTTGATCGTCTGCCCCCGCCCCTGGCATTGCGGGCAGGTGCGCTCGATCGAGAAGAAGCCTTGCGTGGCGCGCACCTTGCCGTGGCCGTTGCACATCGAGCAGGTGACGGGCTGGGTGCCGGGCTTGGCGCCGCTGCCAGAGCATTCCGAGCAGGAGATCGAAGCCGGCACGCGGATCTGGGCGGTCTTGCCGGCGAAAGCCTCTTCCAGCGAGATTTCCATATTGTAGCGCAGGTCGGCGCCGCGCTCGCGCCCGCCCGACGAGCGACGCTGGCGCCCGCCCATCATGTCGCCGAAAATATCCTCGAAAATGTCGGCGAAGCCGCCGGCGCCGAAGCCTTGCGCGCCGCCATTCATGCCGCCCTGCTCGAAGGCCGCATGGCCGAAGCGGTCATAGGCCGCCCGCTTCTGCGGGTCCTTCAGCGTCTCGTAGGCTTCGTTGATTTCCTTGAACTTATGCTCGCAGGAATGATCGCCGGGGTTGCGGTCGGGATGGAACTGCATGGCGAGCTTGCGGAAAGCGCTCTTGAGCTCCTTCTCGTCGGCGCCTTTCTGGACGCCCAGCGTTTCGTAGAAATCAGCTTTCATTTTTTCCCGCTGTCCGGATGCTCAACGTCTTCAAGCATTGTTGCGTCTCTTGCCGGCACTGACGCTTCGATTTAGGTGCGATGGAACCGCGATGCCAGTGTCGACGCGGGTTTGGCCGCTTTTTTTCGGCGAGACCCGCTGTTTTTGTGCAAAGGGTTGCAAAAAAGCCCGGCTTTGCGCCGGGCTTTTCGCTCTATTTTGCCGTCAAACGGCTCAGGCGGACTTCTTCTTGTCGTCGTCTTCGTCGATTTCCTCGAAATCGGCATCGACCACGTCACTGTCCTTGGCGGCGTCCGCCTTGGCGTCGGCTTCCGCCGCTTCCTTCTGCGAAGCCTCGTACATGGCCTGGCCAAGCTTCATCGAAGCCTCGGCAAGCGCCTGCGACTTGGCCTCGATGTCGACTGCGTCGTCGCCCTCCGTGGCGGTCTTCAGCGCCGCGATGGCGTCGGAGATCGCCGTGCGGTCGGCTTCCGAGACCTTGTCGCCATATTCCTTCAGCGACTTCTCGGACGAATGCAGCAGCGCTTCGGCCTGGTTGCGGGCTTCGACCAGAGCACGCCGCTTCTTGTCGGTCTCGGCATTGGCCTCGGCGTCCTTGACCATCTTCTCGATGTCTGCGTCCGAAAGACCACCCGATGCCTGGATGCGGATCTGGTGCTCCTTGCCGGTGCCCTTGTCCTTGGCCGAGACGTTGACGATACCGTTGGCATCGATGTCGAAGGTGACCTCGATCTGCGGCACGCCGCGCGGCGCCGGCGGGATGCCGACCAGGTCGAACTGGCCGAGCGCCTTGTTGTCGGCGGCCATTTCGCGCTCACCCTGGAAGACGCGGATGGTCACGGCCGATTGACTGTCCTCGGCCGTCGAGAACACCTGGCTCTTCTTGGTCGGGATCGTCGTGTTGCGCTCGATCAGACGGGTGAACACGCCACCCAGCGTCTCGATGCCGAGCGACAGCGGCGTCACGTCAAGCAAAAGCACGTCCTTGACGTCGCCCTGCAGCACGCCTGCCTGGATGGCGGCGCCCA
This sequence comes from Mesorhizobium sp. M0051, assembly GCF_040323235.1. Classification (NCBI taxonomy): domain Bacteria; kingdom Pseudomonadati; phylum Pseudomonadota; class Alphaproteobacteria; order Hyphomicrobiales; family Phyllobacteriaceae; genus Mesorhizobium; species Mesorhizobium sp. M0051. Next base: position 93,762 of record NZ_JAMYUT010000009.1, read on the forward strand.
GAGCGACGACCTCATCCGGGTTGACGCCCTTGTGCGGCTCCTTGCCGAAGAACTGCTTCACGATCTCCTGGATCTTGGGCATGCGGGTCATGCCGCCGACCAGAACGACCTCGTCGATCTCGCCGGCCTTCAGACCGGCATCCTTGAGCGCTGCCTTGCACGGGGCAATCGTGCGCTGGACCAGGTCATCGACCAGCTGCTCGAACTTGGCGCGCGTCAGCTTCAGCGTCAGGTGCTTCGGCCCGGTCGCGTCGGCGGTGATGAAGGGCAGGTTGATTTCGGTCTGCGTTGTCGACGACAGCTCGATCTTGGCCTTTTCAGCCGCCTCCTTGAGGCGCTGCAGGGCGAGCTTGTCGTTCTTCAGGTCTATGCCCTGTTCCTTCTTGAACTCAGTCGCCAGGTACTCGACCAGGCGCATGTCGAAATCCTCGCCGCCCAGGAAGGTGTCGCCGTTGGTCGACTTGACCTCGAACACGCCGTCGCCGATTTCGAGCACCGAAATGTCGAACGTGCCGCCGCCAAGGTCATAGACGGCAATGGTCTTGCCTTCCTTCTTGTCGAGGCCATAGGCAAGTGCCGCAGCCGTCGGCTCATTGATGATGCGCAGCACTTCGAGGCCGGCGATCTTGCCAGCGTCCTTGGTTGCCTGGCGCTGGGCGTCGTTGAAATAGGCCGGAACGGTGATGACCGCCTTCTCGACCTTCTCGCCAAGATAGGCTTCCGCCGTTTCCTTCATCTTCTGCAGGATCATGGCCGAAATCTGCGAGGGCGACTGCTTCTTGCCGCCGGCCTCGACCCAGGCATCGCCATTGTCGCCCTTGATGATCTTGTAGGGGACAAGCTTCTTGTCCTTTTCCGTCACCGGATCGTCATAGCGGCGACCGATCAGGCGCTTGACCGCGAAGATGGTGTTTTCAGGATTGGTGACCGCCTGGCGCTTGGCCGGCTGGCCGACGAGACGTTCGTCGTCGCCGCTGATGGCGACGATGGAGGGCGTCGTGCGCGCCCCTTCCGCATTCTCGATTACCTTAGGCTCTTTGCCATCCATGATGGCGATACAGGAATTGGTGGTGCCAAGATCGATACCGATTACTTTTGCCATTTTTCTAGTCTCTCCGCTAAGCAGGCTCTCAGGACCCGTACAGGCATTCCGACGAAAGCCCCTGTTCACAAGAATTCCGTTCCGGCAACCGGCATTCCGGCACCGAACGGCTTGGCGCGTATATAAGAACAGGCTGCAGCGCGCGCAAGCATTCTGCGCAACGCTTCCATGAACCTTTCCACTTCCGCCTGCGACTGATCTCCAGGTGCCGCATGGTGCGGCCCGGAAAGGAAGCCCCGTGACCAATAATCCAGAGGCACCACGGTCTCCGGGAACAACAGGAGCTCGGCGCGACCACCGCCTTCGGGATGGGGTCGATGCGCTGGGTTTTCCGCTGGTTCCGTTGACCCTGCGTAAGAGCAGGCGTATCGTGACAACGAGGAAAGCAGACAATTCGATCAGGGAAAAACGAGCCGGACCGCCGCGCCTTGCCCTGATTTGCGCGGCCCAACCGGACATTTCTCCCGTCGACTACGGGGGGAATGTCATGTCTCGCATCCGCGGCTCGCTCGTGTCGTCTCTCGATGGACATTTGCGCAGTATCGCGCACGCAAGCAGCGGATTGCTGACGCTGGCGCTCAGCGCCGGTCTGTGGCTGGGCACTGCCCAGGCGCAGGAAACCCAGATCATCTACCCCGGTTCCATGGCAGTGACCGGATTTTCCGGCACCATCATTCCCAATCTCGACGAGGGCCTGCCGCCCGGCGTCGATCCGGTCGACGAAACCTTCATCGACGCCACGCGCGCCACCTTGCGCGTGTTCGACGTCTCGCATCTGGGCGGGCCAGCCGCCGGCCAGCTCGTCAACACGCCGCCGCCTTTCGAGGTGACGGCAGGGCAGATCGGCCAGGTGTTCGGCGTCACCTATGACGACGGCGTGCGCGACGGCGTTCCATCAGGCATTCCAAACCTCTATGCCGCCGCCACCTCGCTGCACGGCATCCGCATCGTCACGCCCGATACCGACGATGATGGCAGGCCTGAGCGGCAGCGCCGCGGCGCGGCCGGCGCCACCTTCATGGATGGCCAGTTCGGCACCGAAAACGGCGGCGGACCGGGCACTGTCTGGAAGATCGACGGCATCACCGGCCAGGTCTCCAAGTTTGCCGACATCGACACCAACAGCGGTCCCGGCATCGGCAATCTTACCTTCGATCCCAGCCATCGCCAGTTCTTCGCTTCCGATCTCGATACCGGATTGATCCACCGCATCGATGCCGCCGGCACGCTGATCGACAGCTTTGACCATGGCGTTGCCGGGCGCCCGGCGCATGGGCTGGCTCCGGTCGCCGACGATGGCTCGGTGATGGACATACAGGGCGCGGCCTTTGACAGCGAAGACCCCGACAGCTGGGGCTACACGCAGGACGAGCGCCGCATCTGGGCCGTTTCCTATCATGGCGGCCGGCTCTACTATTCGGTCGGCGAAAAGTCGGAAATCTGGTCGGTGGGCATTGCCCGCGACGGCACTTTTGCCGGCGATCCGCGCTGGGAACTGACGGTCAAGGCCGACAAGGACTACGCCGTCACCGACATCGCCTTCGACAACAGCGGCTTCATGTACCTGGCCCAGCGCGGCCCGGTCGAGAACCGCTACGACTACAGCCAGTTCGCCGATTCCGGCAAGGGTGAGGTCATCCGCTACTTCAGAGAGAACCCGGATGATCCGGAAACGGAATCGGTCTGGGTCGAAACGCCGCAGGAATACGCGGTCGGTTTCCCGCAGGGTTTCAGGCAGTCGGCCGGCGGTCTCGACCTGCAATATGGCTATGACGCCGACGGCAATCTCGACACTTCGGTCTGCACGCAGACGCTGGTCAACACCGGCGACAAATTGCGCGACAATCCGACTCTCGCCGAGCAGCTCGCCGCCGGCGGGCCGTTCGCCGTGCATGGCGTGCAGATCACGCCCAAGGAGCTGGTCAAGCCGGCCAACGTGCCGCCCTTCGGCTCCTGGTTCGTCGACTTCGACAGCTATTTCGATGACCCGGAGGTCGAGGGCCATGTCGGCGACGTCGCCGTTTGGCATCCCTGCGAAGGCCGTGCCGGCTATTATGAGGAAATCCCGGGCGGTTATCTGCCGCCCTTCTATCCGCCGGACTTCCCACCGCCCGGCAATCTGCCTCCATGTCTCGATGTCGACGACGTCCAGTACTACTGCACGCCCTCCGGTCTCGAGGCCGATCTCTATCTCCATGATCATGCCGGCTTCGGCGGCGATTCGATCAAGGCCCAGTCCAGGACGCCAGGGGTCGGGGTAACCACCCGGCAGTCGCATGCGCCCGGCAAGCCCTACACGATCGACATCACCGGCCACTATCCGGGCGACACAGTCGATGTCGGGCTCTGCTTCTACAGGAAGTCCGACAAGGACAAGGGTGGCTACTACCCTTGCTGCAAGATGACTTTGCCGCTCAGAACCCCAGCCGTCAGCTGCGAACGTTAAGGAGGGGAAGATGAAAAATCTCGCACTCTCCCCGTTCGCCCAGAGCAGCCAATTAACCGGCACTCAAACAACCGTCATGGAGACGATCATGAAACCCCTGTCATACGCCAGGCGCGGCGCGCACTGGCTGATGGCGGCCGGTATCGCGGTCGCCATGCTGGCCCCGGTGCAAGGCTTTGCGGAAGACGCCGCCCCGATCACCCCGGAGCTGAAGCTCGATCTCGACAGTTCGCGCGTCATCAATCCGAGGCCCGACCGGGTCGTACCCTTCTTCACCAAGAAAGGCACTCAACGAGGCTGCGACTATGTCGTCTATTCGCTGAGCTTCGGCCTGCGCGGCGATCCGCAGGGCCTTGCCGACCCGAGCCTGGAAGCCAGGCTGAAGAAGGTCCGGGTCGATTTCAAGGACCAGCTTCCGCACGGCCTTGAGATCGTCAACGTCGATGTGTCCGGCGACGGCACGGATTCGTCCGGCGGACCGCTGCCGGGGGCGACGATCAGCACGTCGGCAAATCCGAACGATACGGCTGTTGTTTCCGATTTCCGCATCTCTACTTCCGATCTCGACGGCATCGGGGCTCCCAATGAGCGCATCATCAACTTCAAGATCACGGCCAAGATCAATCATGCGGCATTTCCCGCGCCGACGATCGTCGACAACCAGGGCATGATCAAGTTGACCGCCGGACCAGGCACCGGGACCATCATCCCGTCGCAGGATCCGGGCAAGCCCGACGACGGCGACTTCAAGACCGGCGAAAAGACCTCGATCAAGATCGATGTCAGCAAGTGCAATCCGCCACCACCGCCTCCCGGCAAGGAATGCTTCAAGGTGGAGCGCGGCACGGTCGACTGCGTGCCCGGCGGCGGCGCCTTCATCTACCACATGGCGGTCGGCCCGGAGATGGGCGGCAAATGGGTGCAGGTGTCGACGACAACGCCCGGCATCACCATCATCCCCGACACGCAGCTGGTGCCGGCGGGCGGCGGTGTGCTCAACTGGAAGATCGTCGGCGCATCGCCTGGCGACGCCATCCACCTCGTCGTCACCGGCATCGAAACCTATGCCGGTCCGAAGGAAGGGTGGGGCCTGTGCTGCACGCAGACGATCGACATCGTCATCCCGCGTGACCAGAGATGCCCGCCCAAGGACAAGGAACCGGATCTCAAGGTCGAGAAACGCGCCGACGTGTCGCGTTGCACGATGGGCGGCGGCTGCGACTTCACCATCAGGGTCACCAATGTCGGCACCGGTGCCTACCACGGCAAGATCGTGCTCGACGAGGTGACGCTGCCGGCCGGCTCGACGCTCGATTCAGGCCCCAATCCGCCCTGGGTCTGCGTGCCCGGCGCCACCCCGATAACGTGCACCTATCCGGTGACCACGCTCAATCCGGGAGCCTCGGTCGACCTCAAGCTCGGCTTCAAGCCGGCCGGGGGCTGGCAAGGCGGTGCCTTGCGCAACTGCGCCACCTATAATTATGGGGCCAGCGGCAAGCCGCTTTTCGGCAGCCAGTCGAACGATCGCGGCTGTGCCTCGATCCCGATCTGCCGGCGTGGCGATCGTGACCGCGACTGCCGGCCGCCGGTCGAAAAGAAGGTCGACCTGATCCTGAAGAAGCGCGCTCGCATCCCGGTCTGCACGGCCGACGGCATCTGCTACTTCGTGATCGACATCATCAACAACGGCACATCGACCTATAACGGGCCGCTGACGGTGATCGACAGCTATCCGGCCGGTGCACCGTCCTCCTCGACCTTCGGCCCGAGCCCACCCTGGACATGCGGACCAAATGGCCCCGGCCAGTTCCGCTGCGACAATGCCGGCATCTCGCTGCCTCCGGGCGCCTCGACACCGATCGTCGTCAAGGCGGTCATGCCGGCCGGCTACCGGTCGGACACTGTCGAGAACTGCGCGTTGGTGAAGGCCATCCCCGGTGAGGTCGACCTCACCAACAACAAGGCTTGCGCCAAGGAGCGCTTCCGTCATCCCAATGGCGGCAAGCCGGCCCTGCGCATCACCAAGGTGTGCAACGCCTCGCTCGCCGGTGCCGCGGTCGTCTCTTGCCGCATCACTGTCATCAGCCTTGGCACCGCTGCCCCCACCGGCCCGGTGCGGGTCAACGATGCCGCCACGCTGGTGGCTGGCGGCGCGCCCGTCCAGATCCAGTCCGTCACTCCTGACGGCGCGGAATGGGCGTGCGGACCGGTTCCGGCCAATGCGCTGTCGTGCCAGATCCCCGGTGCCGTGATGACACCTGGAACCAGCCGCCACTTCGACGTGACGGTTTCGGCGAACGGCGCGTTCGAGAACTGCGCGCGCGGCTCGTATGGTCCGGCGCCGGGCGACGACATCGTCTATCCGATCGGCCAGGCCTGCGCCAAGGGCGGCGGCTCTTCGACCATCCGCGTCGAAAAGACCGGCGACCGCGAATGCAAGCTCGGCCAACCCTGCTCGTTCGAGATCACCATCACGAACGACGGCACAAGCCCCTTCTCCGGGCCGGTCCGCATCGGTGATGCGATCGGCGTGGAGGGTCTCGGCAGGCTGGAAGGGGTTGAGATCACTTCGATCGATCCGCCTTTCGGCTGCTCGCCGGAACCGACAAGCTTGCCGCTGTCTTGCATTGCCAACCTGACGCTCGGCGCAGGCGAAAGCCAAATGCACCATGTCACCGTGGTCATTCCCGACGACGGCCGCCTGGCCAATCTGCAGGGCAACGTCAGCGGCCAGAACTGCGTTGGCGTCCTGTCTCCCGACACACGGGTGCAGGGCGGTGGCGACGTGCTTTCCGGCGATCAGCCCAACATCCAGGGCGATCGCGGCAAAGCCTATGCCTGCCATTCCTTCTCCATCAGTCACGAGACGAAGAAGGAATGCTCGGCAGGCTTCGTCCTGAACGGCGCCGGCCGGTGCGTCTGCCCGCCCGGTACGACGTTCCGCAACGGCCAGTGTTCGCCGGGTGGCGGTATCGTGCCGAAGCCGGAGCCGAAGCGCTGCGTGCTGCTCGAAGGCCAGATCCGCACCGAGGACGGACGCTGCGTCTGTCCACGCGGAACCGGGCTTGAGAACGGCAAATGCGTCAGGACCGACAAGCCCGAGCAGTGCATGATCCGTGGCCAGGTCCACAATGCCGATGGCGATTGCGTCTGCCCCAAGGGTACGGAAGTCAGGGACAGCACCTGCCGTCCGATCCGGCCAAAGCCTGAGCAGTGCACGATCCGTGGCCAGGTCCACAATGCCGATGGCGATTGCGTCTGCCCCAAGGGTACGGAAGTCAGGGACAACGCCTGCCGTCCGATCCGGCCCAAGCCCGAGCAGTGCACGATCCGTGGCCAGGTCCACGACGCCAACGGCGATTGCGTCTGCCCGAGGGGTACCAAAGTGCAGGGCAATGCCTGCCGGCGCAAGCAGCCTGATCTGCAGCAGTGCGATATACGCGGCCAGGTCCACAACAAGCGCGGCGAGTGTGTCTGTCCGCGTGGAACCGAAGTGATCAACGGTGCGTGCCGCAAGCCTAACCAGGAGGTGGAATGCGCACCGGGCTCGCAGATGATCGATGGCCAGTGCCAGCCGATCATCAGGCGGCACTGCCCGGACGGCACGATCGGGCGGTATCCGAACTGCCGCCCGGTCCGCGGGCAACCGTCGCTGGAGCTCAACCCGGGCCTGCTGCTGCAGCTACTGCCAAGGCGCATGCCACAGGCCGAACAGCAGCAGGATCCGGCTCCAAACAGAATGCTGAAACTCCAGCCGCAATAACCGGCTGCTCGACGCCAGACCAGAACCCGCCGGAGCAATCCGGCGGGTTTTTCGTCAATGCTCGGGGCAAGCGTAAATTGGCTGCAACACGATCGGAGACGTCGCAACGCCACGCCAGCCCGTGCAGCGACCGCGCCTGCGCACTCGACAAGTCACCCGTGGCGCATTAGGCAGTCGATAGAGTGGCCGGACGAAAAGGGCGCTCGGAAAGGCGGCACCTGTGAGCAAAAAGACCCTGATCGCACCTTCGGTGCTGGCGTCGGATTTTTCCAAACTCGGTGATGAGGTCGAAGCGGTGGTGGCGGCCGGCGCCGACTGGATTCATCTCGATGTGATGGACGGGCATTTCGTCCCCAACATCACCTTTGGCCCGCCGGTGATCAAGGCGATCCGCGACCGCACCAAGGCCTTCTTCGACTGCCATCTGATGATTGCCCCGGCTGACCCCTACCTGGCTGCTTTTGCCGAGGCAGGCTGCGACGGCTTGACGGTGCATGCCGAGGCCGGACCACATCTCGACCGCTCGCTGCAGACCATCAGGAACCTTGGCAAGAAGGCTGGTGTGTCGCTCAATCCGGCGACGCCGGAAAGCGCCGTCGAATACGTGCTCGACCGGCTCGACCTGATCCTCGTCATGACCGTCAATCCGGGCTTCGGCGGCCAGGCCTTCATTCCGGCAATCGTCGACAAGGTGAAGCGGATCAAGGCGCTGATCGGCAGCCGCCCGATCCGCATCGAGATCGACGGCGGCGTTTCGGCCGAAACCGCGCCGCTGGTCACCGCCGCCGGCGCCGACGTTCTGGTGGCGGGCGCCGCCATCTTCAAGGGCGGCAGTGTCGAAGCCTACCGTCAGAACATCCAGGCGATCAGGACGGCAGCCGACAACGCAGCCGGCTAATTCGCGACGTATCCGTCTCCGATCAATCCGATATGCCGGCCAAGGGCCCGGTGCCGGGCGCCGGCTTGTGAGCGATGGTGCCGCGGCATCGGATCTGGAAGCGGAGGCGGTCTGATTCGGTGTTCGCCGCCAAACAGAACAGTTGGTCCCACGCACATACAAAAGAACAGGACGAACAGATTCTCCTGCGTGCATAGAAAACATGTCAAGTTTCCGCAGGTTGTAGGGATGCGCGAAATTACAGCATCGAGCTCTGGAAAGCCGTATATTCCTTTGTGCTTAAGTACAATAGCGTGGCCTTCTGCTTGAGCGCACAACAGCAGGTACTGTATGGTACATGTACGAAAGGGGAATGCTTTCGGACTCGAATTGCCCAAAACAAAATTGGGAACAAGGAGTCGCTTTGACATACGGAGCTGCCAATCTGAACGACGACGCTGCAGGACCCAAGAGCACCCTTGCCAGCGCGGTCTACCAGCAATTGCGCGACGACCTTCTCGGGGGTGTTCTTGAAGCCGAGAGCAAGCTGCGGGTCGAGTGGGTGGTCTCCAAATATGGGGCTGGCGCCTCTCCTGTCCGCGAAGCCCTCAATCGCCTTGCTTCGGAAGGGCTTCTCGGCCGCCACGACCAGCGCGGCTTCTTCATCATGCCGATTAGCGCGTCGGAGCTCGAGGAGCTGACGCGCACCCGCTGCTGGCTCGAGGAGCGGGCGCTTCGCGAATCCATCGCCCACAGAACCGCCGAATGGGAAGAACAGCTCGTCCTGGCGCTGCATCGCCTGGGCCGCGCGTCACGTTTTTCGCCGCAGAATCCCGTCTCGCTCGATCCGGATTGGGAGCGGCTGCACCGCATCTTCCATAGGGTGCTGATCTCGGCCTGCCGATCGCAATGGCTGGTGGGGTTCTGCGATCAACTTTCCGATCATGCCTATCGCTATCGGCAAATGGTTCATGACGGCGAAGGTGTCCAGCGCGACCTTTTCGGCGAGCATCGCCTGATCGCCGAATGCGCGCTGGATGGCAATGCCGACGGCGCCGTCGAGGCACTGATCAACCACTACCAACTGACCGCCGCCATGTGCATGAAACGCTTCGAGCAGGACGAAGCTGCAAAGGCGATCGCCGGCAAGCCCGCACACGCCCGGCTATAGCGGTCGTTTTTCCCGCGGGTCCTTACGCCCATTGTTGCCATCCAGCGGCATTGGCACGGCCGGCGCGAACCCCTGTCCGCGGCCTTGACGGCGGAGCCAAGAACCGCGAACTCTTCGCCGCCAAGGCATGCCGTTCCAAGCGCGTGTGCAAGGCCCGCCGTTCCGCCGCCCCAGGGAAGCCTTCATGAGCAATCATCTGTTCGATGCGTTCCGGTCCCGGATGCCGGCGCCTGGGCGCCTGCTGATGGAAATCGATGACGGCCGCTCGCTCAGCTATGGCTATATGCTGGAGCGCTCGGCCCAGCTCGCGCATGCGCTCTTGCAGTTGGATGTCGAACCGGGCGACCGGGTCGCCGTTCAGGTCGAGAAGAGCCCCGAAGCGGTTCTGCTCTATCTCGCCTGCCTGCGTGCCGGCGCCGTCTTCCTGCCACTCAATACCGCCTACACGTTGACTGAGCTGGAGTATTTCTTCAGCGATGCCGAGCCACGGCTGGTCGTCTGCGATCCGGCGAGGGCATCCGACATCGCAGCCTTGGCGGAAAAAACAGGCGCTGCCACCCTCACGCTCGGCCGCGATGGCCAGGGAACGCTCACCGATCAGGCCTCGCGGCTGCCGATGGATTTTCATGACGTGGCTCGCGGGCCGGACGATCTCGCGGCGATCCTCTACACGTCGGGAACGACCGGCCGCTCGAAAGGCGCCATGCTCAGCCACGAGAACCTCGCCTCAAACGCGCGCGTGCTGGTCGAGCACTGGCGCTTCACCGGAGAAGACGTGCTGATTCACGCGTTGCCAATCTTCCACACGCATGGCCTGTTCGTCGCCACCAATGTCATCCTGATGTCCGGCGCTTCGATGCTGTTCGAGCAGAAGTTCGATCCGGCCCGCATCATCTCGCTGCTGCCGCGCGCCACGGTCCTGATGGGCGTGCCGACCTTCTATGTGCGCCTGCTGCAGCAGGATGGGCTGGACCGCGAGGCGGCGAAAAACATCCGTGTTTTCATCTCCGGGTCGGCGCCGCTGCTGGCGGAGACGCACAGGGCCTGGCGCGAGCGCACCGGCCACGCGATCCTCGAGCGCTACGGCATGACCGAGACCAACATGAACACATCGAACCCTTATCAGGGCGAACGGCGCGCCGGCACGGTCGGTTTCCCCTTGCCCGGCGTTACGCTTCGCATCGCCGATCCCGACAGCGGCGCAGCACTTGCGCAAGGCGAGGTGGGCATGATCGAGGTGAAGGGCCCGAATGTCTTCGGCGGCTATTGGCGCATGCCGGAGAAGACCAAAGCGGAATTCCGCGCCGACGGCTTCTTCATCACTGGCGATCTCGGCCTCATCGATGCCGACGGCTACGTCCATATCGTCGGCCGCGGCAAGGACCTGGTTATTTCCGGCGGCTACAACATTTATCCGAAGGAACTCGAAAGCGAGATCGACGCGCTTGACGGGGTCAGCGAAAGCGCCGTCATCGGCGTTGCCCATCCGGATTTCGGCGAGGGCGTCACCGCTGTCGTCGTGCGGGCGCCGGCATCGCGGATCACCGGAGCTGAAATTCTCGGCGCCATCGGCGAACGCGTGGCGAAATACAAGCTCCCCAAGCGGGTCATCTTCGTCGACGAACTGCCGCGCAACACCATGGGCAAGGTGCAGAAGAATCTTTTGCGCGAGACATATAAGGATCTCTACACAGCCTGAAATTGGAGCTGCGCGGCCGGTAGGTCAGCCTGGGGCGCCAACCCCAAAAACCTTGTCGCCACCAATCCAGACCCCCTTCATGTCGAGATCGTCCGACAGCGAAACGATATCCGCCGCCGTGCCGTTGGCGAAGCGGCCGAGCCGGTGCGACTGGCCGATCGCCTGCGCCGGATAAAGCGAGGCCATGCGCAAGGCTTCCGACAGGTCCAGCCCGACAACCCGGTGGACGTAGCGAACGGCCGAGATCATGTCGAGATCGGCACCCGCCAGCGTTCCGTCGGCAAGCCGCAGGCTGCCATCCCTGCGGTAGATGGTACGGCCGTTGAGTGTGAACGAGGTCATGTCGGTGCCAATCGTCGCCATGGCGTCGCTGACCAGCACGATCCTGCCGGGACCTTGCTTTGCACGCAGCGCGATCTTGATGGTGGCGGGATCGACATGGATGCCGTCGGCGATGAGACCGGCCGACAATGTGCCGATGTCTATGGCCGCGCCCGCCAGCCCGGGCTCGCGGTTGCCGATCTGGCTCATAGCGTTGAACAGATGGGTGACCATCGAGGCGCCGGCCTTGGCAAAGGTGCTGGCCACCGCGTAGCCGGTGTCGGAATGGCCAAGGCTGACGATGATTCCAGCCTTGGCGAGCGCCGAGACGCGCGCCGGTTCGACGGATTCGGGTGCTATGGTGGTGAGCAGCACCGGCAGCTTTTGCCGCGCCGCGATCAGCCTTGCCTGGTCGGCATCCGTCATCGGCCGGATCAGCGCCGGATCATGCGCACCTTTGCGGGCGATCGACAGATGCGGCCCTTCGAGATGCAGGCCGAGAAAACCCCGAACCTTCTGCAGCGCCGTTGCCTCGCCGGCGGCAATCGCGGCGGCAGTGATATCGGGTGTATCGGTGATCAACGTCGGCAGCAGCGCCGTCGTGCCGAACGGCGCATGTGCCTTGCAGATGGTTTCGAGCGACGCGACATCGGGATGGTCGTTGAGCATGACGCCGCCGCCGCCATTGACCTGCACATCGACGAAACCCGGCGCCAGCACGCCACCGCCGGTCGCGACGACGCGGACATCCGCGGCAATGGCGCCCGTGGGCAGGATGGCCTCGACCAACCCGTCGCGCACGAGCAGCGCGTGGCCGTCATGCCAATCGTCGCCGTCGAAAATCCGGGCACCGGTCAGGGCAAAGCGATCGCTCATACTGTCTCCGTCACCTTGCGAAGATTGCGCGGCGTGTCCGGGTCGAGGCCGCGATGGCGGGCAAGGGCCTCGACGAACATGTAGAAGGAAACGATCAGCGTCAGCGGGTCGGTCAGGGGATTGCCGGTGGCGACATGCGGCAGGCGCACGGCACGCTGGGCAAGCGCAGAGGTGACGAATACCGGGGCACCCTTGGCCGCCAGGCCGTCGGCAGCCTCGGCGACGGACGGTTCGGACGCATCGCGCGCGGCCAGCGCCAGCACCGGAAAATCGGGGCCGATCAGCGCCAGCGGGCCATGCATGACTTCGGCGGCGCTATAGGCCTCGGCATGCATGCCGCAGGTCTCCTTGAATTTCAGTGCCGCCTCGTTGGCCATCGCCGCCGATGGTCCGCGGCCGAGGATGAACAGCGATTTCTGCTTCTCGATGGTTTCGGCGAGCACGCTCATCCAGTCGCAGGTGATGGCTTTGCGGAAATGCTCCGGCAAGCGGGCAAGCGCTGCCAGCAGCGCATCGTCGCCGGTGGCATGCGCCATCAAAGCGAGACCGGCCACAGCGGAATTGATGAAGGTCTTGGTGGCCGCCACGCTTCGCTCGGGGCCGGCCAGGATATCGATGGCGTAATCCGAAGCACGCGCCAGCGGCGAATCGGCGGTGTTGGTGATGGCGATGGTCAGCGCGCCGCCGGCCCGCGCGGTTTCGGCCATGGCCACGATGTCGGGGCTCTTGCCCGACTGCGAGATCGCCAGGCAGGCCGAGCCGGCAAGCCTGAGCTTGCGCCCATAGATCGAGGCGACGGATGGTCCGACCGATGCGACGGCGAGGCCCGCGGTCAACTCGACGGCATATTTCATGAAGGTGGCGGCATGGTCGGACGAGCCGCGCGCCACCGTGACGACAAACTGCGGGTCGCGTTCGCGGATGCCGCGCCCGGCCTCGGTCAGTACCGCGCCGGAGCCATCGAGCAGGCGGGCGACGGCTTGCGGGATCTCCTCGATCTCGCGCCGCATATAGGTCGGCTTCGTCGACTTGGTTGGCTTTGTACTCATGATCGGCCCTCTTCACTCGGCCCCGTCAGCCGCAGCTCGGCGACGAAATCATAGGCGTCGCCCCTATAGATAGAGCGGGTGAATTCGATCACCTTGCCGCTCGCCAGATAGGAAATGCGCTCGATGTGCAGGCCGGCGATGCCTGGCGGCACTTCGAGCAGGCGTGCGTCGCTGTCGCCGAGATTGGCGGCGGAGATGCGCTGCACCGCCCGCACCGGCCGGTTGCCGGTCAACTCCAGCGCCGCATAGAGCGAGGAGCCAATATCGGCCGGATCGGGCAGCACGCTGGCCGACAGCGAGGCGCGTTCGATCGCCAGCGGCGTGTCATTGGCAATGCGCAGGCGCGCCACCCGCGCCACCAGTTCGTTCGACGACAGGCCGAGCACCATCATCTCGTCGGGCGAGGGCGCGTAAAGACCGCGGTCGAGCCAGGCCGAACGCACCGCCATGCCGCGCCGCGCCATGTCCTCTGTAAACGAGGTCAGGCGCGACAGCGACTGCTCGACGCGCTCCATGCGCGGCGCGACGAACGTGCCGGAACCATGGCGCTGGACCAGGATGCCGCCCTTGACCAGGTCCTGCACCGCCTTGCGCACGGTGACGCGCGAAATGTCGGCCTTGGTGGCGATGTCGCGCTCGGACGGCAGCGCGTCGCCCGGCCCGATCAGGCCGCGATTGACCGCATCCTCGATGCTCTTGCGAAGCTGCAGGTAGAGCGGCGCGCCGCTCTGCGCCTGATGTTTCAGCATGGCGAATATCTGGTCGGCGGCCTCGCTCATCGGGCCGCCTCCGCTGGCCTGGCGAACAGACGACCTGCCATCTGCACCGCGCCGCCCAGCGCGTCGTCGAGCGGCGGCTTCAGCAGCGCGCGGTAGCGGGCCGACAGGCGCGGCGCGTAGAGCGGAGCCAGCCCGCCAAGCAGGCACAGCGGCGCGTCGTCCGAAAGATCGAGCGCGCCGAGCGAGGCCTCGACATCGGCGACCGCCCTGTCGAGGATCCAGTTGGCGATGCTGTCGCCCTTCGCGGCATGCTCGAACACCTTGGGTGCGAAGCCGCCGAAATCGCCGGGCTTGGCATTGGTGGTGAATTCGACGACGTCCTCCGGATTGTTGCGGAAAACGGCCAGCATGCTCTGCGTCAACGGCGAACCCTCGCGAACGCCATCATAAGCAAGCAGCGTCTGCTCGAGCAGATCGCGGCCGATGCGGGCGCCGCTGCCCTGGTCGCCGACCTGGAAACCCCAGCCGCCGATGGCGCGCGACTTGCCGTTCTTGCGCGCCATATAGGCGGTGCCGGTGCCGAGGATCGCCATGGCGCCGTCACCGGAGCCGACAGCGCCTTCGAGCGCGATCTCGGCGTCGGTCTCGACGCGGCTGATGCTGAACGGCAGGATCGATTCGAGCTGCTGCCGGTAGGTGCCGACATTGGCGCCGGCCAGGCCAAGAATTGCCGGTGTCTGCGGGATCAGGTCCGGGTCCTGCCCGGCGTCGATGAACGCCTGCCGCGCCGCTTCGACGATGTTCGACCGGGCGCCGGTCAGATCGGTGCGGATGTTGGCAGCGCCGCTTTTGGCGCGGCCAATGACGGCACCGTCCGCTGTCGCCAGGGCTGCCCGGCAGCTGGTGCCGCCGCCATCGATTCCGAGCACGAAATTCACACGATTTCTCCTCCCGGCGGATAATACCAATAAAATACCAATAGCCAAGTGTTAATTTCCGAATCAAAAAGATTAAGCCGTATTTTATTGAAAAACCACGGTATTCCGTCTCTTCACCGATTTCCGACCCACGAGTTCGTTAATGCGTGTGGACAAGTGGTATTTTTTTGGTATTGTTCTGGTATTGGAGGAACTGGGATGGCCGAAACGCGCACCGAAGCGCTTCACAAAAATGCCGAGGGGCTGGATATCCAGGCTCCGGACGCCATCCTTTCCTATTTGGCCGATGCGCAGATTGAAGCCGCGAAAGTGGTGCGCCATGCCATTCCTTCCATTGCCAGGGCAGCCGAAATCGTTGCCGGCAGGCTGAACGGCGGCGGCAAGCTTGCCTATGCGGCGGCCGGCAGTTCGGGCCTGATGGCGCTGGCCGACGCGTTGGAGCTGCCAGGCACCTTCGGCATTCACCGCGACCGCATCGCCATCCTGATCGCCGGCGGCGACGAGGCCTTCCGGACGCTGGCCGGCGGACCGGAAGACGACACCGAGGAGGCTGCGGCAGCGGTCGCCAAGGCCGGCATCGGCGAGGGCGACTGCCTGATCGCCATCTCCGCCAGCGGCACCACACCTTATGCAGTGCGGGCCATCGAGGACGCCCGGCTGCGGGGCGCGGCCACAATCGCTATAGCCAACAACCGGGACTCGGCTCTGCTGCGACAAGCCGAAATCGCCATCCTGCTCGAAACCCCGCCGGAGCTGATCGCCGGCTCGACGCGCATGGGCGCCGGCACCGCCCAGAAGATCGCGCTCAACATGCTGTCGACGCTGACAGCGGTTCATCTCGGCCATGTCCATGATGGTTACATGGTCAATTTGATGGCCGACAACATCAAGCTGCGCGACCGCGCGGCACGCATCGTCGCCGCCGTCAGCGGACGCGGCACGGACGAAGCGGCCCGTCTGCTCGAGAAGAGCGGCGGCGCGGTCAAGACCGCCATTCTGCTTGCCGCCGGCGCCGACAGCGCCGACGCGGCGCAGAAGATACTGGAAGAGGCTGGCCAGAAGCTGCGGCCGGCCCTTTCTGCTATAGAGGGGAGCAAGGGGTCAAAAGCCTCTGTTCTCATCAAAACCGAACCTGAAAAAGGTCAACAGGGAGACTGAGCATGACAAGGAAACTACTGACGGCACTGCTTCTGGGCACCAGCATTCTCGGCTCGGCCGGGGTCGCTTATGCCGGCGACGTAACGCTCAACATCGAAAGCTGGCGCGGCGACGACCTTGCCATCTGGAAGGACAAGCTGATCCCGGCTTTCGAAGCCAAGAACCCGGGCATCAAAGTGGTGTTCGCACCGTCGGCGCCGACCGAATATGACGCCGCACTCGGCGCCAAGCTCGCCGCCGGCTCGGCGGGCGACCTGATCACCTGCCGCCCGTTCGACAAGTCGCTTGAACTGTTCAAGAAGGGCAACCTTGCCGATCTCTCGGCGCTGCCGGGCATGGAAAACTTCTCTCCTGTGGCCAAATCCGCCTGGCAGACAGACGACGGCAAGGTGAGCTTCTGCGTGCCGATGGCCTCGGTCATCCACGGCTTCATCTACAACAAGGATGCTTTCGACAAGCTCGGCATCAAGGTGCCGGAGACCCGCGCCGAGTTCTTCGCCGCGCTCGACAAGATCAAGGCCGACGGCACCTACATCCCGATGGCGATGGGCACCAAGGATCTCTGGGAAGCCGCGACCATGGGCTACCAGAACATCGGCCCCAACTACTGGAAGGGCGAGGACGGCCGCGCAGCGCTGATCAAGGGCGATCAGAAGTTGACCGACAAGGACTGGGTCGCGCCGTTTGAGGAATTGGCCAAGTGGAAGCCTTATCTCGGCGATGGGTTTGAAGCGCAGACCTACCCGGACAGCCAGAACCTTTTCACGCTCGGCCGCGCCGCCATCTACCCGGCCGGCTCGTGGGAAATCGGCCTGTTCAACACGCAGGCCCAGTTCAAGATGGGCGCCTTCCCGCCTCCGGTCGAGAAGGCCGGCGACACCTGCTACATCTCTGACCATACCGACATCGGCATGGGCCTGAACGCAGCTTCGAAGAACGCCGATGCGGCCAAGACATTCCTGTCCTGGGTCGCTTCGCCGGACTTCGCCACCATCTACGCCAACGCGCTGCCAGGCTTCTTCAGCCTGAACTCCGCTCCGGTGAAGATGGCAGACCCGCTGGCGCAGGAATTCGTCTCCTGGCGCGGCAAGTGCAAGTCGACGATCCGCTCGACCTATCAAATCCTGTCGCGCGGCACGCCGAATCTCGAAAACGAGACCTGGGTTGAATCGGCCAACGTCATCAACGGCACCGATACGCCGGAAGCCGCGGCCAAGAAGCTGCAGGCCGGTCTCGACAGCTGGTACAAGCCGGCCAAGTAAGAGCTCAGGCTGAGCGCTGCTTATCTCCCCCCTCAAGGGGGAGATGTCGCCGAAGGCGACAGAGGGGGTCGGTGGAGGCAGCCGCGACTTGATCGTTGCTTGAAAGCACGGTCAAATGTCGATGGCGCACTGCCTTGACCGACCCCACCCGCCTCGCTTCGCGAGGCACCCTCCCCTCGAGGGGAGAGAGGCGCCGCGCCTTTGGCGGCATTTGCCAACCTGATCGGCGGGGACCGAACTCATGGCCGCAGACATCAGACCGAAACGACCGTTCCGCTGGCACATCGGCATCTTCCTGGCGCCGGCGGTGCTCGTTTACACGGCGATCATGATCCTGCCGCTCGCCGGCACGCTGCAGCTGTCGCTGTTCCGCAATATCGAGCAGCACCAGGTTTTCGTCGGGCTGCAGAACTTCCGCGCCCTGTTTGGCGATCCCAACTGGTCGGTAGGTTTCTGGAACGCGCTCAGGAACAATACCTGGTTCTTCATCATCCACATGCTCGTGCAGAACCCGATCGGCGTCATGCTGGCCGCCATGCTGTCCAGCCCGAGACTGAGATTCGCGGCCTTCTACCGCACGGCGATCTTCGTGCCGACCATTCTGTCCTTCGTTATCGTCGGCTTCGCCTGGAAGCTGATCCTGTCTCCGCTATGGGGCGTGGCGCCACATCTGATGGACCTTTTCGGCCTGAAAAGCCTGTTCACGCCTTGGCTGGGCAAGGAGCAATATGCGCTGACCGCGCTCAGCCTGATCTCGGTATGGCAGTTCGTCGGCATCCCGATGATGCTGATCTACGCCGCCCTGCTGTCGATCCCCGAAGAGGTGATCGAAGCCGCCGAATGCGACGGCATCACCGGCCTGTCGCAATTCTGGAAGATCAAGCTGCCGCTGATCCTGCCGTCGATCGGCATCATTTCGATCCTCACCTTCGTCGGCAATTTCAACGCCTTCGACCTGATCTACACCGCGCAAGGGGCGCTCGCCGGGCCGAACTATTCGACCGACATTCTCGGCACCTTCCTCTATCGCGCCTTCTTCGGCTTCCAGCTGCAGGTCGGCGACCCCAACATGGGCGCTGCGATCGCCACGATGATGTTCCTGATCATCCTCGGCGGCGTCTGCGTTTACCTCTTCCTCGTGCAGACGCGCCTGCGTCGCTACCAGTTCTGAGGGGCGGATATGTCACGGCTAAACACCCCCCTCTGGCCTGCCGGCCATCTCCCCCGCAAGGGGGGAGATCAGATGTCACTTCGGCCTTCGCCAATCTTCAGCGTTGCAAGAAGTGCGGTAAGGCCAACTCCGCCAATCTCCCCCCTTGCGGGGGAGATGCCCGGCAGGGCAGAGGGGGGTGCCTGGGCGCCGCTCTTAAAAATTGCAGCCCGTCAGGAGACGCTCAGATGAGCACCGCCACTCGTTCCATGCCCCGCACCATCGGAGCCCACGCGATCCTGCTGACCTACACGGTGATCGCGCTGTTTCCGGTGATCCTCGTCATCATGAATTCGTTTAAATCTCGCGCTGGCATCTTCGGCGCGCCGCTGACGCCGCCGACGCCCGGGACATTCGACCTGATCGGCTACACGACCGTGATCGGCCAGGGCGACTTCATCCACTATTTCCAGAACAGCCTCGTCGTCACCGTCGCCTCGTTGTTTTTCGTGCTGCTGTTCGGCGCCATGGCGGCGTTTGCGCTGTCGGAATACCGCTTTCGCGGCAATTCGCTGATGGGGCTCTATCTGGCTCTCGGCATCATGGTCCCGATCCGCCTCGGCACCGTCGCCATCCTGCAATTGATGGTGGCAAGCGGGCTGGTCAACACGCTGACGGCGCTGATCCTGGTCTACACCGCTCAAGGCCTGCCGCTCGCCATCTTCATCCTGTCGGAATTTATGAAGCAGGTCTCCGACGATTTGAAGAATGCCGGCCGCATCGACGGACTGTCCGAATACACCATCTTCTTCCGGCTGGTGCTGCCGCTGGTCAGGCCATCGATGGCAACCGTCGCCGTCTTCACCATGATCCCGATCTGGAACGATCTGTGGTTCCCGCTGATCCTGGCGCCGTCGGAAGAAACCAAGACGGTGACGCTCGGCGCTCAGCTGTTCCTCGGCCAGTTCGTCACCAACTGGAACGCCATCCTGGCCGCGCTGTCGCTGGCAATCATGCCGGTGCTGATCCTCTACGTCATCTTCTCGCGGCAGCTGATCCGCGGCATCACGTCTGGAGCCGTCAAGTGAGTTCGCAAACGCCTCTTCGCGTCCCAAATCCTCTACGGGTAATCGTCGCCGGCCTCGGCAATATGGGCCGCAGCCACGCGCTGGCCTATCACACCAATCCGGGCTTTCAGATCGCAGCACTCATCAACCGCTCCGATGTGCCGCTGCCGGACGGGCTGTCCGGCTACGGCATCAGGCGTTCCTTCGATGATGCCCTGCGTGACGAAAAGCCCGATGTCGCCTGCATCGCCACCTATTCCGACAGCCATGCCGACTATGCGGTGAGGGCGTTGGAGGCCGGCTGCCATGTCTTCGTCGAAAAGCCGCTGGCGACGACCGTGGCCGATGCCGAGCGCGTCGTCGCGGCGGCCAAGGCCAATGGCAAGAAATTGGTGATCGGCTATATCCTACGTCACCATCCCTCCTGGATCAGGCTGATCGCCGAGGCGCGGAAGCTCGGCGGCCCCTACGTCTTCCGCATGAACCTCAACCAGCAATCCTCGGGGTCCACCTGGGAGACGCACAAGCAGTTGATGCAGACGACCTCGCCGATCGTCGACTGCGGCGTCCACTATCTCGACGTCATGCTGCAGATCACCGACGCGAAGCCTGTCGAGGTGCGCGGCATGGGCGTGCGGCTGACCGAGGAGGTCGCGCCCTCCATGTACAATTACGGCCATTTGCAGGTGCTGTTCGATGATGGCTCGGTCGGCTGGTACGAGGCCGGTTGGGGTCCGATGATTTCGGAAACGGCCTTCTTCGTAAAGGACGTCATCTCTCCTAATGGCTGCGTGTCGATCGTCATGAAGGAAGGTGTGAAGTCGGACGACATCGACACCCACACCAAGACATCGACCATCCGCCTGCACAGCGCCGCGACCGGACCGGACGGCAAATTCGCTAGGCCGGACGAAATGTTGTCGATGGCAGGCGAACCCGGCCATCAGGACCTCTGCGACCTTGAACAGGCCTTCGTGCTCAAGGCGATCCGCGAGGACCTGGATCTGACCAAACATATGGACGACGCGGTCAAGTCGCTCGCCGTCTGCCTTGCCGCCGACGAGAGCGTGCGCAGCGGAAAGGCGGTGCGATTGTGACCGCAGAATTGCCGTCAGGGGTTGCATTCGCGCCCACATTCCAATCCGGAGGATCGCCGTGGGCTCGCTGAACATCGAGAACGTGAAGAAGGCCTTCGGGCCGGTCGAGGTGCTGAAGGGCATCAACCTCGAAGTGAACGATGGCGAGTTCGTCGTCTTCGTCGGTCCGTCCGGCTGCGGCAAGTCGACCTTGCTCAGGGTCATCGCCGGACTGGAGGATTCGACCTCCGGCCGCGTGGTCATCGACGGCGCGGATGTCTCCGTCACGCCGCCGGCCAAGCGCGGCATTGCCATGGTGTTCCAGACCTATGCGCTCTACCCGCATCTGACGGTGAAGAACAATATGGGCCTCGGCCTCAAGCAGGCCGGGACGCCGGCGGCCGAGATCGATCGGCGTATCGGCATCGCCTCGTCGATGCTGTCGCTGGAGCCCTATCTCGAGAGGCGGCCGGCGGAACTCTCCGGTGGTCAGCGCCAGCGCGTCGCCATCGGTCGCGCCGTGGTGCGCGAGCCGAAGCTGTTCCTGTTCGACGAGCCTCTGTCTAACCTCGATGCCGCGCTGCGCGTCAACACGCGGCTGGAGATCGCGCAGCTGCACCGCCGGTTGAAGGCGACGATGATCTACGTCACCCACGATCAGGTCGAGGCGATGACGCTGGCCGACAAGATCGTCGTGCTCAACGCGGGTCGCATCGAGCAGATCGGCGGCCCGATGGAGCTCTACAATTCGCCGGCGAATGAGTTCGTCGCGGGCTTCATAGGTTCGCCGAAGATGAACTTCGTCGACGGCGCGAGGCTCGGAGAAACCGCCAAGACCATTGGCGTGCGGCCGGAACACCTGACCGTCGATCCCAGTTCAGGCGCATGGAAGGGAACGGTCGTCCATGCCGAGCATCTCGGCGCCGACACCAATCTCTATCTCGACTGCGAGAAGGCCGGGCTGATCACGGTGCGCATTTTCGGCGTCTATGATGCAGAGCCAGGTGCGACGCTGTATGCGACGCCGGATCCTGCGAAGACCTATCGGTTTGGCGCGGATGGGAAGGTGCTGAAGTAGGCGGGCGCAGCCCCCTCACCCAGCCTCCGCTTCGCTCGGCTGACCTCTCCCCGAGGGGAGAGGAGATTGTCAGCGCCGACGCTCACCTCTTCTCCCCAGCGGGGAGAAGGTGGCCGCGAAGCGGCCGGATGAGGGGGCAGCGCAACCTCTAC
The DNA here is from genome assembly GCF_040323235.1 of Mesorhizobium sp. M0051. NCBI lineage: Bacteria > Pseudomonadati > Pseudomonadota > Alphaproteobacteria > Hyphomicrobiales > Phyllobacteriaceae > Mesorhizobium > Mesorhizobium sp. M0051. The sequence continues at coordinate 115,666 of NZ_JAMYUT010000009.1, forward strand.
ACGTCCGCCTTGAACGTCTGCTTCTGCTGGCCGAGCCCTTCAATACCAAGCTCCACCACATCACCAGCCTTCAAAAACACCGGCGGCTTCATGCCGAGGCCAACGCCGGGCGGCGTGCCGGTCGAGATGATGTCGCCGGGGTGCAGCGACATGAACTGGCTGAGATAGGACACCAGGTACTTGACGCCGTAGACCATGGTCCTGGTCGAGCCGTTCTGCATCGTCTTGCCGTTGACCGTCAGCCACATCTTCAGGTTCTGCGGGTCGGCGATCTCGTCCTTGGTCACCAGCCATGGGCCGGTGGGGCCGAAGGTGTCGCAGGACTTTCCCTTGGTCCACTGGCCCTGCCGCTCGGCCTGGAAGGCGCGTTCCGACACATCGTGAGCAACGCTATAGCCGGCAACGTAGTCAAGGGCGTCGGCTTCGCTGACATATTTGGCTTTTCTGCCGATGACCACGGCCAGTTCGACTTCCCAATCGGTCTTGTCTGAGCCGCGCGGGATCAGCACGTCGTCATCCGGCCCGACAATGGCCGAGCTTGCCTTCATGAAGATGATCGGTTCCGGCGGCACGGTGGCGCCGGTTTCGGCGGCATGGTCGGAATAGTTGAGGCCGATGCAAATGAATTTGCCGGTGCCGGCGACGCAGGCGCCGAGGCGCGGGCTGCCGGAAACCGCCGGCAGCGATTTCGGATCGATCTTCGCCAGATCAGCCAGCAATGCCGGGTCCAGCGCCTTGCCACTGATGTCGGCGACATGAGCGGAGAGATCGCGGATGATGCCATCCGTATCGAGCAGACCTGGGCGCTCGCTTCCCACCTCGCCATAGCGCAGCAGTTTCATCTAGATACTTCTCCTGATTGCGGCCATCGGCCGATTACAATTCGCTCCGTCGCCGCGACGACGTGGTTCCAGGGCCGACGGAACCTAGCCAGTGGATGGTGGCCCGGCAAGCGCGGAAGCAACCTGCTTTTCCGCTAGGGAGAGCACCCTAGATCGACCAGCCGCCGTCGATATTGTAGGCCTGTCCGGACGTATAGGTGGCGCCCGCCAGATAGACGGCGAGATCGGCGATTTCCTCCGGCGTGCCGAGCCGGCCCATCGGCTGGCGGGCGATAAAGGCGGCGCGGGCGGCATCGTAATCGCCTTGCGCGTGCATGCGGTCCTGCAGCGAGGGGCTCTCGACCGTGCCGGGGCAAATGGCGTTGCAGCGTATGCCCTTGCCGACATAGTCAGCGGCGATCGCCTTGGTCAGGCCGATGACGGCGGCCTTGGTGACACCATAGGCGAAGCGGTTGGGCACGCCTTTGCCGGCGCCGGCGACCGAGGACATGTTGATGATCGATCCGTCGCCGCGCTCCAGCATGCCGGGCAGCACGGCCCGCACGGTGCGGATCATGGCGCGGACATTGAGGTTGAAGGCGAAATCGAGATCGGTATCCTTCATCTCCAGGATCGAGCCGGAATGGACGAAGCCGGCGCAATTGAAGAGGACGTCGACGATGCCGATCTCGGCAAAGGCCGCGTTGACGGCCTCGTCATTGAGCACGTCCAGCTTGCGGGTCTTGATGCCGGTGGTCTTGGCGAGCTCAGCCAGCAGCGCTTCGTTGATGTCTGTGGCGTGGACCACGGCGCCTGCCTTGGCGAACGCCAGCGCGCTCGCCTTGCCGATGCCTTGCGCCGCTGCCGTGATGACAACGACCTTGCCTGCCAGATCCGCCATGCTGTTCTCCTCGTCCGCTTGGCATCGTTAGGGTCTATCGGCAGCCGGCCGGGGCGTCATGTGCCAGTCAGCCATCATCATGCGGCCTGCGCGTCATCAACTCACAGATAAAGATGTTTTTTCTCGTTAAAGAACATGCATCCGGGCGTCAAGTCCGAATACGATCACCATCGCGGACAGCCACATGGCTCAATCCCCGTAAGGCACCCAGACATTCTTGACCTCGACGGCGCGGCGCAGGAAAGCATCGCCGGCGGCCTCGTCGGACGCCCAGTCGAGGCCGCGGCCATTGCCGCTCCAGACCCGCTTGAGGTTGCCGATGGAGTCGGCCTCCGCCTTGGCGCAGGTCTCGGCATCGGCGAACACCCACAGCCCGTCGACGTCGTCGTGCTTGGCCAGCACGCCGGCAAGTTCCGCCGTGCGGCCGGTGACGATGTTGATGGCGCCGGCCGGAACGTCGGAATATTCGATGACCTGATAGAGGTCCGTGGCCAGCAGCGGGTATTTTTCCGAAGGCACCGCGACCACCGTGTTGCCCATGGCCAGCGCCGGTGCGACCAGCGAGATCAGGCCGAGCAGCGGCGAGGTGTCAGGCGCGACGATGCCGACGACGCCGACCGGCTCGTGCAGGGCCAATGTCACGGCACGCGCCGGCGGCTGGTGCACGCGGCCCTCGAACTTGTCGGCAAGGCCGGCATAGAGGAACAGCCGCTCGATCGACTGGTCGACCTCCTCGCGCGCGGCCTTGGCGGTGACGCCCGTGAGCTGCACGAGGCGCGCCGAGAACTCGTCGGCACGGCCGGAAAGATTTTCAGCCAGATAATAAAGCACCTGGGACCTGTTATAGGCGGTCGCATCCGGCCAGCCCTTGCAGGCGCGGGCCGCAGAGACGGCATCGCGGATATCCTTGCGGCTGCCTAGCCCGACCTCGCCTGCAAGCTTGCCCTTGGCGGTGGCGACCGCCAGCGAGTAATTGCCGTCCGGCCGAATTTGCTTGCCGCCGATGAACAGCTTTGCCGTGCGGTCGATGGCCGAACCGTCCGCCTGCTCGACGGGCGGCGCCGAGATCGTCGCCGGCTTGATGACCGGGCCAAGCGGCAGTTTCGCCGTGAGATATTCGAACATGCCTTCCCGCCCACCCTCGCGGCCGAAACCGCTTTCGCGGTAGCCGCCAAAACCACAGGCGGCGTCGAACATGTTGGTGCCGTTGACCCAGACGACGCCGGCCTTCAGTTGCGGCGCGACATGCAAAGCGAGATTGACGTTCTCGCTCCATACCGAGGCGGCGAGCCCATAGCGCGTGTTGTTGGCGAGCTCGATTGCTTCCTCGGTGTTGCGGAAGGTCATGGTCGCCAGCACCGGGCCGAACACTTCCTCTTGAGCAAGAATATTAGCCGGCGAAACACTGGTGGCGAGTGTCGGCAGGTGATAATGGCCGGAGGACGGCAGCGCCGCATCCGGCTGCCAGCAGACCGCGCCTTGTCTGGCTCCTTCGGCGACCAGACCCTTGACCCGGTCGAGCTGGGTCAAATCGACCAGCGGGCCGATATCGGTGTTCTTGTCCAGCGGGCTGCCCACACGCAGTCGGCTCATTCGCGTCTTGACCTTGGCGATCAGGGCGTCGGCGATGCCTTCCTGGACCAACAGGCGCGAGCCGGCGCAGCAGACCTGGCCCTGGTTGAACCAGATGCCGTCGACCAGGCCTTCGACGGCGCTGTCGAGATCGGCGTCCTCGAAGACGATGAAGGCCGACTTGCCGCCGAGTTCCAGCGACAGTTTCTTGCCCGAGCCGGCGGTTGCCTTGCGGATGATCTTGCCGACCTCGGATGAGCCGGTGAAGGCGATCTTCTGGACGCCGGGATGGTTGACGATGGCGGCGCCCGCTTCCGGGCCGCCCTGAACGATGTTGACGACGCCTTTCGGCACGCCGGCGCGCTCGCAGATCTCGGCGAACAGGATCGATGTCAGCGGCGTGAACTCGGCCGGCTTCAGTACCACCGTACAACCCGCGGCGAGCGCCGGCGCGATCTTCCAGGCCAGCATCAGCAGCGGAAAGTTCCACGGGATGATCTGGCCGACGACGCCGACACCCTTGTGACCGGGGAAATCCCTGTCCAGCGCCTGTGCCCAGCCGGCATGGTGGATGAAATGACGGATCGCCAGCGGCACGTCGATATCGCGGCTTTCGCGGATCGGCTTGCCATTGTCGATTGTCTCAAGCACCGCGAACAGGCGCTGATGGCGCTGCATGGCACGGCCGATGGCATAAAGCACTTTCGCCCTGACATAGCCTGAACTGGCGCTCCACTTGGGCAGCGCCTTGGCGGCCGCCGCAACCGCCGCGTCGATATCGGTGGCCCTGGCGTCGGAGACTTTGGCCAGCAGCTTGCCGGAGGATGGCTCGCTGGTCTCGAAGCTCTTGCCGCCGGATGCGGCCTTCCAGGTACCATCGATGAACAGCGCCTTGGAAAAGTCGCGGGCGGCAAGCCAGGCATCGGCCTCGTTGCGGGCTTCCGGCGCCGGGCCGTAATCCATGGCGTGATAGCGGTCGAGAATGTTCATCAGGTGCCTCCTTCACCCTCCCTGCAGGGAGGGGTCGATCGGCAAGGCCGATCGGGGTGGGGTGCTCAAGCCATTGCGTGGCGATGATTGGCCGAATAGTGACCGGTCAAGTGATGTTCGAGCTGACGCTCGATGTCGGTCAAGAGGCTGGACGCACCGAAGCGGAACAGGTCCGGTTCCAGCCACGGCCGGCCGAGTTCTTCCTTCATCAGCACCAGCCAGTCGAGCGAAGCCTTGGCGGTGGAAATGCCGCCAGCCGGCTTGAAGCCGATGAGATAGCCGGTTTCCTCGAAATAGGCCCTGATGGCGCGCACCATGGCGAGGCCGACGGGCAACGTCGCGTTGACGCTTTCCTTGCCGGTCGAGGTCTTGATGAAATCGGCGCCCGCCATCATCGCCACCATCGAAGCCAGCATGACATTGCGCAGCGTGGCGAGGTCGCCGGTGCCGAGGATGACTTTTAGATGCGCGTCACCGCAGGCGGCGCGCATCGAGACGATCTCATTGTAAAGCTCCCGCCACTTGGCACCGAACACCAGGCCGCGCGGAATGACGACATCGATCTCGTCGGCGCCGTCGCGGACCGAAGCCTCGATCTCCTGCAGGCGGGTGGTGAGCGGTGCAAGGCCATGCGGAAAGGCGGTTGAAACGGCGGCGACATGGATGCCGGTGCCGCGCACGGCCTCGACGGCGGTGGCGACGAAGGGATGGTAGACGCAGACGGCGGCCGGGTGGATCTTTTCATCGGCTATGCCGAGACCCTCGGCGATGTCGCGGCGGAACGGGTTGATCGCCTTGGCGCAGAGGCGGCGCACGCGCTCCTCGGTGTCGTTGGAGTTCAGCGTCGTCAGATCCATGCAGGCGACGGCGCGCAGCAGCCAGGCCGCCTGGTTGTCGGCCTTGATCGAGCGCCGCTTGGTCAGGCTGGCGACGCGCCGTTCCAGCGCCGAACGGTTGACGCTGCGCACCGATTCCATGAAGCCGAGGTCGAGCTTCATGCCGGGATTGCGCGCGATGCGATGGTCCGGCGGAACGGCTGTGTTGGCGGCGGCACGCGCGGGCAACGGTGTCACCTTGGTGCCGAGATCGGCTTCGCGGATTGTGCTGCTCATCTCCTGCCCTTTCATTCAGCGGCGTGCGCTTATGCCTTGGCGCGTATCGCTTTCCCAAGACCGCTCGACCCTTTTGGACGATACGCACGAAGATAGCTCGCGAAGTTATACTTCACGAGTCCTGTGGGCCGTCATAGCTGAAAAAGGCTACCGGAGCAGCTGATTTTTGACCGCATGGTCAAAATGTAAAATTAAGATGTCGCCGGCCCAGGCCTAGCCGACGAAGGCGCGCTCGACGACGAAGGTCGCCGGATGGCTCAGCGAGCCTTCGACGAAGCCGAGGCTTTCGGCCAGTTCCTTGACATCCTTCAGCATGTGCATCGAGCCGCAGATCATGATGCGGTCGGTTTCCGGATTGAGCTTGTCGATGCCGAGATCGCTGTAGAACTTGCCGGAACCGATCAGCGCCGTGATGCGGCCCATGCGCGGCGATTCTTCGCGGGTCGTGGAATTGTAGAGCGTGACGCGGCCGGCGGTCAGCTCGCCGATCAACGGGTCGCTCTCCAGTGCAGCGACCAACTCCTGGCCATAGGTCAGTTCGGCATTGTCGCGGCAAGTGTGGGTCAGGATCAACTGATCGAACTTCTCGTAGGTATCGGGATCGCGCAGCAGGCTGGCGAAGGGCGCGATGCCGGTGCCGGTCGAGATCATGAACAGCCGCTTGGCCGGGGTCAGCGCGTCGACCACCAGCGTACCGGTCGACTTCTGGCGCATGATGACCGTGTCGCCGACCTGGATCTTCTGCAGTTCCGAGGTCAACGGGCCGTCCGGCACCTTGATCGAGAAGAATTCCAGCTCTTCGTCCCAGGCCGGGCTTGCCACCGAATAGGCGCGGTACACCGGCTTCTCGGCATTGGGCAGGCCGATCATGACGAACTCGCCGGAGCGGAAGCGCAGCGACTGCGGGCGGGTGATCCGGAACGAGAACAGCCGGTCGGTGTAGTGCTTCACCGAGACGACGGTTTCGGCGTAGACATTGGCCGGAATCGGGAATTGCAGCGGGCGGGCGCCGACGGTGTTGAGAGCGGTTGTGGTGTTCATCAAATCCAACCTTCTGGCCCAACTGTGGATGCGGGCGCCAAACTTTCACCTGCGCGCCCGAACCATTCAGGTCCCGGCGTGCTGTTCGCACACTCCAAAGCGGCAAGCTCTTGTGTCCCGAATTTATTAGTATACAAACGATATTTGCGTCAAGATGCTCCCTTAAAACAGCTTTCCAAACTGACGCATATCCGTAGTCCGCGCATTTCGGGTTTCGATGATGGAAGAGAATTTTTCGGCGCAAGCGCATGATTCCCTGGGAAATGTCGTTGCCGGTATCGATGTCGGCGGCACCTTCACCGATCTGCTCCTGATCGACGGACGCGACGGTGGCAGGGTGTATCTAGCCAAGACCCCGACCACGGTCGACAACCAGGCGTTCGGCGTCGTTTCGGCGCTCGGCGCCACCGGATTTGCCATCGACGGCATCGATCTCATCGTGCACGGCACGACCACCACAACCAATGCGGTGCTCGAACGCCGGCTGGCGAAAACCGGCATGATCACGACGCGCGGCTTTCGCGACGTGATCGAGCTTGGCCGACGCACGCGGCCGCAGGCCTATGGCATGACCGGCAGCTTCGTGCCGATCATTCCGCGCAATCTGCGGCTCGAGGTCTCGGAGCGCGTCGAGGCGTCGGGCGCGATACGCACGCCGCTCGACGAGGCCGAGATGCGTGACGCCGTGAAGACGCTGATCGCGGCCGGCTGCGAATCCCTCGTCATCCATTTTCTGCATTCCTACGCCAACCCGATGCATGAGCGCCGCGCCGCCGAAATCGCCGCCGAACTCTGGCCGAACGGCTACATCACCGCAGGCCATGCGCTGCTGTCGGAAGCGCGGGAATTCGAGCGGGGCGTCACCGCCTCGGTCAACGCCTCCGTACAGCCGATCCTCGAGCGCTACGTCGAGCGGCTGCGCAAGGAATTGGGCGCAAAAGGCTATGCCCGCGACTTCCTGATCATGAACGGCAATGGCGGCATGATCTCGGCCCGTTTCGTCACACGTGAATCAGCCAAGACGGTGATGTCCGGTCCGGCATCGGGTGTCATCGCCGCTGCCTATACGGGCAAGCGCGCCGGCTTCGAAAACCTCGTCACCTATGACATGGGCGGCACCTCCACCGACGTGGCGCTGATCCGCAATGCCGAGCCGGCTGTGTCGAACGAGATCGAGATCGAATACGCGATGCCGATCCACGTGCCGATGGTGGCGGTGCACACGGTCGGCGCCGGCGGCGGCTCGATCGCGCGCGTCGATGCGGCCGGCCTGATCCAGATCGGCCCGGAAAGTGCCGGCGCCAATCCGGGCCCGATCTGCTATGGACGCGGCGGCTTGGAGCCGACCATCACCGACGCCAATCTGGTGCTCGGCCGGTTGGCGCCGAAGAAATTGCTGGCGGTCGAAAACCCGGTCACATCAGAGCGCGTCACCGGCATATTCGAGGACAAGATAGGCAAGGCGACCGGCCTGTCCGGGGTCGAGGCGGCTGGTGCGGTGCTGCGGCTGGGCAACATGAAGATGGCCGGCGCCATCCGCATGGTCTCCGTGTCGCGCGGCCACGATCCGCGCGATTTCGCGCTGTTCGCTTTTGGCGGGGCGGGTCCGCTGCATGCGACAGCCCTTGCGCGTGAACTCGGCCTGCCCAAGGTACTGGTGCCCGCGCGTCCCGGCATAACCAACGCGCTCGGCTGCGTCGTCGCCGACCTGCGCCACGACTTCGTCAACACGATCAATCAGCCAGTCGCGGTGCTCGACGAAGTCCAGCTTCACAACCTATTGGAACGGCACCGAAACGAAGGCGAAGAGCTGATCGGCAAGGAAGCGGTGAAGCCGGAGACGATCCGCGTCACCCATTCGGCCGACATGCAGTTCGTCGGCCAGACCCACATCATCAACGTGGCGCTGCCGTCGTCATCGGTGACGCGGGCAACGCTGCAGCAGCTTTTCGAAAAGGCCTATTTCGCCCGCTTCAAAGTCGAACTGCCGGAAATCCGCGCCAATCTCGTCAATCTCAACACCTCGGTGACCGGCGTCAGGCCGGCGATCGATCTGTCGCGGTTGATCGATCCGGCGGGGCGCACCAAGACACTCGACGAGGCGCGACGCGAAATCCGGCCGGTCTGGTATGCCGGCCGCTGGCACGACACGCCGGTATACGCACGCGAAAAACTGCCGTTAGATGCGATCATCGAAGGACCGGCAATCCTCGAACAGATGGATGCCACCACTGTGCTCGAACCCGGCGACTGCGCACGCTGCGACGCCGACGGCAACATCATCATCGATATTGGCGAGGCCTGAGATGGAAAAACTCGACGCCATCACGCTTTCGGTCCTTCAGGCGGCGCTGCAGCAGGTCTGCGACGAGATGGACCTGACCTTTTCGCGCGCTGCGTTCTCGCCTGTGATCGCCGAGGCCAACGACCGCTCCGACGGCATCTATTCGGCCGTCGACGGTTCGCTGATCGCGCAAGGCAGCCAGGGCCTGCCGGTGTTCGTGGGTGTCATGCAGTATTCGACCAGGACGGTGATCGAGATGATCGCCGATGGCCGCTGCTTGGCCCCGGACCCAGGCGACATCTACATCGTCAACGATCCGTATCTCGGCGGCACCCATCTGATGGATGTGCGCTTTGCCATGCCGGTCTATCGCAATGGCAAGATATTCTGCTGGCTGTCCAACACCGGCCACTGGCCCGACATTGGCGGCTCCGTGCCGGGCGGGTTTTCCGCATCGGCAACGGCAGTCGAGCAGGAAGGGCTGCGGCTGCCGCCGGTCAAGCTGTTCAAGAAGGGCGTGTTCGACGCGGAGATCTACGCCATTATCTGCAACAACATCCGGGTCGCCGACCAGCGCATCGGCGACATCAGGGCCCAGGCCGCAGCGCTGCTGATCGGCCAGGACCGGCTCAACGGAATCCTGGATCGTTACGGCGACGAAACTGTTGTCGAGGCGATCGCCGAATTGCGTCGCCGCGCCGCCGAGCAGATGCGTGCCAACATAGTGGCCATCCCCGACGGCACCTACAGTTCCGAGGCGTTCGTCGACTCCGACGGGGTGGTCAACGAGCCGCTGACCATCGCGCTCGCCATCGAGAAGCAGGGCGATACGCTGACCTTCGATTTCTCCGGCTCGTCGAAACCGTGCGCCGGGCCGATGAACAGCGTGCTGGCGACGACCCTGTCGTCGGTCTATCTCGCCATGCGCCACATTTTCCCCGATGTGCCGATCAGCGCCGGCGCGTTTGAACCGCTGATCGTCAAGCGCCCGGAAGGCACTTTCCTCGACGCGAAATACCCGCGACCCGTATCGGGTTGCGCCGCCGAAGTGTCGCAGCGCATCGCCGAGGCGGTGTTCGCGGCCATGGTGCAGGCAGTGCCGGACAAGGTGACGGCGGCCCCGGCCGGCTCCAGCGGCAATTTCGCGCTCGGCGGCAACGACCCGGCGCGCGGCCGCGACTACGTCATGTACCAGATCTCCGGCGGCGGCTATGGCGGCAATTCAAGTCATGACGGCTTGACCAATGGCTGCTCGACCATCGGCATCTCCAAGTCGCCGCCGGTCGAGATCATGGAACAGGCATTCCCGGTGCTCTACCGCCACTATGCCTTGCGCGAAGGCTCGGGCGGCGCCGGCAAGCATCGCGGCGGCTTTGGCCTAGCTTATGAGGTTGAGATCCTGCGCGGCGACGCGCGCGCCTCCTTCGTCATGGATCACGGCCGTTTCGGCCCGCAAGGCGCACTCGGCGGTGAGGACGGCGCGGTCAACACCGTTACCGTTTTCCGCAATGGCGAGGAACATGTACCACTGCATCTGTCCAAGGAGCAGGACATCGCGCTGAAAGCGGGAGATCGGGTCAGGGTCGGCACGCCGGGTGGTGGCGGCTATGGCGATCCGCGCGAGCGGGATGCCGATCTGGTGCTGCGCGATGTGGCGCTGGGATATTATACGCCTGCGGAAGCCAGCGAAAAATTCGGCGTCGTCCTGTCGGTGGGCGAGCTCGCGGTCGACCGGAAGGCGACGGACAAGCAGCGCGCCCGCTAACAGCGAAACGACCGAAAAGACGGATGTTCGAGATCGCCGTTGAGCGCAAGAAGTCTGCGGGCTTCAAGGCGCGCGGCGGAGACGGAAACGAGATGGACATCAAAGGGCCGGATGCCGCGACGCCGCTTCGCGGCTGCTCCGCCCGTGGACGACGAAGTTGGGGAAGCCTCGGCCAATCCCAACTACCGGCTCCGCTTACCCCCGCCGATCCAGCCGCGCCACAAGCCTGTCCCCCACCCACTGGATGCCGCAGACCAGGATGATCAGTACGATGACCACGGCGATCATGACTGACGTCTCAAAACGTTGGTAACCGTAGCGGATGGCGAGGTCGCCGAGGCCGCCGGCGCCGATGGCGCCGGCCATGGCCGAGGCGCCGATCAGGGTCACCAGCGTCACGGTGAAGCCGGCGACGATGCCGGGCAGGGCTTCGGGCACTAGCACCTCGCGGATGATCGTCCAGCGATTGCCGCCCATGGCGCGGGCCGCTTCGATCAAACCATGATCGACCTCGCGCAGCGACACTTCTGCGATGCGCGCGTAATAGGGCGTGGCGGCGATCGACAGCGGCACGATCGCCGCCCATGTGCCGATCGAGGTGCCCACGATCAGTCGTGTCACCGGGATCAGCGCCACCAGAAGGATGATGAAGGGCACCGAGCGGAAGCCGTTGATGACGGCACCCAGCGCGCGATTCACCCACAGGCTTTCGGCAATGCCGCCGCGTTCGGTGGCAATCAAGGCCAGGCCGAGCGGCAGGCCGAAGACCAGCGAGATGAGGCCGGAGGCGGCCGTCATCAGCACCGTCTCCCAGATCGAACGCAGCAGAAGCTCAAACAGGATTGGCGACATGGCCAAGCACCTCCACCCGCGTCTGGCGGGCCTTCAGGAATGTGATGATGTCGGCGAGACGATTTGCATCGCTGCCGGGAACCGAAAGGAACAGCGTCCCGACCGGCTGCTGCTGGATGTGGTCGATGCCGCCATGGACGAGGCGGAAGGCACCTGGAACAGCCGTGGCAAGGTCGGACAGCAGCGGGCCGCTTGCCGCTTCGCCGGCCACATCGACGCGCAGGATCGTCTCCGCGCCGGCCGCCGGCAGCAGCCGGGCCGCCAGTTCGGCCGGAAGCTGCGGCCGGATGGCGCCGAGCAGGCTCCGCGTAATCTCGGAGCGCGGATCGGCAAACACCGACCAGACCGGCCCTTCCTCGACGATGCGCCCGGCGTCGATCACCGCCACCCGGTCGGCGATCGAGCGGATCACCTCCATTTCGTGGGTGATCAAAAGGATGGTCAGGCCAAGCCGCCGGTTGATGTCTTTCAGCAGGGCAAGGATCGACCGCGTCGTCTCCGGATCGAGCGCCGATGTGGCCTCGTCCGATAGCAACAGCGCCGGGCGCGCCGCAAGCGCCCTGGCGATGCCGACGCGCTGCTTCTGGCCACCCGACAGCAAGGCCGGATAGGCTTTGGCTTTCTCCGACAGGCCGACGAGATCGAGCAGCTCGGCCGCGCGCGCCAGCCGCTCGGCCTTCGGGCGGCCTTCGATCTTGAGCGGCAGCGCTACATTGTCCTCGACGGTCTTGGCCGACAGCAGGTTGAAATGCTGGAAGATCATGCCGATGCGCCGGCGCAGCGGCTGCAGGTCGCGCTCGCCGAGCCGGCCGATCTCGCGGCCCTCGATGAACACGCCGCCCGAATCGGGCCGCTCCAGGCCGTTCAGGCAGCGGATCAGCGTCGACTTGCCGGCGCCGCTGCGACCGATAATGCCGAGGATCTCGCCCTTGCGCACCGTCAGCGAGATACCGTCGAGCGCTGCCGTGACACCGAAGCGGCGTTTAAGCTCGACAAGGCGCACGACATCTTGCTGTGTTGCGCCGGCCTGCTCCGCGGTCTCGACGGTCGAGGTAAAGTGCTGGTTCATGGGCGGATCCTGAAAATACGAGTGCGGACCGCGCGTGGCGCGGACCGCCTTGCTGTCAAAGCAGACGCTTGAGCGCCTGTATGTCCTCAATAGGCGCTGAGGCCGGTGCCCTTGTAGACCTTGTCGAACTCGGCTTTCACCGCCTCGTTCTGGTACGAAGCCACCAGCGTTTTCACCCAGGCCTCATTCTCGTTGCCGGACTTCACCGCGATGAAGTTGCGGTACGGATTGTCGGCAATGGGCTCCTGCGCGATGCGGTTTTCCGGCGTCAGGCCGCTTTTTAGCGCCCAATCGGTGTTGACCACGGCAGCGTCGAGATCCTCAACCGAGCGTCCAACGATGCCTGCGTCCAACTCCTTGATTTGGACCTTCTTGGGATTTTCCGCGATGTCGGCAGTGGTGGCCAAGATGCCGGTGGCGTCTTTCAGCTTGACCACGCCTTCATTCTGCAAGACGCGCAGCGCCCGGCCTTCATTGGAGGGGTCGTTCGGAACGCCGATGACCGCGCCCTCGGGCAGCTCGGCGACCTTGGTGTACTTCTTCGAGTAGAGACCGATCGGCCATACGCCGGTGTAGCCGACGCGGACGATGTGATACCCTTGAGTCTTGATCTGGTTGTCGAGATAGGGCTGGTGCTGGAAGGCGTTGGCGTCGATCTCGCCACGCTCCAGCGCCTCGTTGGGTTGGGTGTAGTCGTTGAACACCACGGTCTCGATGGCGAGGCCCTTTTCGGCAGCCTGGGCGACGACGACCCGCCACACATCCTCGTCTTCGCCGCTGATGATGCCGACCTTGATCGCCTTCTTGTCTTCGGCGAACGACGCGCCGGGCGCCAACAGGCTGCCAATCGCGACGGCCGAGGCAAACAGCAGAGCAAGGCCACTGCGCCGGCTTAGGGGTGACCAGAGGGAAGAGGGCGAAGTGTTTTTGAAGTCGGTCATGATTGATCTCTGCGGTTGTGAAGTCATCGCGGCCAGGCGGACTGCCTAAGCCTTGGTCGCATCGTCATAAATTCTATCGATTCTATCAAAGAACGCATTTCGCCGTTCCCACCACAGCCAGGAATATTCTCTCAAAAATTTCAACGAAGAGAGAACAGGACGGCTTCGGCCGACCGCAGCGGTGCACACAGCATCGACGACCCGCCGCCTTTTACGATTCTTTCGCACGAGTGGGAGACGCCCGGCCGCTGGTGGCGGAAGCAGTTGCGGGGGCGGTGACCGGATGATCATGGATGCGACCCTTGCGGCTCACGTCCGGTTTCCGACCACCACCCCGGCGCACGTCCCAGTGGCCGGCCATGATCCAGCCATGGCAACTTTTTCGTGAAGCTGCACGGGTTGATCCGATAGCCTGTTTGCCTAGGTAAAGAAGCGGCGGGGGCCATGCAAATCCGACAGTCGGTATGACATTTTCCTCGATTCGAAAGCTCGCCATTCCTGTTCTCTTCGCCGGTATCCTGTCTTCCTGCGTCGTTCCCGACGATACGTCACGCATGGCCAAGGCTGACCCCACAGCGTCGGCGGCCCGCAAGGAGATGGTCGGTCTCAGCGAAGCCGACGTTCGAATGTGCGCCGGGTTTCCGACCGCCACCGCGGACGCTGGCCGCTCGGGCCAGATTTGGACCTACAAGCGCATCGTTCAGCGCGGCAATCTAAGCATTGTCGTTCCAACCCTGGCGGTCGGCGCGATCCCGGCGGTCGGCGGTTCCGTCAATGTCGCTCCCGGCGGTTATTGCGACACGCAAATTCGCATGGTCGACGGCCGCGTCGCCGAAGTCGCCTACGCCGGCGACAACAATCTGCCGAACAGGCGCGACGCGCTATGCGTCAGCACGGTGGATGCCTGTGTTGCCTATGCCCGCCAACACAGTCAAAGGCCGGCGGCCAGATAGCCGGCAGCAACCAAACCGCGACGGCAGGCCGGGGTGCTCGATCTGTTGATGGAGTTGCAGCGCGCGCCCGGTGTCGCCATCCTGTATCTCGGTCTGTGTCCGCATTGTCCGCGTAATGGCGCCAAAGTGCGCCGCTTTGGCCATGAAATGCGCAGTGGCCTCTTGCCGATCATGCTCATCTTCCTAATGTTCGTCTTGCCGATGATCGATCGTGGAGGGCCGGTCGGCTTCATCGTGATGGGAGGAAGTAGACCATGAAGGCATGCTATTTCGTTTCTGCCGCCCTTCTCGCCGCTATTGCAAGCTCCGCTTCGGGTGCCGAGATTTCCGATGGCAAGGTCAAGATCGGTATCCTCAACGACCAGTCGGGCGTCTATGCCGATTTTGGCGGCAAATGGTCGGTCGAGGCCGCCAAGATGGCGGTCGAGGATTTCGGCGGCAAGGTGCAGGGAGCGCCGGTCGAAATCATCAGCGCCGACCACCAGAACAAGCCTGACATAGCCTCCAACATTGCGCGGCAGTGGTATGACACCGAACAGGTCGATGCCATCATGGAACTGACCACCTCTTCGGTCGCGCTCGCCGTCCAGGGCATTTCCAAGGAGAAGAAGAAGATCGACATCGTTACCGGTGCGGCGACCACGGAGCTGACCGGCAAGCAGTGCTCACCCTACGGTTTCCACTGGGCCTATGACACCCACTCGCAGGCGGTGGGAACCGGCGGCTCTCTGGTGCAGCAGGGCGGCGACAGCTGGTTCTTCGTTACCGTCGACTATGCATTCGGCTATTCGCTGAAGGAGCAGACCGCGAAGTTCGTCGAAAGCCACGGCGGCAAGGTGCTGGGCGAAGTGCGTTATCCCCTAGGGGCGACCGACTATTCGTCCTTCCTGCTGCAGGCGCAATCGTCGGGTGCCAAGGTCATCGGGCTGGCCAATGCCGGCCTTGATACTTCCAACTCCATCAAACAGGCCGCAGAATTCGGCATCGTCCAGGGCGGCCAACGTCTTGCCGCACTTCTCTTCACTCTGGCCGAGGTGCATGGGCTGGGCCTTCAGGCGGCGCAAGGCGTCGTGCTGACCGAGGGCTTCTACTGGGATCGCGATGACAAGAGCCGCGAATTCGCGCAGCGCTTTTCCAAGCGCACGAACCGCATGCCGAACATGATCCAGGCAGCGACATATTCGGCGGTAACGCAATACCTCAAGGCGATCGACAAGGCCGGCACCGACGAGACCGAAGCCGTCGCCAAGCAACTGCATTCGCTGCCGGTGAACGACGTCTTTACGGCCAACGGCAAGGTGCAGGCGGACGGCAACATGATCCACGACATGTATCTTTATCAGGTCAAATCGCCAGCCGAGAGCACCAAGGAGTGGGACTACTACAAATACCTCGCCACCATTCCCGGCAACGAGGCCTTCCTCAGCGAGAAGGAAAGCGGCTGTTCGACGGCCAGCCAGTGATCGGCGCGGCCATGGCGCCGCCTGAGGTGAACGCGAACGAGCCGCATGTGGTGCTTTCCGCCCGCGGGTTGCGGCGCGACTTTGCCGGCTTCGTCGCCGTCAAAAATGTCGATCTCGATGTCCGCCATGGCAACATCCATGCGCTGATCGGACCCAACGGCGCCGGCAAGACGACCGTCTTCAATCTGCTCACCAAGTTCCTGGCGCCGACCAGCGGCAGGATCGAACTGCTCGGCCACGACATCACCCGAACCTCGCCGGCCAGGGTTGCGCGCATGGGTCTGGTGCGCTCGTTCCAGATATCGGCGATTTTTCCGCACCTCAGCGTGCTCGACAATGTGCGCGTCGCGCTGCAGCGGCCGGGCGGGCTCAGCGTCCAGTTCTGGCGCTCGCTCGCGGCGCTCGATCGGCTGACGCCGCGCGCCGAGGAACTGCTGCGTTCGGTCGGTCTCGACGACGCCAGGAACAGGCTCGCCGGCGATCTCTCCTATGGCAGGAAACGCGTGCTCGAGATCGCCACGACACTGGCGCTCGATCCGAAAGTGCTGCTGCTGGACGAACCGATGGCCGGCATGGGACACGAGGACGTGGCCACGGTTTCCGACCTCATCCGCTCGGTGGCACGGGATCGCGCCGTGCTGATGGTCGAGCACAATCTGACTGTCGTGGCCGACCTTTGCGACTGGATAACGGTCATGCAGCGCGGCGAGGTGCTGGCGGCCGGCGACTACGCCACCGTCAGCCGCGACGAACGCGTGAAGGTCGCTTATATGGGTACCGCCGATGACTAGCGCCGCGCCCCTGCTTGCGGTCAGCGGTCTCAACGCCTGGTATGGCGAGGGTCACGCGCTGCACGGCGTCGATCTGGAGGTGTTTGCCGGCGAGACCGTCACGCTGCTCGGCCGCAACGGCGTCGGCAAGACGACGACGCTTCGCTCCATCATGGGGCTCATCCGCAAGCGAACCGGCCGGATCGCTTTCGACGGCAAGGATCTGATGCGGGTGCCGCTGCACCGCACCGCCCATCAAGGCATCGGCTTCGTGCCGGAGGAACGCGGCATTTTCGCGACGCTGACAGTCGACGAGAACCTGGTCTTGCCACCGGTCGTCGCCGAGGGCGGCATGAGCGTCGAGGAAATATTCGATCTCTTCCCCAATCTCAAGGAGCGGCGCAACAGTCCCGGCACCAGGCTGTCGGGCGGCGAGCAGCAGATGCTGGCGATTGCGCGCATGTTGAGAACCGGCGTGAAAATGCTGCTTCTCGACGAGCCGACGGAGGGTCTCGCCCCCGTCATCGTGCAGCGCATCGGCGAGTTGCTGGCGACGTTGAAAAAGCGCGGCATGACGATCCTGCTGGTCGAGCAGAACTTCCGCTTCGCCAGCCGCGTTGCCGACCGTTTCTATCTGATGGAGCACGGCAAGGTCGTGGCAGGATTTCCGGTCGGCGAACTGCCGGACCGCATGACGCTGCTGCACGAAGTCCTGGGTGTATGATGGCGCCATGACGATGATCTTCGGAATCCCCGTTCAGGCCTTCCTCGGCCAGTTGCTGGTCGGGCTGATCAACGGCTCGTTCTACGCCATGCTGAGCCTCGGCCTGGCCGTCATATTCGGCCTGCTGCGCGTCATCAATTTCGCCCATGGCGCCCAGTATATGTTCGGTGCCTTCGTCGGTTATCTGCTTCTCACCCATCTCGGCATCGGCTATTGGCCCGCTTTGATCCTCGCGCCGCTGATCGTCGGCGTCTTCGGCATCGTCGTCGAGCGCCTGGCACTGTCGAGGCTGTACGATCTCGATCCGCTCTACGGCCTGCTCTTCACCTTCGGTCTCGCGCTCGTGCTCGAAGGCATATTCCGCTACTATTACGGCGTCTCGGGAAACGCCTACGCCGTGCCGCCGCTGCTTTCCGGCGGCACCAATCTCGGCTTCATGTTCCTGCCCAACTATCGCGGCTGGGTGGTGGTCGCCTCGCTGATCGTCTGCTTCGGGACCTGGGCGCTGATCGAGAAGACCAGGCTGGGGTCGTACCTGCGCGCGGCAACCGAGAACCCCCGTCTCGTCCAGGCTTTCGGCGTCAACGTGCCGTTGCTGCTGACGCTGACCTATGGCCTCGGTTCAGCGCTTGCCGGGCTTGCCGGTATTCTGGCAGCACCCGTCTACCAGGTGAGCCCGCTAATGGGATCGGATCTCATCATTGTCGTCTTCGCGGTCGTCGTGGTCGGCGGCATGGGATCGATCCTCGGCGCGATCGTCACCGGCTACATGCTCGGCCTCGCCGAAGGCCTGACCAAGGTCTTTTACCCCGAGGCTTCCAACCTGGTGGTCTTCGTCATCATGGCAATCGTGCTTTTGGTCCGGCCTGCCGGCCTGTTCGGAAGGGACGCCTGAGATGCCGGGAGAGACATCCGAGATGTCGGAAGCGAGATCCGACGTGGCTGACCTGACGCTTCGCGAAACATCGGCCAGGACCTCGGCAAGGCTTGAATGGACGCTGGTCGGGCTCGGCATCGTGGCGCTGCTGGTTGCGCCTTTCCTGATCTATCCGATCTTCCTGATGAAGATGCTGTGTTTCGCGCTGTTTGCCTGCGCGTTCAATCTTCTGCTCGGCTATACCGGGCTCCTGTCGTTCGGCCACGCCACCTTCTTTGGCGGCGCCGCCTACTTCACCGCGCATGCCGTCAAGGTCTGGGGCTGGCCGCCGGAAGCGGGCATCCTGCTTGGCATGGCAGGCGCGGCCCTGCTCGGCCTTGTCATGGGCTTTTTCGCCATTCGCCGGCAAGGCATCTATTTCGCCATGATCACGCTGGCGCTGTCGCAGATGTTCTTCTTCTTCTGCGTGCAGGCGCCCTTCACGCAAGGCGAGGATGGCATCCAAGGTGTTCCCCGCGGCATCCTGCTTGGCATCCTCGACCTGAATGTCTCGCTGAACATGTATTATTTCGTGCTTGTCGTATTCCTGGTCGGCGTCTTCGCCATCTGGCGCATCGTCAATTCGCCGTTCGGCATGATCCTGCGCTCGATCCGGGAAAACGAAAACCGCGCCATTTCGCTGGGCTATTCCGTCGCCAACTACAAGCTGGGCGCCTTCGTCATGTCGGCGGCGCTGGCCGGGCTGGCCGGCTCGCTCAAGGCGATCGTCTTCCAGTTCGCCACGCTCACCGACGTCACCTGGCAGATGTCGGGCGAAGTGATCCTGATGACGCTTCTCGGCGGCATCGGCACGATGGTCGGGCCGATGATCGGCGCCAGCCTGGTCATCGGACTGGAAAACACCCTTGCCACCTCCGGCTTTCCGGTGACCATCGCCACCGGGCTGATCTTCATGGTGTGCGTGCTGATCTTCCGGCGCGGCATTGTCGGTGAATTTTACGCGCGGGTGATCAGGCGGGCGGGGAAGGAGTGAACAGTTCCGGATAGGTTTGGATGCGGTCCAGCGGTCCTGAAGGATCTGCAGGACGCGTTGCGCCCGACCATGCTGTTCATTAGCAACGATCTGCTCTTCGCGACCTCCTCAGGAGCTCGGAAGGCCAGCCCTCGACAGCATTTCAAGGAATCTCGCGTGATGATGATCCTTCACATAGCGCGGCACAAAGCCGGGGCAGACATTACCCAGGTTGAGATGCGGAAGTTGTGACAGGCAATGATGGATGGCCCGCGAGGCCTCTTCGTTGTTTCCGGTTGCCGACGCGGCAGCAGCCCAGTAGAGGGCGCCGCGAACGAATCCCGGCTTTGTCCTAACCACCCTGCGTGCGGCTTCGAGCGCCCGCCGATCGTCTCCGCCGGCGAACAGTGCAACAGCCAGGCCATGGTGACGCCAGAAGTCGATGACGTCATGCGTTCCGAGCCGGATTGCCTCGTTGGCTTCACGCACTGCTTCACCGACCTGTCCGCGCAACGCGAAGAGCATCGAAATGTCGCCACGGCCGGTCGGATAGCTCGGGTTGAGGCTGATCGCATGTTGGCACTCGGCGATCGCCTCGTCGATGCGACCGGAACTTTCGAGCGCGAAGGACAGGATGCAGCGGGCGATTTCGTCGTCAGGCACTGCCCGTACCGCTGCTTCCGCAAGCTCGACCGCACGCTCGATTTGCCCTGGCTCCCGGGGCAGCGAGCCAAACGCCACGCCCATGGAAATTAAGACCGAGAGCGTTCGCTTCGCACGAGCGTTGTCGGGACCTATCGCGACAGCATTCTCGGCAAGCTCTATCCCGACCAACAGCGAATCCCGGGTCATTTCAAAATATTTCATGAGAGCTTCGTTCACCAACCTGCGCACTTCAGGGGGACCGGGTGGGCTCTTGTCGCGGACTTTCCAGTTGGTCAGTTGAAGGTCGAGGATCACGGCCAGCACAACCGCCTGAGCGATCCTGTCCTGGAATTCGAGCGCGTTCTCGGAGTGGCCATCGAACTTCTGGGCCCAGACGTTGTGGCCGCCGGCGGCATCGACAAGCTGGATGTTCACCCTCAGCCCATTGCCGGATCTCTGGACGCTACCGCTGAGCACATATTGCGCCCGAAGCATGCCCGGGATTTTGGTTTCTTCGGCAGGGCCGTTCTTCTCCACGGGTGGAAATGCGGAAAGCACGATATAGTCGGCGACCTCGGAGAGGGCCGTGGTGATGTCCTGGACGAGTCCCTTGGCGAAAAAATCGTCGCCCTGCTTTCCGGTCAGATTGATGAAGTCGGCAACGCTGATCGATGGGTGCCCGAGGCGCTGGCTGGCTGGAACAGCATTTGCCGGCTGGGCATTTGAGGCCGTGGCGACGGCAGACAGCACGGATTGCCAAAGCGCTCGCGTCTGCGGGCCAACGTGGACGCCGAGCTCCTTCTTCAGCATGCTTCTACAGGCCTCGTATGTCCTAATCGCCCTGTCGTGTTGACCACATGCGAGGAGCAATTCCATCTTGAGCCGGTAGGATTCTTCCCGCGTCGGCTCCATGGCCAGAACACGATCGACCAGGATGACCCCGGTTTCCGCGTCGACGAGGCGGGCCAATTTTTCGAAGGCCTCAAGTGCGCGGCTCAGCAGCCTGTCGCGTTCGGATGCGACCCAGTCATCGAACCCACTGCTTCCCAGATAAAGCCCGTCGAGGAACGGCCCGGTGTAGTTCGCCAGAGCCTTTTCGAGTTCCTGCACGGAACGGGCCGAGAGGCCTGCTTCGAATTCCTCCACGTCAACTCGAACCGCGTCTGGCGCGAGGCCGATTAGGTCCCCGCGGGAATGGATAAGATCCACACCTGCGCGCGACAGATCCCGACGCAGGACACTGAGCGTTTGCCGCAGGCTATTACGCGAGTGTTCGCTATCGCTGTCACCCCAAAACAGATCAGCCAGTCTCTCCCGTGTCGCCACCATGCCTGGACACCGGGCCAGATAGGCAATGATCGCAGGACCTCTTTTCCCTGTCAGCCGGAGCGGATCCGCCGACCCATTTTCGATCCGGAAACCACCGAAGAGTGAGATTATATTGGCGCCACTGCCCTCATTTTGCATTTGCTCTTCCAGCCTGAC
Organism: Mesorhizobium sp. M0051; assembly: GCF_040323235.1. Classification (NCBI taxonomy): domain Bacteria; kingdom Pseudomonadati; phylum Pseudomonadota; class Alphaproteobacteria; order Hyphomicrobiales; family Phyllobacteriaceae; genus Mesorhizobium; species Mesorhizobium sp. M0051. The sequence goes on from NZ_JAMYUT010000009.1 coordinate 136,943, forward strand.
GAAATTCTAACTCAAAACTAACGCTTCGGAACTCTAGCGCCCCGCACTCAAGCGCTGTCGTGACGCAAGGTCAATTAGCCTTCGCTGAATTAGGGCCAGCCGAGTCAGCAATAGGCTTTGGCTCGAGGGGGTGGCGGGTGTCCAAGACTAGAGCCAATTTGCTGCTGCTGTTTGCAGCCGCTTTGTGGGGCCTCGGCAATGTCGCGCAAAAGACGGTACTTGCTCATCTCGACCCGCTGAGCGCCGTCGGCCTGCGCTGCCTGATCGGTGGGCTGCTTGTGCTGCCTTTCGTCTTGACCGAAAGGCGACTGCCCGCCGGGCCGGGCTATCTTTCCAGCCTGGCCAGGGTGGGCGTTCTGTTTGCCATCTCCATCACGCTTCAGCAGCTTTGCTATCTCGGCGCCACGGTCACGAATGCAAGCTTCCTGGTGAGCACTGCAACGGTGATGACACCACTGGCCGCCTGGCTGCTCATCGGCGAACGTCCGACAGCGAGCCTCACCGCTGCCGCCGGGCTGACCGTGGTCGGTGCCATGCTCTTGTCCGGCGGGATCGCCGGTCTCAGCAGCGGCGACCTCACCGCCATCCTGTCGGCTGGCTGCTATGCGCTCTGGATGGTCGAGCTTGGTCGGCACATGCAGGCGCATGCGCGCCCGTTCACTGCCGCGGCGACACAGTTCCTCGGCGCCGCCGCCTTCGCCCTGCCGCTCGGGGCACTGCAAGGCAACCTGTCGCTGGCCGCAGCATTTGCAGCCGGCCCGGAACTCGCAGTCCTCGGCGTATTCTCCACCGCAATCGCTTTCGGCATGCAGATTGCCGCCCAGCGCTTCACCTCCGCTAGTCATGCCGCTGTGATCGTCAGTGCCGAAAGCGTCTTCGGGGCGTTGGGCGCGGCGATCTTCCTCGGTGAACGGAACTCATCCGGGAGCGCACTGGGTGCCGCGATCATTCTCGGTGCGATCCTGTCGGTCGCAATGTCGAATCGAACGCCGCAGGCACGCACGCCCTCGCTGGCCGGTCCGGTTCCCTTCGACGCGGCGCCCGCCTTTGCGGCTGTGCCTGCAGCCTGGGCGGGGAATCGTCTTGCTCTCAATTCAGGTCCAAAGGAGGAATGTGATGACCCTTGCGGTTGATGCGAACGTATTCCCAACCCGACGGCCGCCCCGCACGTCTGCACCGACCGGCTTTCGCCGGCAGGTTCGGGCGATACTCAGCGGCATTCCGATGCCGACGAAACGATCGACCAGAGAACCGGCAAGACGGATCAATTCGTATTTGAGAGTGGCGGGGACACTTGCAGCTTCGGTGTTTTGGGGACTGCAGGCACACGCAGCCGACGTTGATGTTGCCGTTGTATTCGCTGTCGACTTCTCGTCCTCGATCGATCCAGAGGTTGCCGATCTACAGCGCGAGGGTCATGCCGCGGCGCTTACTTCGCCGGAGATCATCGCGGCCATCACGCGGAACTACGTTGGCTGCATCAGTGTGGCCTACTTTGAATGGTCGAGTCCCGGGCACACACGCATTGTGCTGCCGTGGACAAGCATCTGCGGGCTGGAGGATGCCAGAGCGGCCGCGTCGGTGATCAGCAAGAAAGGCGATACCGGCGTTACCCGTAGAGGGCGAAGAGGAACATCCGTTTCCTCCGCTATTGACGTCGGTAGTCTTCTGCTCGACCAGTTTCCGGGAAAGGCGGCCAAGAAAGTAATCGACATCTCCTCCAACGGCGAGAACAACGATGGGCTTCCTGTTCAACCGAGCAGGCTGAACGCCATTGCCAAGGGGTATACGATCAACGCGATCGCCATTCCAACGCAAGATGAGAATCCCGATCAACCGTTGGCGTCTTACTTTGCCCAATCGGTCATTGGCGGTTCGCAAGCCTTCGTCATAACGCCGAAGGGGCCAAACGACTACGCCATTGCCCTTCGCCGCAAACTGGTCACCGAAGTAAGCATGGACGTCGGCCGACAGTTCCCGCCACCGGCCGATGATCGCACTTCAAGCCAGTGATCCCGGAACCTTGAGGAGAGTTGAGCCTAAGCCGGCCTGTCCCGAGCTGGGCGGTATTGGTCGACGATCGCAACGGCTCCGAAAGTAAAGTGGTCGTTAGCCGTTGCAGCGGATGCCGCCATCAACCAGCGCGCGCCCCTGCACATCATTGGGACAGAGCAGCGGCTTCAAGCCTAGACGCGCCGCTCCCCCTCACCCATAACACCCGCGCTCCACCGCCAGCCGCCGCACCAGCGCCAGCACGGCATCGATGGTGGGTGTCGGCTTGTCCGTTAGCCGGCCAAGTTCCTGGACTGCGGCCACCAGCGCGTCGATCTCCATCGGCCGGCCGCGCTCGAGGTCCTGCAGCATCGAGGTCTTGTGTTCGCCGACATCGCCGGCGCCCTTGATGCGCCGATCGACCGCTATGGGGAAACGCACGCCGAGGCTTTCGCCTATCGCCTGCGCCTCCAGCATCATGGTGCGGGCCAGCGTGCGGGTGCCGTCGTCGGCAACGATCGCCGCCAGCGTGCTGCCGGTCAGCGCCGAGATCGGGTTGAAGGAAAGATTGCCCCACAGCTTGACCCAGATCTCGCTGCGTATGTCGTCGCGCACCGGGACCTGCAGTCCGGCCTTGACCATTTCCTCGGCCAGAAGCGTAACCCGCTCGCTGCGCTCGCCAGACGGTTCCCCAAGCGAGAAACGCTTGCCCTCGACATGGCGGATGAGCCCGGGCGCATCGACTTCGACGGCGGGGTAGACGACCGAGCCGATGACGCGCTGCGGCCCGATCCGCTGCCAGATTGCGCCGCCGGGATCGACCGCGTTCAGCCTGGTGCCTTCGAGCGGCCCGCCAACGCCATGGAAGTACCACCACGGCACGCCGTTCTGCATGGTGACGACCGATGTGTGGTCCCCGAGCAGCGGCGCGATCTGGTCGAGGGCCGGGGTGAGGGAGTGAGCCTTCAGTGCCACCACGACATAGTCCTGGGCGCCAAGTTCCTCTGCCTTGGCGACGGCCCGGACGGGGACCGAAATTTCCCGGCCATCCTCGATCAGGCGCAGGCCATTTGCCTTGATCGCTTCCAGATGGGCGCCGCGCGCGACGATCGAAAGATCGGTCCGTCCAGTGATGGCAAGCTTGGCCGCGAGATAGCCGCCGATCGCGCCGGCGCCGAAAATGGTGATCTTCATCGTCAAAGCCCGAGTTTGGCGGCGAGGCCGATGCGCTGCAATTTGCCGGTCGCGCCCTTGGGGATCTCGTCCAGGATCAGGATTTTGCGCGGCACCTTGAAATCGGCAAGCCGCGTCGCGGCATAGGTGCGGATGTCGCCCTCGGTAGCACTGATACCATCGCGCAGCACAACCGCCGCCGCCACCTCGTCGCCAAGCTTGTCATGCGGCATGGCGAAGGTGACGACCTGCGCCACCGCCGGATGGTCCATCAGCACATCGTCGACCTCGAGCGGCGAGATCTTTTCGCCACCGCGATTGATGATCTCCTTGAGCCGTCCGGTGACCCTGAGATATCCGTCATCGTCCAGCACGCCCTGGTCGCCGGTGTGGAACCAGCCATGTGCGAACGCCGTGGCGTTGGCATCCGGGTTCTTCTCGTAGCCATCCGTCACATTGGGTCCGCGAATGACGATCTCGCCGGTCTCGCCGGCCTTGAGCAGTCGCCCGTCGGGAGCCATGACGGCCACGTCCGGACCGGCGGAGGCGCCGACGCTACCCGGCTTGCGCAGGCCCGGCGGCAGCCGGTTCGACGCCATTTGGTGCGCGGCCTCGGTCATCCCGTAGGATTCGATCACCGGGCAGCCGAAGGTCGCTTCCAGTTCGGCCATCACTTGCGCCGGCAGCGACGCCGAGGACGAACGGATGAAGCGCAGACGCGCCGCTGCCAGCACCTCGGCATTGCGCGCTGCGCGCGGCAGGATCGCCTGATGCATGGTCGGCACCGCCGTGTACCAGCTCGGCCGCGCCTCGCCCAGCCACTGGAAGAAGCGCAGCGCGTTGAAGCCGGGCGTGCAGTAGATGCTGCCGCCTGATGCCAACGACGACAGCACGGCCGCGATCAGGCCGTGAATGTGGAACAGCGGCATGATGTTGAGGCAACGGTCATCGGCCGTCAGGCCAAGCGTCGCACGAATATGGGCGGCCGAGGCCGCGATGTTGGCATGGCTGAGCGGCACCAGTTTTGGACGTGATGTTGTGCCGGAGGTATGCAACAGCAGCGCGATGTCATCATCCCGCGCCATGTCGGGCGTTGCCGGCGGTCCGATCGCTGGGCCCTCGATGGCAAAACTGCCGGCCGGTGTGTCGGGCTGCACGACAAGCCGCAGCACGCCGATGCCGAGGCGTTCGGCCACCGTCACCGCCGGTCCGGTCTCGCCCTCGGCGACAAGGATCGCCTTGGCGCCGATGTCCGTCAGGTAGAAATCAAGCTCGTCGACCCGGTAGGCGGGATTGAGTGGCGCCGTCGAGGCGGCGGCCGCCACGGCGACGAAGGCGGCGGCCATCTCGGGCCCGTTCGGCAACACGATGGCCACCCTGTCGCCCCGGCCGATGCCGCGCGCATGCAGCTGTTTCGCCGTGTCGGCGATCAGGTCGCGCAAACCGCCATGGGTTAGCGTCGCCCTGTCGGGCGCCGAAATCGCCGGCGCATCATCGGTGCCGGCGGCGAGACGGCGGGAGAGGTCTTTGGGATTTGCAATATTGGTCATGATCACCGGTTGGATTTCGAACGACTATTGGCGGGAGCCCCGCTAACGGGCTTGCCTCGATATGGATACGCCATTGGACAACGGATCGCCTCAGTAGCCAAGCGCCAAACCATCCTTGCGCGGATCGGAGGCGCCGGTCAGCGTCCCTTTCTCCCAGTCGATCAGCACCACCTGTCCGCCACCAAGCGGATGATGCGGTTCGGTGATGCGGTGGCCGCGCCGGCGCAGACCGTCGATCGCTTCGGCGGGCACGTTGCGTTCGGCCTCCACTGTATCGTCATTGTAGAACACCCGCGGGGCATCCAGCGCCTGCTGCGGGTCCATGCCGAAGTCGAGCATGTTGGTGAGCAGATGGACATGGCCGAACGGCTGATAGCCGCCGCCCATGACGCCGAACGGCATCACGACGCGGCCGTTCTTCGTCGCCATGCCCGGCATGATCGTGTGCATCGGCCGCTTGCCGGGCGCGATCGCGTTCGGGTGCGTCGGATCGAGGCGGAAGCTCGAGCCGCGGTTCTGCAGCACGATGCCGGTTTTCGGGCTGACCACGCCGCTGCCGAACGAATAGTACGTCGAGTTGATGAAGGAGACGGCGTTGCGGTCGCGGTCGACGATGGAGATGTAGACCGTGTCGCTGCCGGGCAGGTCCACGCGCGGCAGGTGCGTCATGGCGCGGTCGCGGTCGATCTCGGCGCGCAGCCGGTCGGCATAGGCGCTGGAGAGAAGCTCTTTCACCGGCACCGGGACATGATCCTGGTCGCCGACGTAGCGGTCGCGGTCGCGATAGGCCAGCCGCCCGGCCTCGATCTCCAGATGCAGGCGTTCGGCGCCGTTGGGGTCCAGCCCGCCAAGCTTGAAGCCCGACAGCAAATTCAGCATCAAAAGCGCCGTCAGCCCCTGATTGTTCGGTGGCATCTGGTGGATGTCATGACCGCCATAGGAGGTGCTGACCGGCGTCACATAGTCGCCTCTGGTCGCGGCAAAATCCTCGGCCGAATGAAGGCCGCCCAACTCGTTGAGCCGGCGCACGATATCGTCGGCGACGGCGCCTTCGTAGAATCCGGCGCGGCCATGCGTGGCGATGATGCGCAAGGTGGTCGCCAGTTCCGGCTGGCGGTGGACGTCGCCGGCCTTCGGCGCTTTGCCGCCCGGCAGGAAGATGCGCGCGGCATGTTCGTCGGCCGAAAGATCGGTCTCCGGCTCGGCCCAGTCGACGGCGACGCGGTCATGCACGACATAGCCGTTTTCGGCATAATGGATGGCCGGCGCCAGCGCTTCGGCAAGGCCCTTGCGGCCATAGTCTTCGAGCAGGCGGCTCCAGGCATCGACGGCGCCCGGCACGGTGACCGCGTGCGGGCCCTGCAGCGGGATGCGGTCGAAGCCTTTTTCCAGATACCAGTCGACCGTCGCCTTGGCTGGCGCTCGGCCTGAACCATTGAAGGCCAGCACATTGCCTTGCCCTGCCGGGCTATAGAGCACGAAACAATCGCCGCCGATGCCGGTCGACTGCGGTTCGACCACCGCCTGCACCGCGGCGGCGCAGACGGCGGCATCCATGGCATTGCCGCCGGAGCGCAGCATCTCGATGGCGGCAAGGGTTGCAAGCGGATGTGACGTTGCGGCAACCGCCTCAGTGGCACGAACCGGCGAGCGGCCGGGAAACTGGAAATCACGCATTCTGTCTGGATATCCCCTAGTCACTTCTGCAAATTGGTCACTTCTTCGAATTGGTCATCTGAATCAATGCCGCCGCCCGAAGATCTGCGCAACCGACAACAGCACGACCGAGAGCACGATCAGGCAGGTCGAGATGGCGGCGATCGTCGGGTCGATCTGGTCGCGCAGCGCGTTGAACATGCGGCGCGTCAAGGTCGTGGTCTCGCCGCCCGAGATGAACAGCGAAACCACCACTTCGTCGAAGGAGGTGATGAAGGCAAACAGCGCGCCAGAGATGATCGAGAAGCGGATCTGCGGCATGGTCACCTGCCAGAACGCGGCGACACGTCCGGCGCCAAGGCTGCGCGCCACGCGTTCCTGGTTCATGTCGTAGGAGCGCAGTCCCGACAGCACGGTCAGCACCACCAGCGGCAAGGCCTGCACCGTATGCGCGATGACCAGCCCGGTCAGCGTGTTGTTGAGCCCGATCCGCGCATAGAGGAAGAAGGTGCCGATGCCGATCAGGATCACCGGCACGATCAGCGACGCCGTCAGCAGCGCATTGATGGTGCCGTTGAAGCGCAGCGTGCCCCTGTTGATCGCGTAGGCTGCGGCGGTGCCGAGCGGTGTCGCGACGAACACGGTCATGACAGCCACCTTGACCGAAACGATGGTCGCGTCTCGCCACTCCAGCGACTGGAAATAGGTCTGGTACCAGCGCAGCGACCATTGCTGCGGCGGGAATTGCAGCAGCGTCGAATCCGAAAACGACATGATGACGATGATGATCGACGGCGCGATCAGGAACAACAGCACGAGACCGCCGAGGCAGTAGAGCCACAGGCGTTGCCGGTGCGAAATAGGCAGGCCGATGTCCTCGCTCATCGTGAACTCCACACACCGGTGGCGCGCGCGCCGAGCAGCCACTGGAACAGGCCAAGAAGCGCCAGTGTAACCACCAGCAGCACCACGCCGAGCGCGGCACCCGCCCCCCAGTTGGAATAGAGGCTGGTGGTCTGTTCCATGCGCATTGCCCACATGATCACCTTGCCGCCGCCCATCAGCGCAGGGGTGACGAAGAAGCCCAGGCACAGCACGAAAACGATGACCACGCCCGAGGCGAGTCCTGGAAGCGACAGCGGAAAGAAGATCTGCCGGAAGGTGGCGACCGGACCGGCGCCGAGGTTCATGCCGGCGCGCAGGCAATCGGTGTCGATCGTCTTCATCGAGGCGTAGAGCGGCAGCACCAGGAACGGCAGCAAGATATGCGTCATGCCGATGACCACGCCCGACAGATTGTTGGCGAGCGACAGCGGTTGGCTGATGACGCCGAGGTCGATAAGCCAGCTGTTGATCAGCCCCTTGCGCTGCAGGATCACCAGCCAGGCATAGGTGCGCACCAGCACCGATGTCCAGAACGGCAAGATGACGAAGATCAGGCAGATCGACGCCGCCCGGCGCGGCAGTTGCGACAGCATGTAGGCCAGGGGATAGCCAAGCAGGACACAGGCGCCGGTGACGATGAAGGCGACCTTGAAGGTGGTGACGAAGGTCTTGATGTAGGAGGCCTGCTCGAAGAAGCGCGCATAGTTGGCGGCGCTGAAGGCGCCGGCCTCGTCGAACAGCGACAACCAGAACAGCCAGCCGATCGGCACGATGATGATGGCGAAGACCAGGAACAGGCTGGGTGACAGCAGCGCCAGCAGCCGGAGCTGCTCGCGCCGCGCATCGGCGCGCAGCGCTTGCGCGTTGAGGTCCCGACCGGGGCCGCCCGCAGTCTCGTTCAGAAGGACGGATTGCGCGCTCATCGCTCGGCCGCCACCAGGATCGTGTCCTGCGCATCGAGGCCGAGACTGATCGGCTGGCCGGGAGCCGGCATTCTGGCCAGCACGTCGCTGCGGCAATAGTCGCGCAGCGTCAGCTGGCGACCGTCGCGCAGCGCCGCGTAGCAGACGAAGCTGTCGCCCTGGTAGATGATGTCACTGAGCGTCGCGTCGAGTACATTGACGCCGCTTTGCGGTTCGGCGTTTGCCAGCAGCCGCAGCTTTTCCGGCCGCACCACCATCAGGTGCAGGCCCGATGCAGGCGCCGGCGCTGCGGTGTGGATTCGTCTGTCCTCGTACCAGACCGACCCATTGCGGCACTCGACCGGAATGAAATTCGATTCGCCGATGAAGCCGGCTACAAACCGCGTCCGCGGCGTGGCGTAGAGGGTTTCGGGTTTGTCGAGCTGTTCGATGCGTCCGCCGTTCATGACGGCGATGCGATCCGACATGGTGATCGCTTCGCGCTGGTCGTGCGTGACATAGACCGTGGTCATGCCAAGCCGCCGGTGAAGGGCACGCAGCTCGATCTGCATATGCTCGCGCAGGCCCTTGTCGAGCGCCGACAGGGGTTCGTCCATCAGCACGATGCGCGGCTCGAACACGATGGCGCGCGCCAGCGCCACGCGCTGGCGCTGGCCGCCGGAAAGCTGGTCGACCCGGCGCTCACCCAGGCCCTGCAATTTCACCAGATCGAGCGCCTTCTCGACGCGCTCGGCCGTCTCGGCGGCAGCGACGCCGCGCTGCTTCAGCGGAAAGGCGATGTTGTGAAAGACGTTCATATGCGGAAACAGCGCGTAGTTCTGGAACACCATGCCGATGTTGCGCTTGTGCGGCGGCGTGGTGATGATCTCGTCATCGCCGACCCTGATCGAGCCGGCATTGGCCCGCACGAAGCCGGCCAGGATCATCAGCAGCGTCGTCTTGCCGGAGCCGGAAGGCCCGAGCAGCGTCAGGAATTCGCCGGCCTCGACATCAAGGTTGAGGTCACGCAGCACCGACACGCTGCCAAATCGTTTCTCGATCCGGCGCATGCCGATCGGCAGCGCGGATGGCGCAATGGACAAGATCATCGTCTCCTAAGCAGGGGCGGCAGAAGCAGGGCGAGGCGCCGCCCTGCCGTGGTTTGGGCTGCGGCCTATTGCTGGACCAGATTGTTGAACTTTTCCGTCGCCTCGACCAGATTGTCGCGCCAGAACTCGGGATCCTGCAGCACCTGCTTCTTGACGTTTTCGGGCGACGAATTGATGTCCTTGATCCGGTCCGGCGGGATCTTGCCGGTCTCGAAGGCCTTTTCGTTCGCTGGCCCATTGTCGACATAGAGCGGCAGATTGGCCTGCAATTGCGGGCTGACGAACATCGCCAGCGCCTTCATCGCCGCCTCCTTGTTCTTAGCGCCCTTGGGAATGACCATGCAGTCGGCGGTCAGCACACCCTGGTCGAAGGAGAAGCTGACCGGCGCGCCTTCCTTCTTCAAGGTGCCGGCGCGGCCGTTCCAGATGCTCGCCATGTCGACTTCGCCGTCCTTGACCAGCTGCATGGCCTGGGCGCCGGAGGTCCACCAGGCGTCGACATGGCTGCGGATCTTGTCGACCGATTTCAAGGCGCCGTCGATATCGACCGGATAGACCTTGTCGATCGGAACGCCCTCGGCAAGTGCGGCAACGCTCAGCGTTTCCGTCGCCTGGCTGCCGCTCAGCGCGCGCCGTCCCGGGAATTTCTCGACGTTCCAGAAATCGGCCCATGTCTTCGGACCTTTGTCGCCGAAAACATCGGTCCGGTAGATGAGCACGACCGACGTGTAGGAAATGCCTACCCAGTCGTCATGGACGAGCTTCGGGTTGATGCCGCTCTTGTCGATGATGCCGTAATCGAGCTTCTCGAACAGCCCTTCCTTCGAACCGCGCGCGCATTCGTCGGCGCCGAGTTCGGTGATGTCCCATTTCACCGCATTGCCGGTCACCTGCAGCCGCACGTCGTCGAGGCCGTTGGTGGTGTCTTCCTTGATCGTGATGCCGAGCGCATCGGCGGTCGGCTTGAAGAACGCCTTGGCCTGCGCCTCCTGATAGGTGCCGCCCCATGAGGCGACGGTGATGGTGTCGCCCGCCATTGCGGGGGCAGCGAGCGAGGCCATGAGGCCGGCAACCGCAACAACGCTAACGCTTCTTGTCCTGTTCATTTTCGGCTCTCCAACCGGTGTTCCCATTTGTTTTTGATTTCGCATGCTATCTTGTATACAATTTTGAGTGTAGCCTAGCGGTCGATCTTGTCAACACCGACCGGCGCGATCGGATGAACGCGTTTCGTGCCGGACAAAGTGGCGGGGGACGGGCCTCGCCGGGCGTGGCAAATTACGCCGACTGCGGCTACAGCTATGCGTGTTCCGGCTGAAAGACCGGAGAAGTGGGAAGGGAATCTTGGCCAAGGAAACCAAAGATACGCTGCGCGACTCGGTCTATTCCTCGCTCAAGGCGATGATCGTGACCGGCCAGATTCCGCCGGGCTCGCGCGTCACCGAAAACGACATCGCCGTGAAGCTCAGTGTCAGCCGTACGCCGGTGCGCGAGGCCTTCAACCGCCTCGAGCGCGATGGGCTGGTCACCGGCAGGCCCCGCCAGGGCTATGTCGTCACCGAATTCGACATCAACATGTTCCGCGAGGCCTTCGACATCCGCGAACTGCTCGATGGCCATGCGACGGAACTGGCAGCAACCGCTGCTACGGAACAGGACAAGGCGCGGCTGCGCGCGATGCTGGCCGAATGCGAGCGGCTGGCCGCCATTCCGGAATGCACCAACAGGGAAAAATTCCAGGAGCTGGAAGTCGGCATCGACCTGCACCGCGTCATCGCCGAAATCAGCGGCAACGTGATGCTGCACGGCATGCTGTGCGGCATCCTCGACAAGTGCCAGCACTATGTCTGGACCGAGCTGCTGTGGCTGGACGAATGGAAGATTGCCCGCGACGAGCACACCGAAATCGTCGACGCCATCTGCGCCGGCGACGCCGGCCGCGCCGGCACATTGGCGCGCGCCCATGTGCGCGGATCGCGCGACAATGTGCTGCGCCTGCTGCAGGCCAAGTCGGACTATCGGAATTTTCTCGCTAAGGCGTCGTGAGGAACCACCTGGACGCTACCGATGCGCGCCGCGAGAATGATCAGTGTGTGGTGGGATCAATCTGGCGGAGGCGCGAGCGCGCTTCAGCCACATTTTTTTGCTCGGATCTGATCCGGCAGCACAGGGCAAGGCTGATGCCAACGCCACGCTCCTCGTCCAGCATCTCGTTCGCTCGCTTGAGAAAGACTTCCGCCCGCTTGACGCGCTGCCTGGCTCTCGCCAGTTCCAGTTCCAGATGGTCGTGCATTATTCCGCACCCTTGAGGTTTGCGGTCCCTTCATGGGAAAACCGCTGCTGAGCGGTTTGGTTCCCGCCGATTGGCGGATGTGCCGATCGACGTTCAGCCCTTGCGCTCCTGCAGGCTGTTGCCGCCGTCGACCACCAGCAGGGCGCCGTTGACATAGCTGGCGCGTTCCGAGGCCAGGAACATCACCGCTGCGGCCACTTCGTCGGGTCGCCCGGCTCGCGCCGGCGGCGTATGCAGGGCAGCTTGCCGCTCCATCTCGCTCGACGAACCCGTTTCGATCCAGCCGGGGGCCACGGCGTTGGCCGTAATGCCGCTTTTCGCCACTTCCAGCGCCAGCGTGCGCGTCAGGCCGACCATGCCGGCCTTGGCGGCGGAATAGGCTGATGTGCCTTCGAAAGACACCAGCGGCCCGGTGACCGATGTCACATTGACGATGCGCCCGTAGCCCGCTTCGACCATCGCCGGCAGGAACGCACGGGTGACCAGAAACGCGGTCTTCAAGCTGACGTCGATCCCCTGATCCCAGTCGGCCTCGGTCATGGCTAGAAACGCCTTGTCGACCGATGGCGATGCCAGCGAGCCCATGCCGGCATTGTTGACCAGTATATCGACCGTGCCGACATCCGCCCGCAGCCGCGCGACATCGGCGGCTTTGGTGAGATCGGCAATTGCGGCGTTCGCATCGATGCCTTCGGCACTAAGCTCGGCGGCGCGATCGAGCACACGCGCACTGGCGCCGGTGAGGAAAACCGCGTGGCCGGCACGGCCGAGTTGCCGGGCAATGGCAAAGCCGATGCCGTCGGCCGCACCTGCCCCGGTGATTAAGGCGCGCTTGATGGTGGAAGAAGGCATGGTCAAATCAGGCTCCGCGGGTTTCCGCCTGTCCCGCACTGTCGCAATCAACGAACCATAGTCCATGGATGAATTTGGCGCGCCATCACAGGTGATGATGAGAACTATGTCTACGCGATTGCCCTCCAAAGTGACACTCGGAAGCAGACCGGAACTTGCTGAAATCACGGCGGGTTTCCGGCCGCTTCCTCCCACGCCGTCAAACGGCTGGAAGAAAATCTGTTGGGCGTCTTCGCTGCCATGGCCCCATCCTCTTGAGAGCCAAGCTTGGCGCGGCTCATCCCAGATTCGACAGTCTCATGCGACGGTTCTCATCCACGCCAGGAAGGACTCTATCACCGCGGATCTCGGACTGTGGGGCATCCATACGATATAAAAACTGTAGCCCGGCAAGGATAATTGATGCGCTTTGACGAGCGAGCCGTTTTCCAGTTCACGGCCAACCACGACATCACTACAGATCGCAATGCCTTGCCCGGCGACAACCGCATCGATCGCATGCAGTTCCTCGCGGAAGCTCAAATCCCAAGCTTTGTGCGGGATTAGGTCTGGATCGATTGAACGGGCCGTCGCTAGCCACCGGGGCCAAGTGGGAGCGTCCGGATCCCGGTTCATCCAGTCGAAATGGATCAACGGATAACGCAGGAGATCAGCAGCACGCTCAATCGTTCGCCCGTCGCTTGCCAATAATCGGGGACTGCATATGGGAAAGAAGGAATCACGGCATATCTCCTGCGCGGCAAAGCCCAAAGGCGAGCGACGTGTGTAGCGGATCGCCACATCTGCGGCGCCGGCGCGTAAATCGAGTACTGCGTCCGTCCCGATGATATCCAGTGGTACGGCCGGGTTGGCCTCTCGCCATTTAGGCAATCGAGGCACCAGCCATCGACTCGCGAAAGCGTTCGGGCTTGTCACCCGCAATGGCGCTTGAAAATCTGGCTCGGCGACTGCGGCAAGGGAGCCGGAGAGAAGATCAAAGCCGTTGCGGAGTATAGGAAACAGTCGCGTTCCCGCACCCGTCAACACGAGCGGGCGCGGTCGGCGCTGGAACAGCTTGCGACCGCATATCTCTTCCAACAAGCGGACGTGGTGGCTGATCGCTGTCGGCGTCACGCCGAGTTCCGCCGCTGCGGCTTTGAAGCTGCCGTTCCGAGCGACGGCCTCGAAGGCGTGCAAGGCGCGGAGAGGCGGGCAGTTTCTCATGCCGGCAGTGTAGATGAGTTCCTCTCACCTAGCAGCTAAGAATTTCGCTTTTGCAGAAGGTTGCGTCTCTGTGAGATCATAGTCCTGCCAGAACCGAGGGCGATACCGATGGAGATTCCGCGACAGACCGAGGCGCTATTGGGCCGATCCCATTCTCCGAGTGCGGCGATTGAACTGCTCCGGCAAGGCTTGCGGGGCGAACTGGTGTTGCCGACGGACGCTACCTACGACCAAGCACGCGGAGTCTGGAACGGGGCGATCGACAAACACCCTGCTGCAATTGTCTTTTGCGCCGATCCCGCCGACGTCGTCCATGCCGTGACCTATGCCAGGTCACAAGGCTGTCTCGTGGCGGTACGCAGCGGCGGCCACAACGTCGCCGGTCTGTCCGTCTGCGACGATGGGATGGTGATCGATCTATCACGCATGAAGAAGATCGCAGTCGATCCTGGGCGTCGCATTGCCAGGGCCGAAGCTGGTCTGACCCTCGGCGAGTTCGACGCAGCCACGCTGGCCCACGGCCTTGCGACGACCATGGGCGTCAACAGCGACACTGGTATTGCCGGCCTCACGCTGGGTGGAGGCTTCGGCAAGCTCGGACGAAAGCACGGCCTGAGTTGCGATAATTTGATCGCGGCTGAAATTGTCACGGCCGACGGACGGCTGTTGCGAACAAGCGCCAGCGAGTATCCCGAACTGTTCTGGGCCTTGCGAGGGGGCGGGGGCAATTTCGGCATCGTGACGACGTTCGAATACCGGCTGCACCCGCTTAGCCCGAACCTTCTCGTGGGCTCGGTGCTTCACGATTACGATCATGCGCGCGAGGCCATGCGGTTTTACGATGGATTCTCCCGCGACGCCCCGGACGAGGTGAGCGTCGATGCCGCGCTCGTCACGCTGCCCTCGGGCGAGCGTGCCTTCAGCATCTCGGCTTGCTATGTCGGGTCGCCCGAAGCGGGCGAACCAGTCATCGCACCGCTGATGAAGTTCGGATCCCCCATCGACAGTCGCCTTCAAGCCATTCCTTATCTTCAGATCCAATCGGCGGCCGACAGCCTCTTTCCACGCGGGCGACGCTATTACTGGAAAGCGCAGTTCATGCGCGAGATCAGCGATGGCGCGATCGAGGCCCTGCTCGACGCTTACGCGCGGGCTCCCAATCGCTCCTCCCTGTTGGTTTTCCAGCAGGTCGGCGGCGCGATCGCTCGCATGCCCGCATCGCACTCGTCCTACGCCAATCGCGATGCGGCCTTTGACTGCTTCCCGATCGCGATCTGGGACGATCTGGCCGATGACGAGGCAAATACCCGCTGGGCGCGCGACCTGTGGAATGCGGTCAGACCATTCTCGACCGGTGGCGTCTATGCCAACAATCTCGGTGATGAGGGTGACGAGCGCGTGCGTGATGCCTACGGCGCCAATTATGCGCGCCTCGCTTCTATCAAGAAGCAATACGACCCGACCAATTTCTTTCGATTGAATCAGAACATCAGGCCTGAATAGTTCGGAACAAACATAACGGCGAACCGTGCGCCGTCGCTGGACGATCCTTGCTGTCCTGTTTGTCGCCCGCGCCGCAATGGCGTTTCGGTTTCAGAGCGTCGGCGCCGTCGCGCCTCTTATCAGCGATAGCGTCGGAGCGAGCCTGGCCGACATCGGCATTCTAATCGGCCTATCTTGCACCGGGAGTCGCATTGGCCCTGCCTGGCGCGACCATCGGCCAGCGCTATGGCGATAAGGCGACCGTTCTTGCCGGGCTCCTGATGATGCTGGCGGGTGAAATGCTGATGGCGGCATCGCCGTTCTGGAGCCTGCAGGTCGGCGGCCGATTGATAAGCGGCACTGGCGGCGTTCTCCTGAACGTCCTGATGACCAAGATGGTCGCCGACTGGTTTGCCGGCCGGGAAATCGCAACCGCCATGGCCATCTACATCAACTCGTAGCCAGCGGGCATCGCTATCGCTCTCATGCTGCTGCCGGCAATCGCAACGACATTCGGGGTGACCGCCGGGGCCATTGCCGTTTCGGTCCTGGCCATCGTCGGCATCGGCCTGATGACCTTCATCTACCGCACCCCGGAGGTACCGCCCGCTGGTGGCGTCGAACGCTCTGGCATTTCGGCGGGGACAAATGGCGTTCGCAAATCAGGACGATTTAGAGTCAAATGGCGCGCCCGAAGAGATTCGAACTCCTGACCCCCAGATTCGTAGTCTGGTGCTCTATCCAGCTGAGCTACGGGCGCGCAACAGGCCATGCTTTCCATGGCCCCGCGATCCGATCGTGAACGACCGGCCGCGACGAGACGTGTTCCCTAGCGACTGAATTTCGGAAAAGCAAGCCGATCCGGCAAAAGTTTTGTCGCAGGCGTGTCATCCGGCAATGATGGCCCGTTTCCCAGCGCCTCAAAACCACCAAAGCGCATCGTGTCCGGGCGGCCACAAGTGATGCGCTTCCGATGCATCACGTCCGCCCAAAGCCGGAGACGCCTTCGGGTGACATGTTTCTGCAAGGAAAGGAGGAAAGATCGGTCGCCGGGGCAAAACAGCGCCGATCCGTCATGCCGGGCGGCGCAGGCCGTTGCTGCGGGCCTGGTCGAGCCGTGCCGGCTGGTCGGGAATGGTGACCGCGAATGTGGTGCGCCCGCCAATGCTCTCGACCAGCTCCACCGTGCCGCCATGCGCCCGGATGAGTTCGTGCGCGATCGCCAGTCCAAGGCCGGTGCCGCCGCTGCGGGCCGAGCCGCGGAACGCCGCGAACAGGTTCTCCCGCGCCTTGGGCGGCAGGCCCGGTCCGGTGTCGCTGACGGCGATGCGGCTGACGCTGCCCAGGCGCACGGCCGACACGGCCAGGCGGCGCACCAGGGCGCTTTCACTGTCTGCAGCCATCGCCTGCACGGAATTCCGGCACAGATTGGTGAGCACGCGGAACAGCTGATCGGAATCGGCGTCCACCTCGAAGGTCGGCTCGACGGAATTGACGAACTCGATGCCCTGCCCGATGTCGAGCAGGCCGTGCACGTCCTCGACCAGCTGGCGCAGCCTCAAGCGTCGGCGCGCCGGTGGCGGCTCCTGCGTGCGGCCATAGGCGAGCACGCCTTCGGAATAGGAGACGGCTCGGTCGAGCGCGCGCAGCAGTTTCGGCGCGAAGGCCTGCACGGTCGGGTCCTTGACCTGGCGCAGGCGGTCCGACATCAGCTGCGCCGAGGCCAGGATATTGCGCATGTCATGGTTGATCTTGGAGACGGCAAGGCCGAGGTCGGCAAGGTGCTTCTGCTCGGAGAGCATCTTTTGCAGCCGTTCCTGCATCTGCGACAGTTCGCGCTCGGCAACGCCGATCTCGTCGGCGCGGGCGGCCGGGTGGATGATGCGCCCGGGATCGTCGGGGGCTTCCGAAAAGGACAGCATCGAGCGCGTCATGGTCCGGATCGGCCCGATCATGATCAGGTCGATCGCGGCATAGACCAGCATTGCGGTGAACAGCGAGATCAGCAGCGAGACGAAGGCGACGTTGCGCGAGTATCGCAGCATCGCATTGCGCAGGCTGTTATCGGGCATGATCAGCTCGAACTCCTTGTCCGAGTCACCGACAGGCCCGAAAACGCGCAGCATCCGGTCGCCGCCGAAAAACAGCGTGTCGAGTGCACCGGTCATGCCCTTGATCATGCCGATGCCGGCGATATCGATGTGTTCGTCGACCTTCGGCGGCATTTCGGCCACCACCAGCAGCCGCGAGACGCCACCGTCACGCACCGCGATCGCCTTGGCGCCGATCGCCATCAGCACGTCGTTCTGGGCCGTGCGTGACAGCGAGGTGGGCTCACCCTGCACCAGCACGATCGACACCGCCGCCGCCGTGCTCAGCCGCTCCTTCAGCCAGTTCAGCCGGTAGCTGGCGATCCAGGGCAGGAAGATCAGCACTTCGGCCAGCAGCACGAAAACGATGGTCAGCAGCAGCAGCTTGGTCGACAGGCCGCGCGACAGCGGCACCGTGCGCACGATGGTGGGTTCGGCCGTGCCGGTCCCTTCCTGCGCTTGTATGGTTTCGCTCATGCGGTCCATGTCTTCACAATCACTTGATCAACGCAGATTAGGCGATTACGGCTTTCTTGCCAATTTCATCCTTGGTCGGAAACATAAACCGGCCTGGACGACGCCGGGGTTTCGGCCCGACGACGCCGGATTGACTTCCAAAAGCCTTCTTTCTATAAGCCCGCACACGCTCGGGCCATTCGTCCCGGCGCGGTTTCGATCGCGCCAAAGCCGGCCCGGCAAAGCTCCTGTTACACAGTGACAGAATCAAGAAGGGCCGCACCCCGCGGTATTAAAACAAATGAAGCGTACCTACCAACCGTCCAAACTCGTCCGCAAACGTCGGCACGGCTTCCGTGCCCGCATGGCCACCAAGGGTGGTCGCGGCGTCGTCGCAGCTCGCCGCAATCGCGGCCGCAAGCGGCTCAGCGCCTGAACGGAAGACGAGATCGTTGCCCGCAACCGGCAAGCCAGTGGGACCAAATCCCCAGCGGCTTCTGAAGCGCGCGGAATTCCTGGCCGTCCGTCGTGGTGAAAAGCGACGTGGGCGGCTTTTTCTCGTTGAAGTTCTCGACCGCGGCGACGGCCTGTCGCCGCGCGTCGGTTACACGGTCACCAAGAAGGTCGGCAATGCGGTTATCCGCAACCGCGTCCGGCGGCGGCTGCGAGAAGCCGTCCGTACACACGCTGCATGTGACATGGCGCCTGGCAATGACTATGTCATCGTCGGGCGCGAAGACGTGCTTACCATTCCGTTCGGCCAGTTGAAGGCCGAACTCTCCCGCCGACTGCGCGGAACACGATAGGCCAAGGGCTTTCGATGGAAAACAACCGGAATTTCTTCATCACCATCGCATTGTCGGTGCTGATCCTGGCCGTATGGCAATATTTTTACGTGTTGCCGCGCAGCGAGCAGCAGCGCGAGGCGGCGCGCGTCGAACAGCAGCGCATCGAGGAGCAGAAGAAGGCCGCCCAGGGCACCAATCCCGGCACCGACACCGGAACGCCCGCTGCTCCTGGCGCCATTCCGAACGCACCCGGCACCGATGCCGTGACGCCGGCCGGTCGCGAACAGGCGCTGGCCACGACGACCCGCGCCAAGATCGATACGCCGAGCCTCGAGGGTTCGATCAACCTGACCGGCGCCCGTCTCGACGACCTCAAGCTCAAGCACTACACCGAGACGGTCGACAAGAACTCGCCCGAGATCAGCCTGCTCAACCCGGCGGCACTCCCCAATGGCTATTATGCCGAGATCGGCTTCGTCGGTAATGACAAGACCGGCGCGGTGCCTGGTCCGGAGACGGTATGGGCCGTCGACGGCAATGCGACGCTGACGCCGGCGACGCCGGTCACCCTGACCTATTCGAACGACAAGGGCCTGACCTTCAAGCGCACCTTTTCCGTCGACACCAACTACATGTTCACGGTTTCCGACACGGTGCAGAATGCGGGCACGGCTGCCGTCTCGCTGTCCAATTACGGCCGCGTCACCCGGTTCGACAAGCCGCTCGTCGCCAGCACCTATGTGCTGCATGAGGGCCTGATCGGCTTCACCGGCACCGAAGGCCTCCAGGAACACAAATACGCGTCCATCGAAAAGGACAAGCAGGCCACGCCGGGCAAGTCGACCGATGGCTGGCTTGGCATCACCGACAAATACTGGGCGGTGACGCTGGTGCCGACGGAGAAGCAGCCGTTCCAGCCGCGCTACGCCTATTTCGAGGACGGCCGCCATCGCTACCAGTCTGACTTCCTGACCGATCCGATCACTGTCGATGCCGGTCAGTCGGCGACGGTGGAGAGCGAAATCTTCGCCGGCGCCAAGGAAGTCGCCAAGATCAACGCCTATGCGGAAGACCGTCACATCAAGCGGTTCGACCTGTTGATCGACTGGGGCTGGTTCCACTTCATCACCAAGCCGATGTTCTGGCTGATCGACACGCTCTACAAATTCTTCGGCAATTTCGGCCTGGCGATCCTCGCCACCACCGTCATCGTCAAAGCCATCTTCTTCCCGCTCGCCAACAAGTCCTATGCGTCGATGGCGAACATGAAAAAGGTGCAGCCGAAAATGCTCGAAATCCGCGAGAAATACGCGGACGACAAGATGAAGCAGCAGCAGGCGATGATGGAGCTGTACAAGACCGAGAAGATCAATCCGCTCGCCGGCTGCTGGCCGGTGGCGCTGCAGATCCCGGTCTTCTTCTCGCTCTACAAGGTGCTCTACATCACCATCGAGATGCGGCACGCGCCGTTCTTCGGCTGGATCCAGGATCTGGCGGCACCCGATCCGACCTCGATCTTCAACCTGTTCGGCCTCGTTCCGCTCACGCTGCCGCACATGCTGATGATCGGTGTCTGGCCGCTGATCATGGGCGTCACCATGTTCCTGCAGATGCGCATGAACCCGACGCCGCCGGATCCGACGCAGGCCGCGATCTTCACCTGGATGCCGGTCATCTTCACCTTCATGATGGCGGGTTTCCCGGCCGGCCTCGTCATCTACTGGGCCTGGAACAACACGCTGTCGATCCTCCAGCAGGGCGTGATCATGAAGCGCCAGGGCGCCAAGATCGAGCTGTGGGACAATCTGGTTGCGCTGTTCCGAAAGAAACCGTCGCCGGCAGAATAGCAGGCGTTGCCTACGCGAAATCAAAAGCCCCGGTCAGTTCATTGCCCGGGGCTTTTTTGTCGGCGAGGCATCCCATTCCAACCGATTTCCAATCTGCGGCGAAACTTTGGCCTGACGCACCTCGTAACTGCGCTTTGCCATTCCCTGCGGCATGCGCTTCGGCACGCCTTTGCACAGGCCATGGATTGCGGCCACCGTGTTTTCGCGACGGCGGCAAGATACCCTTGCCAAGACGGCTTCCGGCGCAAGGGTGCCGGTGTTTGGGAGGCCGTAGGCAGACCGGGGTCCTGTCGGCCTCCACGGGGCCCCGGTTCTTTTGCTTGGACTCGAAGATCTGTAGGGTTTGGCTTGTCGACGCCGACTGCTCCAGGAGATCGCTTCTTGGCGGCGCTGTCGTCGACCTTGGCCTATGGCGACAGCAAATGAGCAAAGCCGCCATCGAAAGCTCGCTCGTCAGCCGATTGGTGCTATAGGGCGGATCAGGCTATTTTGGACAGGCGCATGCGGATTTCGGATGCGCCTGGCGGCCTTTTTTTTTACGGATCTCGACATGGACGGACCCAACCCCAACATCAAGCACCCGATCCCGATGCACACGCGTGTCGGGTTCCTCAAGGGACTGGTGAGCGCGCCGAACATCGAGATCGGCGACTTCACCTATTATGACGATCCCGATGGGCCGGACAAATTCGCCGAGAAATGCGTGCTGCATCATTATCCCTTCATTGGCGACAAGCTCATCATCGGCAGGTTCTGCGCCATCGCCGAAGGCGCACGCTTCATCATGAACGGCGCTAACCACGCCATGTCCGGCTTTTCGACCTACCCGTTCAATATTTTCGGCCATGGTTGGGAGAAGGGTTTTGACCCGGCGACCTGGTCCAAGGAAGTGCGCGGCGACACAATCGTTGGCAACGACGTTTGGATCGGCATGGAGGCGGTGATCCTGCCCGGCGTTACGATCGGCCATGGCGCCGTCATTGCCGCGAAGTCGGTGGTCACGCACGACGTGCCGTCCTATGCGATCGTCGCAGGCAATGCGGCCAAGGTGGTGAAGATGCGTTTCGACGACCGGACGATCAGGCGGCTGCTGGCGGTGGCCTGGTGGGACTGGCCGGTGGACAAGATCAGCCGCAACCTCGATGCTATCCGGGGTGCCAATATTTCTCTTCTGGAGGCAGCAGCTTGAACGCTCTAAACAGCAGCACGATCGGCACCGACCTGTTTACACGGGGGTGGGTATTCATTCGTGGCGTGCCGGCCATGAAGTTCCTGCCGCCGGAAGGACCGCCGGAAATCGCTTTTGCCGGCCGCTCGAATGTCGGCAAGTCGTCGCTGATCAACGCGCTGGTCAATCAGAAGGGACTGGCGCGTACCTCCAACACGCCGGGGCGCACGCAGGAGCTCAATTATTTCGTACCGGACGGTTTTTCGGGCGAGGGCGCCGACCTGCCGCCCTTGGCGCTGGTCGACATGCCGGGCTATGGCTACGCTACGGCGCCGAAGGAGAAGGTCGACGAGTGGACCAAGCTGGTTTTCGACTATCTCAAGGGTCGCGTCACGCTGAAGCGGGTCTATGTGCTGATCGATGCCCGCCACGGCATCAAGGCCAAGGACGATGAAGTGCTGTCGCTGCTCGACAAGGCGGCAGTGTCCTATCAGATCGTGCTGACCAAGACCGACAAGATCAAGGCTGCCGGCGTGCCGCGGCTGATCGAGGAGACGCTGGCAAAGATCAAGAAGCGGCCGGCAGCGTTTCCGTTCGTTCTGGCGACATCTTCGGAAAAGGCCGAGGGCCTGCAGGAATTGCAGGCCGCGATAGTGCTTGCGGCCAACGGCGGGTAGAACAATTCCCAAAGCGCATAGGGCCTTCCCTTAGGAATTGCGCGGAAACAAAAAGCTAAGGCTTGGCCTCGATGGCAATCGTTTGATGGCTTTCTTCCGCCACGAGCCTTTCGGTGCCGTAAGCCTTCAGGAACATGCTGACGCCTGACGTGACGATGTGGTCGATCTCGTCCTGCGACGGGGCCTTGGTTCGGTAGGCGAAGATGCACTGGCGGAACAGACTGGCCAGGCACAGTTCAGTGAACTGATAGGCGGCGAGATCGACATCATCGATCCGCAACAGGCCGCGCTCGATGGCAGCATTGAGAAAGGCCACGACCTTGTCGTGACCGCGCTTGGGTCCACGTTCGTAAAAACGCGCGCCCATGTCGGGAATCCGGTCGGATGCGCCGATCACGGTACGCTGTGCCTGGATGACCTTGGCTGATGTGATCTTGAGCGCCAGCACCTTGCCGAACTTCACCAGTGTCTGGCGAAGGTCGTCGGATTTCTCCAGCATGTCGTACATGTTCTTGAAGATGCTGCCGCGCTCTTCCTCGATCAGCGCTTCGAACAGCTCTTCCTTGTTGGCGAAGTAGACATAGATCGTGCCCTTGGAGACACCGGCCTCGCGGGTGATGTCGTTCATCGACGCCGCTTCGAAGCCCTTGTCGATGAAGACACGCCGGGCGCCATCGATGATCTGGCTACGCTTGACCGGGTCCTGCCCTGCCGCCGGGCGACCACGGCGCAAGCTGTCCAGCAAATCGCCACACTGGTCGGTTTCGGCGTTGCGCAGAGTCTCGGCCATAAAGGTCACACCTCGAAAATAATTCGAACCATCCGGTTCGATTGCACTTGATATGGTCCTCTTTACGCGCTATGTCAACGTCCTGATCGAACCGAACGGTTCAGTACTATTACATTAGAGAGATGTCATGTCCTCGAACGCGCCAACATCAGCCGAAGTCCGTCCCTTCCCCAACGCCAAGGTCGCGCCGGCGACGGAAGCACCTGAAATACCCGTCCAGCCCGCGGTATCGCCGCCGTCGACACAGGCTCCGGCCAAGAAGAAACGCTCGGTGCGCTCCTTTTTGCTGCCGGTCATCGGCGTTGCCTTGCTGGGTGCCGGCGCCTGGTATGGTTACGATTACTGGACCACGGGCCGCTTCATGATCTCGACGGACGACGCCTATGTACAGGCCGATATGGCGTTCATATCGCCCAAGATTTCCGGCTATGTCGATCAGGTCAAGGTCAGCGAGAACCAGCTGGTCAAAGCCGGCGACCCACTGCTCGTCGTTGACGATGGCGACTATAAAATAGCTGTCGCCCAGGCCGAGGCGCAGATGGCCACGTTGAGCAAGACGCTCGACCGTATCGACGCCCAGACCGAGGCGGCGCGCGCCTCGTTGCAGCAGGCCCAGGCGCAGAAGGTCGCCGACCGGGCCTCCGCCGACAATGCGGCCAAAGTCGCGGCGCGCGCCTCGCAGCTGCTCAAGACGCATGTCGGCACGCAGGCGCAACTGGATGACGCCCAGACGGCAGTCCAGCAGGCCGACGCAGCCCTTGTCGGCGCCGACGCGCAGATCGCCGCGGCGCAGGCCAATATCGGCGTGCTGCAGGCGCAGCGCGCCGAATCGGCAAGCACGCTCGCATCCTTGCAGCTCAGCCACGACAAGGCCCTGCGGGATCTTTCCTTCACCGTGCTCAAGGCGCCTTATGACGGTGTCGTCGGCAACCGTTCCGTGGAGCAGGGCGATCTCGTCAGCCCCGGCCAGAAGCTTGCCGTCATCGTGCCGATGGACAAGCTCTACATCGTCGCCAACTTCAAGGAGACGCAGCTTGCCCGGCTGGTGCCCGGTGAGAAGGTCAAGATCTCGGTCGATGCGACCGACGGCCAGGACTTCGAGGGAACCGTCTCGTCGCTGGCGCCGGCTTCCGGTGCCGTGTTCTCGCTGCTGCCGCCCGAAAACGCCACCGGCAACTTCACCAAGGTCGTGCAGCGCGTTCCGGTCCGCATCGACGTGCCCGCCGACGCGCTGAAGAGCGGCAAGCTGCGCGCCGGCCTCAGCGTCGTCGTCGCCGTCGACAGCCGCACCGCCCCCGCCGCGTCGGCGTCGGCGGCTGCGTCGAACTGAGCGGCCGCCGGGGAGCAATGCCATGGCAACCGCAACCCTGACAGCAGGAGCACCGCCGGCAAGGCCGGCTGCGCCCGACACCATCTCGACACGGCGCGTCATCGCTTTCCTGGCGATGGTGTTCGGCATGTTCATGGCCATCCTGGATATCCAGATCGTCTCCGCCTCGCTGGCCGAGATCCAGGCCGGCCTGAGCGCCAGTTCCGATGAAATCCCGTGGGTGCAGACCGCCTACCTGATCGCCGAGGTGGTGATGATCCCGCTGTCGGGCTTCCTCAGCCGGATGCTGTCGACGCGCGTGCTGTTCACGATTTCGGCGGCGGGTTTTACCGCTGCCAGCGCCCTTGCCGCGACCGCCACCAACATCGACCAGATGATCGTCTACCGCGCCGTCCAGGGCTTCATCGGCGGCGGCATGATCCCGAGCGTCTTCGCTGCCGCCTTCACCATCTTCCCGCCGTCGCGCCGTGCCGTCGTGTCGCCGATGATCGGCCTGGTGGCAACGTTGGCGCCGACCATCGGCCCGACCGTCGGCGGCTATATCAGCCATGCCATGTCCTGGCATTGGCTGTTCCTGGTCAATGTCGTGCCCGGCATCCTGGTGACGACGGCGGCCTGGACGCTGATCGACTTCGACAAGCCCAATCTCAAGCTGTTCAGCAAGTTCGACTGGTGGGGTCTCGCCGGCATGGCGGCCTTCCTGGGCTGCATGGAATATGTGCTTGAGGAAGGACCCAACAACGACTGGCTGCAGGACCAGGGCGTCTTCATCTGCGCCATCGTCATGACCATTGGCGGGGTGCTGTTCTTCTGGCGCGTGTTCACGGCCGAAGAGCCGATCGTCGACCTGAAGGCCTTCACCAACATCAATTTCGCCTTCGGCTCCCTGTTTTCCTTCGTCATCGGCATCGGCCTCTACGGCCTGACCTATCTCTACCCGGTATTCCTCGGGCGCATCCGCGGCTACGATTCGATGATGATCGGCGAGGCGCTGTTCGTCAGCGGACTGGCGATGTTCTTCACCGCGCCGATCTCGGGCATCCTGTCGAACAAGATCGACCCGCGGCTGATGATGATGATCGGCTTCTTCGGCTTCGCCACCGGCACCTGGTGGATGACGCATCTGACCGCCGATTGGGATTTCTACGAGCTGCTCATCCCGCAGATCCTGCGTGGCTGTTCGATGATGCTGTGCATGGTGCCGATCAACAACATAGCGCTCGGCACGCTGCCGCCGGAGCGGTTGAAGAATGCGTCCGGCCTCTTCAATCTCACCCGCAACCTTGGTGGCGCCGTCGGCCTCGCCCTGATCAACACGGTGCTGATCGACCGCAATGCCTTCCACTTCGCAAGGCTTTCCGAGCATGTGCAATGGGGCAGTGAAGCCGCGCAGTCCAAGCTGCAGAACATGACGTTCAATTTCGAACAGACCCCCGGCCTGAACGCGACAAATGCCGCGATCTCCAAGCTGTCGGGCATGGTCCATCAGCAGGCGTCACTGCTGTCCTTCATGGACGTGTTCTTCATGCTGACAGTGCTGTTTGCGACGCTCGGGCTGTTCACCATGCTGATCCGCAAGCCGGTCGCCGCCGGCGGCGGTGGCGGGCACTGATACCGGAGCAATTCCAGGAAAAGTGTAAGGCGGTTTTTCCATCAGGAATTGCGACAAGCAAAGTTGCGTGGGCAGCGTTTCGGGAAGCTCCTCCAGTCGACGCCCGAAAAGCTCTGACCGCGAAAAAACTCCGGGCTGCCAAGCCCGGAGTTTTTCGTTTCCAGTTTGGAACTTGTCAGGCGGTGGCGGGCTTGAAGCTAAGCGCCACGCCGTTGATGCAGTGGCGCAGGCCGGTCGGCGCCGGGCCATCGTCGAAGACGTGGCCAAGATGGCCGCCGCAACGGCGGCAATGCACCTCGGTGCGGGTCATGCCGAGCGACCTGTCCACGGTTTTGCCGATGCCATTGGGGATCTCTTGCCAGAAGCTCGGCCAGCCGGTGCCGGATTCAAACTTCGTCTCCGACGGGTAGACCGGCAGGTCGCAGCCGGCGCAGGCAAAGATGCCCTTGCGGTGTTCGTTGAGCAATGGGCTCGTACCGGGATATTCCGTGCCTCCCTTACGCAGCACGTCGAAGGCAGCCGGCGACAGGATGGCTTTCCATTCGGCGTCGGTCTTGGTGACTTCGAACTTCTCGGCGGCCTGCGCCGCCTGCGGGTTGCTCATGCGCAGCACTGTCGCCGCGGCCCCGGCGACGCCAATGGCGGCGGCACCGCTCAAAAGAAAGTCGCGACGGTTCATGACCAATTCCTCCTATCGTCTCTTTGCCAAACTATACCGCCGTGCGGAAATCAAAAGCCGGTGACGGTGGCCCTCAACCGAACACCCCCGCGCCGTTCCACATCTGAATGTGGACGCCGCGGAGTGCGCGGGTCGATTGCGGATCTCGGGAGCGGGATCACGCAATCGACGGAGGGTTCTTGCAGCCAGTTCGTCGGCTGCAAGCCCCCTGTTACATCTTCGACAAAAGAAGTTACATCTTGGGCAAAAGAACCTTGTCGATGACGTGAATGACGCCGTTGGACTGTTCGACATCGGCGATCGTCACATGGGCGACATTGCCGTTCTCGTCGGTGACGGCGACCTTGCCGCCTTCGGCCTTGAGCGACAGCTCGCAGCCGCCGACAGTCTTGACCTTGTGGGTGCCGCCATCGGCCTTGGCCATCGAGGCTACATCCGCCCTCATCGCCTTGGCACCGACGACATGGCAGGTCAGAATTTTGGTGAGCTTGTCCTTGTTCTCGGGCTTGAGCAGCGTCTCGACCGTGCCGGCCGGCAGTGCCGCAAAGGCTTTGTTGGTCGGCGCGAACACCGTGAACGGACCGGCGCCCTGCAGCGTCTCGACCAGGCCGGCGGCCTTCACGGCGGCGACGAGCGTCGTGTGGTCCTTCGAGTTCACGGCGTTTTCGACGATGTTCTTGTTGGCGTACATTGCGGCGCCGCCGACCGTCGGGTTTTTGGCATAGGCGGCGGTGGCAAGGGCGGAGACGGCGATGGTACCGGCGAGCAAAAGGGTGGCGAATCTGCGCATGATATAATACTCCTCGGGTTTTCCACTTCCCATCTTTGGGACGAGAGGAGATACGGGACAAAAATGCGCTAGTTTCAGGAATATTGTGATTTCTTTAAGTTACCAACCCAGGCCAGATACATTTTCGAATGCCGCCGGGTTTGCCGACGAACATGCTCACTGAGGCATGTGCAGCGAATAATAGACTTCAGGTAATCTATTTTGAGTTTGCAGACGCAAGGGCCGGTCAGATGCTCTTCAGATCGCCCGCGGCGACCACCGGGCCGGTTGGCTGGCCGGTCGGCGAACCGCCTGACGGCTCGAGGCTGACGGCCAGCACCGCGCCCTGGGCGAGCTTCTGCCGGGCCGCCGGCGAGACGATGATGCGCGCCGTAGCACCTGCCGGAATGACGCCCATCGACACCGGCGGGTTCTTGCCTTCGATCATCCACAGCTCGAAGTCCTTGCCGGCGGCGCGCTCACCGGAGACGTGCGACAGGCCGACCTCGTGATGCGCGGCGTCGTAGACGGCGAGATATTTGACGTCGCTGCCTTCGGCGGCCAGCGAGGCGACGAGGCGCGCCTGCGGTTGCTCGACCGGCGGGTTAAGTATGGGCACGGCGATGTAGATCACCAATGCGGCGACCGCTGCCGCGGCGAGGCCGCGCCAGAAGGTCAGGCTGGACCACAATCCGCGCGGTTGAGCGGGTACGGCAACGGCCCCGGCGGACGCAAACAGCCTGCGGTCGATCGCCGGCTTGACCGAAGCCGGCGGCTCGATGTCCTGATAGGCGGCAGCCAGCGGCGAAAAACTGACCTCCCAGCCGTCGACAAGGCGGGCGAAGTCGGTCTCGGCTTCGATGCGGCGGGACGCGATCTGGCGTTCGTCGGCAGCCAGCACGCCGAGAACGTATTCGGCGGCGAGCAGGTCGTCGCCTCCACGTTCCGGTCCTGTGTCTTCTGCCAGCGTCATCTTTCCAGACATTCTCTGAGTTTCAGCAGGCTGCGGCGCAGCCAGGTACGCATCGTGTTCAGCGGCACGCCGTGGCGCTCCGCCAGTTCGGCATAGCTTTCGCCCTTGAGATAAGCACCCCGGACTGCCGCCGCCCGGTCCTTCTCCAATTCATCGAGGCAATGGTGGATGCGTTCGGATTCGTCGCCCGCCACCACCATCGCTTCAGGCCCCGGCGCCGGATCGGCCACGTCGAGTGCGGCATCGATGTCGGCAGCAGGCTTGCGCCGCGCCCTGATGCGATCGATCGCATGATTGCGCGCGATCGCCACCAACCAGGAGATCGGGCTCAGGTCGGAGACGGCAAAACGGTCCGCCTTCGTCCATATCTTGACGAAGACTTCCTGTAGAGCTTCTTCCGCATCTCCCCGATCGTTCAATACACGAAGACAAACGCCGAAAAGTTTCGCGCTGGTCTGCCGGTAGAGCAGATCGAACGCGGCCCGATCCTTCATCGAAGTCCGGACGATCAGCTTGGTGATGTCCTGCGGCGTCATCGCAGGCAAATTAGGCGATTGCGATATATTTGCAACGGCGGAAAACCTTGTGCACGCCTTAGCTTTGCGTGTCGCCAGCCCGGCTCCGCCCGTCGATTGCTAATGTAGTCGCCACTGGCTAGCTTGCTGCAGGGACGGGGAGCGCGCATGTCGGTTGAACAGATACTATGGTCGCAAGACGCAACCGGCCTCGCCGATCTGATTCGCAAGGGCGAGGTCTCGCCCGTCGAGTTGACCGAGGCCGCGATTGCCCGCGCCGAGGCCACCCGTCCCGACATCAACGCCACGGCCGTGTCGCTCTATGATGCCGCCCGCGCCCGCGCAAGGATCGTCGACCGCTCGCTGCCGCTGGCCGGCGTCCCGTTCGCCATCAAGGATCTCGGCATCGCCATCAAGGGCGTGTCGACGCATGGCGGCAGCCGCATTCCGGCATGGCTGGCCGACGTCGATTCGGCGCTCACCGACCGCTATCTTGCCGCCGGGCTCATTCCGATCGTCACCTCGACGTCGCCGGAACACGGGCTGCGGTTGATGACCGAGTCCAAAGCCTTTGGCATCACCTGCAATCCGTGGAACACCGGCCATACCAGTGGTGGCTCGTCGGGCGGTGCGGCGGCACTGGTCGCCGCCGGCGTCGTGCCGGTGGCGCACGCCTCGGATGGCGGCGGCTCGATCCGCGTGCCCGCCGCCTGCACCGGGCTTGTCGGCCTGAAGACG
Source organism: Mesorhizobium sp. M0051 (assembly GCF_040323235.1). Taxonomy (NCBI): domain Bacteria; kingdom Pseudomonadati; phylum Pseudomonadota; class Alphaproteobacteria; order Hyphomicrobiales; family Phyllobacteriaceae; genus Mesorhizobium; species Mesorhizobium sp. M0051. The sequence goes on from NZ_JAMYUT010000009.1 coordinate 166,472, forward strand.
TCGCGCGGCCGCACACCGCTGACGCCCCTGGTGAGCGAAAGCTGGTACGGCATGGTGGTCGACCATGCGCTCACCCGTTCGGTGCGCGATTGCGCGTTGCTGCTCGATCTCACCCACGGACCCGACCTTTTGTCGCCCTATGCCGCGCCGCCGCCGAAAGGCACGTTCACGGCGGCCGCTGCGCGCGATCCCGGCAAGCTCAGGCTGGCCGTGTACCGCAAGTCGCCGCTTGGCCTGCCGATCTCGGATGAGACGCTCAAGGCGCTCGACACGGCGGTGGCGCTTGCCCGCGAGGGTGGCCACACCGTCGAGGAGATCGACCTGCCCTTCATAGGTCGAGATTTCCTCGCCGGCTTCTGCAGGACGGTTGCCTCGGCCGTCGCCGGCACGATGCGGGCGGAGGCGCTGCGTGTCGGCCGTTCCGTTATGGGCGACGTCGAGCGGGCCACCCGGGTGCTCGGCAGGTTGGGCGAGATGCTGTCGGCCGGCGAGACCTATGCCGACCTGCAGCGGTTGCATGCCGCCTCGCGGCAGCTGATCGCGGAGACTGCTCGGTATGACGCCGTACTGATGCCGATCATTGCCCATCCGCCGCTCGCCTGCGGCACCATGGATCCGAAAGGCACCGACGAGTTCATTGAGAACCTGCTCGACAAGTTTCACCTGACGCCCTTGCTGAAGCTGAAACCGTTCTTCGGCCAGTTGATGGACAAGAGCCTCTGGTTCACCCATTGGCCGGCGATCCAGAATGTCAGCGGCCAGCCGTCCATCGCACTGCCGGTCCATGTCACCGATACCGGCCTGCCGCTCGGCATCCAGGCGGCGGGCCGCCCGGGCGACGAGGAGACGCTGCTGTCGCTCGCCGCGCAGATGGAAAAGATCTCGGGCTGGCTGGGCCGCAGGGCGCCGCTGAAGGTGCCGTCATGATGACGAGGTCGTGAGGCGCTGGAATATGACAGCAAAGCCATTTGCGGGTGGCGCCAATTCCCGCTAAGACGCCGCCGTCTTTACCGATCTCCAGGGAACCAAGCCGATGACGGACATCGCCGCCACCGCCGAAATGCAGGCAGCCCTGCTGTCGCGGGCGCTGCCCTACATGCAGCGCTACGAGAACAAGACGGTCGTGGTGAAATATGGCGGCCACGCCATGGGCAATATCGAACTCGGCAAGGCGTTCGCCCGCGATATCGCGCTCTTGAAACAATCCGGCGTCAACCCGATCGTCGTCCATGGCGGCGGCCCGCAGATCGGCGCCATGCTGGCCAAGATGGGCATCGAATCCAAGTTCGAGGGCGGCCTGCGCGTCACCGACCAGAAGACGGTCGAGATCGTCGAGATGGTATTGGCCGGTTCGATCAACAAGGAGATCGTCGCCCTGATCAACGCCGAGGGCGAATGGGCGATCGGCCTGTGCGGCAAGGACGGCAACATGGTTTTCGCCGAAAAGGCCCGCAAGACGATGATCGACCCTGACTCCAATATCGAGCGCGTGCTCGATCTCGGCTTTGTCGGCGAGCCGGTCGAGGTCGACCGCACCTTGCTCGATCTTCTGGCGCGCTCCGAAATGATCCCGGTGCTGGCGCCGGTGGCGCCCGGCCGCGACGGCCACACCTACAACATCAATGCCGATACTTTCGCCGGCGCCATTGCCGGAGCCTGCCAGGCGACACGCCTGCTGTTCCTCACCGATGTGCCGGGCGTGCTCGACAAGGACAAAAACCTGATCGATGAGTTGACAGTTGCCGAGGCCAAGGCGCTGATCAAGGACGGCACGGTCTCGGGCGGGATGATCCCCAAGGTCGAAACCTGCATCGAAGCGATCGAGCGCGGCGTCGAAGGCGTCGTCATCCTCAACGGCAAGACGCCGCATTCGGTGCTGCTCGAGCTGTTCACCGAACACGGCGCCGGCACGCTGATCGTGCCCTGAGCGGCGGCCGATCTGTCGATCGGTCTGCCGCCGATCGATCAAGCGGCCTGAGGAAGGCGTGCAATGACCTTTATCTCGAAGTCGAAGCCCGCCAGCCAGTTCACGCCCACTGCGGTCCAGTTCGTGTAAGGCGGTTCGCCGAATACCTTCTTTCGAACCGCGTCGATCGCCTCCCACTGCGCGGCCGGATCGGTGTGGAATGTGGTGACGTCGACAATGTCGTCGAACGTGCCACCGGCGGCTTTCAGCACGGCTGCGAGATTATCGAAGGCAAGCTGGACCTGCTTTTCGAAGACCGGCTCGGGCGACCCGTCTTCGCGGCTGCCGACCTGGCCGGAGACGAACAGAAGGTCGCCCGAACGGATCGCCGCCGAATAACGGTTGATCTCGTAGAGAGCCTGCCGGCCGGCCGGAAAGATCGCGTCGCGTTTGGTCATAGTTTCACTCCATCTAGATAAGGCAGGTCCGACCTCCTGATGATCGCGACGTGGCTTCGCCGAGAAGGCGAGAGCTATCCGCAGGGCTTCAGGGTTTTGGATCGCTGCACTCCAACATCCGGGACGGTTGTTGACATACGTCCCGTATGCCGGATGTGGGAACATACGGCGCGTATGTCAATGTGAATACGTCGCGCATGTTTCTATGAGATTGCCAAGAGCTGTCACGCGCGGGGTGAAATCGTAATCTCGGGCGACGTCAGCTTTCGCTTTAGGCGTTGGACAACCATGGACTCCTCTTCCGTGTCCTGCGGAGCGCCCCAGAATTCGGCAAGCGTCGGGCCGTCCTTCACCCTGATGTCGCGGACCAGAAAACCCCAGACCTCGCGGAACCAGACGCGCCGGCCCATCTGGATATACCAGCGCATCGAGTGCCGCTGCTCGGGATCCCTATGGAACAGGATGCGGGCCAGCGCCTTCGGCCGCGACTGCACCGCCAGCTCGATCAGCTTGACGCTGAAGAACAGCATCCACGGCTTCAGCCGCGTCATCTGCAGCACCTGGTGCTTGTAGTCCCACAGCCGGGCATCCTTCTGGATCACCTTGCGGCTCCGCGCGATCCTGAAGAACGGCGTCCAGCGATGCGGCGTCACATAAAGCGCCTGGATCTGGTCCGGGTCGTAGGCGATCAACTGGCGAAAGCCGCGCCACAGGTCGCGAAACCCCTCATCCTCGAAGCCGGCTACCCAGGTCGCCATCGACAGTATGCCGTTGAGGCGCAGCAGCCTTATCGCCTCGCGGTCGGATGAGGTGCTGCCGCCCTTGCGGATCAATTGAAGCGTCTGCTCGTCGGTATTTTCCATGCCGAGCAGCCAGCGGATGACACCTGCCTTGCGATAGAGGTGCAGGATGTCAGCGTCGCGCACGATGTCGTCGGCGCGGGTCGAGCCGACGATCAGCACCGGCACATTCTCGATAATCAGGGCATCGAGAAAGGCGCGCCAGGCCTTCTTCGATACCGTCGGGTTCTCGTCGGCGAGATTGATCAGTTCAACGCCATGCTCGCGGTGCAACAATGCTATTTCTTGCGCGAATTTAACCGGGTCGCGATGCCGCCAGCGGGTCCAGAAGCCGCGCTGGCCGCAATAGTTGCACAGATGCGGGCAGCCGCGCGAAAACTGCATGACCACGGCACGCTTGCCGCCCCAATAGCTGTAGCGCCCGTGATCGATCAGCTCCCAGCCGACACGGTAGGCGTCGAGTTCTGCGATGGTCATGGCCGGCTGCGTGGCGAAGGGACGGCGCAGATCGTCGCGATAAGCGATGCCGGCCACGCTCCCCGGCGGCTGGTGCATTTCAAGCGCCTCGACCAGCGCCACCACGGTCGCCTCGCCCTCGCCGCGCACGACGAAGTCGAAGACGTCCGTTTCAGCCAGTATGTCACGCCAGTGATAGGTCGGAAAAACGCCGCCATAGATGATGATGGTCGCCGGCTCGCGCTGCTTGATCATCTTGGCGAGTAGCAGGGCGGTCGGGTGCGCCGAGGTCGAGCCGGAATGGCCGATCAGGACGAAGTCGGGGCGATCCGTGAGCGCGTTGCGCACGACGATATCAAGTGGCATCGGTCCGAATTCGGCGTCGACAAGGCGCACCTCATGGCCGGCATCGATCAGCGGGCCGCCGAGCGCCAAAACGCCGAGCGGCGGCAGGTGGTCGTCGGGCACGCGACTGCCGATGGCGGTGTGCGGCGGATTGATCAGGACGATGTTCATGGCGGACCTCCGGCTGTTGGTCCGCGCAAGCTGGCCGGCGATGTGGACACGGGCTTGGCCCGCTTCAGCAGTTTGCGTGCAGCTTTCCCGCAGGAATACTGAAGGCAGGCATTGTCATCGCCTCAGGTGGGCGAGCGGCACGTGGCCAGGCCCCTTGATGTTCTGCAGCACGAGTTGGGTATGAACGTCGCGCACGCCGTCGAGCCGCATCAGCCGGTGCATGACGAAGGCGTTGAGCTCGTCGACCGATGGCACCATGACATGCAGCAGGAAATCGTGGTCGCCGGTCATTGTCCAGCACGCAGACACCTCGTCCATGCGCTGGACCGCGGCGATGAAACTTTCGGGCGAGCCGTCGCTGTGGCTGACAAGGCGCACCTGGATGAACACCTCGACCATCAGCCCGACCGCGCGGCGGCTGATCACCGCGGCAAAACCCTTGATGATACCGGTCTCCTGCAGCGCCTCGAAACGCCGTGCGCAAGGCGTCGTCGACAGGCCGATCTCTTGTGCCAGCTCGGAGACAGGCTTACGCCCGTCGCGCTGCAGGACATCGAGCATCCTGATCTCGAAATCATCGAATTGAGGCATCTTCACTCCTCCAAAAGGGCTTCTGAGTAAATCTTACCTCGATTTCTCTCGTTGAGCCATCATCAAAACCGATTTGCCTCGGCAAATCCGGTTATCTTTAACACGTCAGCCATCCATGATCTGTGAGGAGAAAAAGTCATGACGACGATGACAGTTGCGGAATACGCCCGCGATTGCGCGGCGCAAGGGTTGCGCGGCAACTATTCGGTCTGCCGTGCCGATTTCACCGTGGCGCAGGGTTACGACTACAGCGACGAAGAGCAGGCAGTGTGGCGCACGCTGTGCGACCGCCAGACCGAACTGACGCGCAAGCTCGCACACCACTCCTATCTAGACGGCGTCGAGAAGCTCGGCCTGCTCGACCGCATCCCTGATTTCGACGAGGTCAGCGCCAAGCTGCGCAAGCTGACCGGCTGGGAGATCGTTGCCGTGCCAGGTCTCATTCCCGCGGCTCCCTTCTTCGACCATCTCGCCAATCGCCGATTCCCGGTCACCAACTGGCTACGGACCAGGCAGGAGCTCGACTACATCGTCGAGCCGGACATGTTCCATGACTTCTTCGGCCACGTCCCGGTGTTGTCGCAGCCGGTGTTTGCCGATTTCATGCAAATGTATGGCCGCAAGGCCGGCGACATCATTGCGCTGGGCGGCGACGAGATGATCACCAGGCTCTACTGGTATACGGCAGAATACGGCCTGATGCAGGAGGCCGGCCAGCCGCTGAAGGCCTTTGGCGCCGGCCTGATGTCCTCGTTCACGGAATTGCAGTTCGCCGTCGACGGCAAGGATGCCCACCACGCGCCTTTCCACCTGGAGACGGTGATGCGGACCGGCTACGAGATCGACAAGTTCCAGCGCGTCTATTTCGTGCTGCCGTCGTTTGACGCCTTGCGCGATGCCTTCCGGACCGCCGACTTCGAGGCGATAGTCGCCCGCCGCAAGGGCCAGCCGGCACTCGACCCGGCGACGGTCTGACGCCTCAGTCGGTCTCGCTGGCCGCAGCCGCGGTGCTGGTGCGCATCGCCGTCTACGGCCTTTGAGCCATGCCCTGCATCTGCCGGCGCCCGCATCAGCGCCTTGATCAGGCCGCTTCGGAAATGTCCGTGCCGAGGATCGTCAGGTTGCGGCCCTGATGCTTGGCCTGGTAGAGGCGCCGGTCGGCGGCGCGCATCAGGTCCGACACGCTCATATCTTCGCCGCAGACGGTGCCGCCGATGCTGACGGTGAGTGGAATGGTCCGCTCGTCGACGGGCCGGAAGCGGATCAGCTCGACTTCGCGGCGAATGCGCTCGGCGACGCGCTTGGCCTCCTGCTCGGTGGCGCCGGTCAGGAAGGCGCCGAACTCCTCGCCGCCGATGCGGCCGAGCACATCGCCGCTGCGCACGCCGCGCTGAATCGCGCTGGCGATCAAACGCAGCGCGTCATCGCCGGTCAGGTGGCCAAAATTGTCGTTGATCCTCTTGAAGTGGTCAGCGTCGATGATCAGTAGCGCGCCGCGATCGGACTTGCGGCGCGAACCCTCCAGCGCGGCAAAGAAGCTTTCCCGGTTGAGCATGCCGGTCATGTCGTCGCGGCTTGCCTTTTCCGCCAGGCGGCGATGCGCGGCAGCGAGTTGGGCATGCGCGCGAGCGAGGTCGCGATGCGCGTTTTTCAGCCTGTCGCTTTGCCAGAAAGTACTTGCGCTGGCGGCCCATGTCAGCACCAGCGGACAGAGCGTTGAGGTCAGCCAGATCGTGCGGTTGACCGGAAATCCCATCGCCGGAACGATGATCAGCGTCAAAACGAGCGATGCCGCGACAGACGCGAAAGCGACGACGGCGGATCTCAGAATTATGCTGTTCATCGCTTGCTCCCACAAGACTGTCTCTGTGCCAGCAAGCCCTGAAGGGCACCTTTCCCGGATGACTAAAATTTGAACGGTGAGGTCATTTCTGCAATCATAGCGAGTAGAAGGTGGATAAAGTCTCTTTCAGGCCGCCCGTTTCATGCCATAAGGAGCAGATGACCACGCTCCCTGACCCCGCCCGCTTCGCCCATGTCACCGATTGGGTGTTCGACCTCGACAACACGCTCTATCCGCATCATTCGAATCTGTTCTCTCAGATCGACGTCAAGATGACCGCCTATGTCGGCGAACTCCTGGCGCTGCCGCGCGACGACGCGCGCAAATTGCAGAAGGAGCTCTACCGCGAATATGGCACGACGCTGAACGGGCTGATGACGCGCCACGGCATCGACCCCGACGATTTCCTCGAGAAGGTCCATGACATCGATTACTCATGGCTAGTGCCCGATCCCGTCCTCGGCACGGCCATCCGCCAGCTTCCGGGCCGCAAGTTCATCTTCACCAATGGCGACCGCAGGCATGCCGAACGCACCGCGCGCCAGCTCGGCATTCTCGAACATTTCGACGCTATCTTCGATATCGTCGCCGCAGGGCTCAATCCCAAGCCGGCGCGCCAGACCTATGAGAAGTTCGCCGAACTCCACTCCGTTATTGGCCACAATGCAGTGATGTTCGAAGACCTTGCCCGCAACCTTTCGGTGCCGAAGTCGCTGGGCATGACCACGGTGCTTGTCGTGCCGCGCAATTTCGAACCGACCTTTTCCGAGATCTGGGAGCGCGATCCAGCCAACGAGGATGACGTCGATTTCGTCACCGACGACCTTGCCAGCTTCCTGACGGCGGTAGTCGAGGTAACGGCCTGAAGCGTCCTGCCCGCCAGGTTCACAGACTGTAGAAGCGGCTGATGATCCCCCAGGCCTCGTCGGCGGTGTCGACGAAATCGATGATATCCTGGTCGCCGGGGCTGATCGTGCCCTGCTCGGCGAGGAAATCGAGATCGATCGCCCGTTTCCAGAAGGATTTGCCGAACAGGATCACCGGCACGCGCTCCATGCGCCCGGTCTGGATCAGGGTCAGCGTTTCGAAGAACTCGTCCATTGTTCCGAAGCCGCCGGGAAACACCGCGACGGCCTTGGCGCGCATGACGAAATGCATCTTGCGGATGGCGAAATAGTGGAAGTTGAAGCAGAGCTCCGGTGTCACATAGCTGTTCGGCGCCTGCTCGTGCGGCAGGACGATGTTGAGGCCGATCGACGGCGCGCCGACATCGTCGGCGCCGCGGTTTCCCGCTTCCATCACGCCGGGTCCGCCACCGGTCACCACGACATATTCGCGGTAGTATGACGTGGCCGACTGCTGCGAGCAGAGGCGGGCGAATTTGCGCGCCTCCTCGTAGTATTTGCTGTTTTTCTCGAGGTTCTTCTTCTGCGTCTCGTTCTTGGCCGCCCAGGCCTCGCCGCCGGGCTCGGGCAGGCGTGCGCCACCAAACAGGATGACCGTCGAACGGATGCCGCGTTCGGCCAGGATCATTTCAGGCTTCAAGAGTTCGAGCTGCAGCCTGACCGCGCGCAATTCGCGACGCGTCATGAAGTCGGGATCGTTCCAGGCCAGCCGATAGGTCTCGGCACGCGTCTGCGGCGTGTCCGGCACACTCTTCGACCGCTCCAGATCCTCGTCCGAATGCGGCAGCGGCGTCCACCCCGCCTTTTCCATAGGAGTCATAATTGCGCTACCCGTCCAAATTCTTCAGTTGCGCCGTCCCATGGCGCGGCCGCGATTGACCCTCACTGAGCCTTAACATAAGCAGGTTCCGCAAAAGTGTCCGACGGTTTTGCGACAAGAACCTGCTACATGCAAAGACCCAGGAAGGCAAAGCCTGCCAGCGGTCCGCGCGACTTTCAAAACAGGTTAAGGCGCAGCCCCTTAACAGCTTGGTAATGGAGCGAATTCATGTCGAAGCCAGATCTGGCGAGCCTCGAAAAGACCATTGAGAAGGCCTTCGAGGAACGCGACACGATTTCGACGATGACACGCGGCGAGACGCGCGACGCCATCCAGTCGGCACTCGACCTGCTCGACCGCGGCACCGCCCGTGTCGCCGAGCGGCAGGCGGACGGCAAATGGCATGTCAACCAGTGGCTGAAGAAAGCCGTGCTGTTGTCGTTCCGGCTCAATCCGATGGAGATCATCAAGGGCGGCCCGGGCCAGGCGGTGTGGTGGGACAAGGTGCCGTCGAAGTTCGATGGCTGGAGCGCCGTCGATTTCGAGAAGGCGGGATTCCGCGCCGTGCCGTCATCGATCGTGCGCCGTTCGGCGTATGTCGCGCCGGGCGCCGTGCTGATGCCGTCCTTCGTCAATGTCGGCGCCTATGTCGATACCGGCACCATGGTCGACACCTGGGCCTCGGTCGGCTCCTGTGCCCAGATAGGCAAGAACGTGCACCTGTCGGGCGGTGTCGGCATTGGCGGCGTGCTGGAGCCGATGCAGGCCGGCCCGACCATCATCGAGGACAATTGCTTCATCGGCGCGCGCTCGGAAGTGGTCGAGGGCTGCATCGTGCGCGAAGGCTCGGTGCTCGGCATGGGCGTCTTCATCGGCCAGTCGACGAAGATCGTCGACCGCGCCACCGGCGACATTTTCTATGGCGAGGTGCCCTCGAATTCCGTCGTCGTCGCCGGCTCGCTGCCTGGCAAGCCGTTGCCGAACGGCGAGCCGGGCCCAAGCCTCTACTGCGCCGTCATCGTCAAGCGCGTCGATGCCAAGACCCGGTCCAAGACCTCGATCAACGAATTGCTGCGCGATTGATCTTTGCGCAAAGCGGGCGCACCTTCCGCCGGCGCGACGATCGGTCGCGCTGGTTCAACATGGAGGGATGACATGGACTGGAAGTATCTTCTCACAAGTTTCGATGGCCGCATCAACCGTGGCAAGTTCTGGGCCGGCATCGGCGTATTCATCGTTATCGGCATCGTTGCTTTCATCCTCGACGCGATTCTGGGCACGCGATTCACCACGGCCAGCGGCGCCCAGGTCGGCATCATCGGCATCCTGTTCGCGCTGGCGTCGATCTATTTCGCCATTGCCCTCTATGCCAAACGCTGGCACGACCGCAACAAGTCGGGCTGGTGGACGCTGATCGGCCTCGTACCCATCATCGGCGGCATCTGGCTGCTGGTCGAGCTCGGCATCCTCGAAGGCTCCAGGGGTGCCAATCAATATGGACCGGACCCGCTTGCCTGACAAATCAGATCTCACCTGGCTTTTCTTCAAAACATCGGGCCGCGTCAGTCGCGCGGCCTATTTCCTTGGTGGATTGCTCGTCGCCATCATCCAGGCCTTCCCTCTCTATCGCTTCACGCTGGTGCCCGAGGGCTCGCCCGAGAGCAACATGTGGTCGTTCATCTTCTTTATCGCTTTCATCGCCTCGCTGTGGTCGAACATCGTGCTGACGGTGAAGCGGCTGCACGACTTGGACAAGCCGGGCATTGCCGCACTGATCCTGTTCGTCCCGGTGGTCTCGATTGTCGCCTTCCTTGTGTTGTGCCTGTTTCCAGGGCAGCCTGGGCCCAATCGCTATGGCCGGCGCACCAACGAGCCGGCACAATCCTGAGGGTCGATCGGACATGCGCTACCGCACGCTTGATCCGAAACTGATCGTCGACACCGCCGAGCGGCTCGAAGAGCGGATCGCCGACCGTTTTCCCGAAGCGGGATTGCGTGGCGTCGCCGCCGAACTGGTCTCGCTGTCGCGCGATTTGGCCAAGGCCGCCAAGGCGCTCGAGGCGCCGATCTGGTGGCTGCGCGGGCTCATCATTGCCGCCGTCGTCGCCGGCGCGCTGGTGTTCCTGTTCGTCGGCACCATCCTGCCGCTCATTCATATCTCACAGGCCGACGATGCGGTTCAGTCGGTGCAAGGTATCGAAGCCACGATCAACATGATGATCCTTGCCGTGCTTGGCTTCCTGGCGTTGACCCGAACCGAGGAGCGTATCAAGCGCAAACAGGTGTTCCGTCAATTGCACGGCCTGCGCTCGCTGATCCATGTCATCGACATGCATCAGCTGACCAAGGATCCGGCAGCTCTTTCGGCCGATTTCAGGCCGACCACGCATTCGCCTGCCCGCATCACCAATGCCGCCGACCTGGCGCGCTATCTCGACTATTGCTCCGAAATGCTGTCGATCACCGGCAAGATCGCAGCGCTGTTCGCGCAGTCGGTCAATGACGATGTCGTCATCGATGGCGTCAACGACATCGAGAACCTGGCGTCCAACCTGTCGCGGAAAATCTGGCAGAAGATCACGTTGATCGACGGCCGGCCGGCGCCGCAGCGATCTGCCCCGGCGACAGGCCCGGCGAGCCAACCCGCTCCGCTTCCGCCGCGCGCACCAGCGCAGTGATCCGCTGGACCATCGGCGCCGGCGTGCCGGCCTTATCCGCCAGCCGCAGGATGGCGCCCTGCAAGTCGTCGATTTCCGTCGGTCGGCCGCGCTGCAAATCGTCCCACATCGACGAGCGCGCTTGCGGGTCGATCGCCAGCATGCGCCGGGCCAGCAGTTTGAACAGGCAGTCGGGCATCCTGAGCACCTTCGACAGCAGGGATGGCCGCAGGCCGGCAATCCGCGCCGGCTCAATGCCGGACGCTTTCATCGCCGTGAGCGCCTCGTCGATCTGACCGGCCAGAATCAGCCGCCAGCGCCGATCGGCCAATTCGGTTGCCAGGGGCAGGTCCGACAGCGCCACCAGCGCGTTGTTCAAATTCATCAGCAGCTTGCCCCACAGCACGGCCTTCATGTCGCCACGGGCCTCGACCGCAAAACCTTCGACACCAAGCAGATGGATCAGGCCGGAATTGCCGTCTTCGACCATCACCTTGCTGTCGCTGGCGCGGTGAACGCGCAGCGGCAGTTCGCCATCCGGGGACTGCACGACATTGAACGGCACCATGCCGGCCAGCACTGTTTGCCCGGTAAGCCCGGCGCGCAGCCTTTCTGCATTTTCGATGCCATTCTGCAGGCTCACCACAACCGCATCCGGGCGGGCATGGACCTTGATGAGGCCTGCCATATCCTGCGTCGCGCCGCTCTTGACCGTGACCAGGATCACATCCGCCTCCGGCAGGGCGGCGGCCGGATCGGTGGTGACTGCAAGCGCCTCCGGCTTGATCGAGCGATCGCAGCCTTCAAGATCGGTAACCCGCAATCCGCCCTGCCGCAACGCCGCATCGATACGCGGCCGGGCCAGCAGAATCACCCGGCGCCCGGCGAGCGCCAGGCAGCCGCCGGCATAGCAATGACGATTCTTCTTTCCCGGTCTGCCATCCTGTCGCCCGCGCGGGTCGCAGCTATACGACATGAAAACCATAATATCGGCGGTATCGCCAGCCATGAGGCTGGCCCCCATGTCTGGCCGTGACAGGCCTTCCGCTTTCGACTATCGCTTTTGCCATGACGCTGCCGACCGATCCCGCCGAAAACCTCGCTGCCCTTATCCGCTGTGCATCCGTGACGCCCGCTGAGGGCGGCGCGTTGGGCGCGCTGGAGACGATGCTGAAGCCGCTCGACTTCCTGGTCGATCGGCCGGTGTTTTCCGAAAACGGCACGCCCGATATCGAGAACCTCTATGCGCGACGGTCCGGCAACGGCCCGCACCTGATGTTTGCGGGCCATACCGACGTGGTGCCGGTCGGTGACGAAGCCGCCTGGACGCATCCGCCCTTCGCTGCCGAGATTGCCAATGGCGAGATGTATGGCCGCGGCGCGGTCGACATGAAGGGCGGCATCGCCTGTTTCATCGCCGCCGTGGCACGCCATGTCGAGACCAAGGGCGGCCCGAAAGGGTCGGTCTCGCTGCTGATCACAGGCGACGAGGAAGGGCCGGCCATCAACGGCACGGTCAAGCTGCTCGAATGGGCGGCTGCCAGGGGTGAGAAATGGGATGCCTCCCTTGTCGGCGAGCCGACCAACCCCGATACGCTCGGCGACATGATCAAGATCGGCCGGCGCGGCTCGATGTCCGGAGCCATAACGGTCAATGGCCGTCAGGGCCATGTCGCCTATCCTCAGCTTGCCGATAATCCGGTGCGTGGGCTGATGAGCCTGGTCGACGCCTTGATGCACCCGGACTTCGACAAGGGCACCAGGGATTTCCAGCCGACCAATCTGGAGATCACCTCCATCGATGTCGGCAATCCGGCCACCAATGTCATCGCGGCCAAGGCGACCGCGACCTTCAACATCCGCTTCAACGACAGCTGGACGGCCGAGACCCTGCAGGCCGAGATCCACAACCGGCTCGACCAGGCGGCAAGACGCAAGAAGTACCGGCAGGCCAAGAAGACGCCGGTCGACTATGAGCTCGTCTGGCGCGACCGGCCGAGCCATGTCTTCCTGACCCGCGATGACAGACTGGTCGAGACGCTTCGCGGCTCGATCAAGTCGACGGTCGGCAAGGAGCCGACGCTGTCGACTTCCGGCGGCACGTCCGACGCGCGTTTCATCAAGGACTATTGCCCGGTGGTCGAGTTCGGGCTTGTCGGCAAGACCATGCATATGGTCGACGAGCGTGTCGCCATTGCCGATCTCGAAACGCTGACGCAAATCTATCAACGCTTCATCGAAGACTGGTTCGGGCAGGGCTAGGGCATGCTTTCGGCTGATGAAACCCAAGCTTCGCTGACGGGCGCCTGGCGGCTCATGCTCGGCAAGGCTGACGGCTTGCGCCTGCTCGACCTGTCGGCCGACGGCTTCTGGAATTCCTTTTTCGCCATTGTCGTTGCAGCACCGGCCCTGATAGTCGGCTGGGTCGGCATCGCCAACGAGATCGGCGATCCAGACGCTTTCGCGGGGCGCTTCAGCATGCTGGTGCGTCTGGCGACCGTCGACATCGGCTCCTGGGTGCTGCCGCTGGTCGTTCTGGCCCTGGTCGCGCCGCGCGCCGGCATTGGCGGCCGCTTCGTCCACTATGTCGTCGCCAGCAACTGGGCCTCGGCCATTACTGCCTGGCTGATGCTGCCCTCGGCGCTGATCCGGCTTTTTCTATCGTCAGCGAGCCAGGTTTCAAGCCTTGTGTCGCTGTTGTTGTTTGCCCTGTCGATGGTGCTGACCTGGCGAATGACCAACGCCACAATTGGCAAGGGGCCCGCCATTGGCACCGCCGTTTTCGTCGGTATGTTCCTCGCGTCGCTGTTGGTGCTGTTCGGCCTGCAGACGCTACTCGGCATCGCCGTGCCGGATGATGTCGGGTCCCAGAGCCTTTCCGGGTTCGTCCCCGGGTAGAGCCTTCCGGACTCTACCCCAGACAGAGCCCTTCGGGCCTCTATCCCGGAGAGCCCCTATCCTGCATAGTCGATCTCAGGATAATCGACACCCACCAGAAACAGCCCGTCGGGCGGCGCCACCTGGCCGCAGGCGGCGCGGTCGTGCGCCTCGAGCGCTGTTTTCAGGTCGGCCGCGGTCCAGCTGCCTTCGCCGACTCGCTTGAGGGAACCGACCATCGAACGCACCTGATTGTGCAGGAAGGAGCGCGCCGAAGCCCTTACCTCGATCACGTCATCTTGCCTGCTCACGTCGAGCCGCTCCAGCGTCCTGATCGGGCTGTTGGCCTGGCACTGGGTCGAGCGGAAGGTGGTGAAGTCATGCCGTCCGACCAGGACCTTTGCCGCTTCGTGCATGGCGCCCGCGTCAAGCCGTTTCGGCACCCACCACACTTTGCCCTTGTCGAGTGCGGCCGGCGCGCGGCGGTTGAGGATACGGTAGAGGTAGTGGCGGCCGGTGGCCGAGAATCGCGCGTCGAAGCTGTCGGAGACGACCGTTGCCTTGAGCACGGCGACGCGCGCGCCGGCCGCCTGCAGATGGGCGTTGACGGCATCGCGCACCTTGTCGTTGGGCCACGCCTTGACGAGGTCGACATGCGCAACCTGGGCGGTGGCATGCACGCCGGCATCGGTGCGGCCGGCGGCGCGCAGCCGGGCCGCTTCGCCGCAGAATTTTTCGATCGCCTGCTCGATCGCCTGCTGCACCGAAGGCTGGTCCGCCTGGTGCTGCCAGCCGGCAAACAGGCTGCCGTCATATTCGATGTCGAGGCGAAAACGCGGCATGCTAGGGCAAGACGCCGAAAAGTGTGAAGCGGTTTTCGGACGACATCATGCTCGATCTCTTGGATTAGAGACGGATTCAGATTTCAGGTGGATTCGACCTGAAATCATCCGGCTCTAGGGCTGTTGCCGCCTACGCGGCGAGTGCCGAGCCGAAGGCCGACGCGTAGACCAGTTTGCCGGCTTCCGGAGCATCGCCCCAGGCCAATGCCTGCAGAGCCTCGCTTTGATACTCGCTCTCGAACTTTTCGGCGCGGGCGTGACTGTAGCCGAAACGGCTGTAATAGGCCGGATCGCCCAACACCACGGCCAGTGTCTCGCCGGTGTCCTTGAGGCGGATATGCGCCTCGCGGATCAGCGCGCCGCCGATACCGCTGCCATGGAACGAAGGCTCCACCGCCAACGGCGCCAGCGCCACGGCCGCGAAGTTCTTGCCGCCGCTTTCGACGAACAGCCGGGAAAACAGGATGTGGCCGACCACCTGGCCGTCTTCTTCCGCCACCAGTTCGGCGACGACGTCGCCGCCGGTCACCAGCGCGTCGACCAGCCCGGCCTCCGCCTGCTGGCCAAAAGCGTGCTCTTCGACGAGGCGAATGGCCTCGCGATCCCGCGGCGTCGCCGCGCGTATCGACATCATGCTCATGAGAATTTCATTCCTTTTTCGATCTTGGCCCCGCGCAGGAACTCCTGCGCGGCAGCAGGCCTTCCGCCCGCCCGTTGAACTTCGACCAGCCTGATCGCGCCTGCCCCGCAGGCGACAGTCAGCCGGTCATCGAGAATTCCTCCCGACTCGCCCAAATCTTCCGAAAGCGACAGGCCTTGCGATAGCGTCGAGCGAAGCAGTTTCAGCCGTTCCGGGCGGCCGCCAATTTCTATCTCCGACCAGGCGCCGGGAAAGGGCGACAAGCCACGAATATGATTGTGGACCTCGCTCGCCGGGCGAGTCCAGTCCACGCGCGTCTCGGATTTATCGACTTTCTTGGCGTAGGTCACCCCTTCCACCGCCTGGTCGGCAAATGTCAGCGTGTTCCTTTCCAGTCGGGCCAGCGCTTCCACCATCAGGGTTGCGCCGACGCTCATCAATCGATCGTGCAGATCGCCGGCTGTCATATCGGGCTCGATGGCGCAT
Organism: Mesorhizobium sp. M0051; assembly: GCF_040323235.1. Taxonomy (NCBI): domain Bacteria; kingdom Pseudomonadati; phylum Pseudomonadota; class Alphaproteobacteria; order Hyphomicrobiales; family Phyllobacteriaceae; genus Mesorhizobium; species Mesorhizobium sp. M0051. Next base: position 182,269 of record NZ_JAMYUT010000009.1, read on the forward strand.
TTTTCAACCAATCCGACCGGACCGGTGTCCAGACCCTCTTCCATGCGCATCACCATCATGCCGGTTTCGCTGTCGCCGGACATGATGGCGCGCTGGATTGGTGCAGCCCCCCGCCAGCGCGGCAAAAGCGAGGCATGGCCGTTGATGCAGCCAAGCCGGGGCGCCTCCAGAACCGCCTTCGGCAGCAGCAGGCCGTAGGCGACCACCACGGCTACATCGGCCCGCAAGGCCCGGAAAGCGGCCTGCTCGGCCTCACCTTTGAGCGAAGTCGGTGTACGCGCCTCGATGCCCAGCCGCTCCGCTTCGCGCTGCACCGGCGACGGCGTCAGTTCCAGCCCGCGCCGTCCGGCGGCGCGCGGCGGCTGGGTGTAGACGGCTGCGACTTCATGTCCGGCCTCGGCGATGGCGCGCAACGTCGGCACCGAAAACTCCGGCGTGCCCATGAAGATGACGCGAAGGGGCATTTCCCCTATCCCACCAGCTTGCCCGGCGCCTTGTCTCTGGCGAGCTTCTTGAATTTCTTCACAACCATGTCGCGCTTCAGCTTCGAGATATGGTCGATAAACAAGACACCATTGAGGTGGTCGATCTCATGCTGCAGGCAGGTCGCCATCAGGCCCTCGGCCTCCATCTCCTGCAATTTGCCGTCACGGTCGAGATACTTGACCCGCACGGCGGCCGGGCGCTCGACCTCGGCATAATAGTCCGGGATCGACAGGCAGCCTTCCTCGTAGACGGACCGCGCATCGGCGCTCTCCAGGATTTCCGGGTTGATGAAGACGTGCGGCGCCGGCTCCTCGTCTTCCTTGGCGAGATCGATCACCAGCATGCGCAGCGGCTCGCCGATCTGGATTGCGGCCAGCCCGATGCCGGGCGCGTCATACATGGTCGCCAGCATGTCGTCGGCTAAATTGCGCAAAGGCGCGTCGACACGCTCCACCGGCTTGGAAACCTGGCGCAGGATGGGATCGGGAAGGATGATGAGCGGCTTGATCGGCATGGCGCTCCACCTAAGACCTCCAGCGAAAAGCGTCAACCGTTGCGCGCGAAGCTCGTTCACGTTTTGATCTGTGCGATCAGGGCGAATCGTTTATGCTGTCCACATGAATGATCTGAGCACCATCCTTTCGGAACCTGTCGCCCGGCTTGGCGCCACCACGATCACACTCGGCCATGCGCTGGCCTTCGGCGCCTTGCTGGTTCTCGGCCTGTTCGTGGCGCTCGTTGTCGCGCTGTGGCGGTCGGCCAAAGCGCGCGCAGTCGCTGCCGCCGAAGCCGCCGATCATGCCCGCGACGCCGAGGCGCGAATGGCCGGCATTCTGCAAAGCCAGGCCGAGATGCAGGGCCGCATGGGCGCCATCGCCGAAGTGTTCGGGGCGCGGCAAGCGGAATTGACGCAGTCGATCGGCCAGCGTCTCGATGCCATGACCGGCAGGCTCGGCCAGACCATGACCGAGCAGACGAAATCGACGCATGAAAGCCTGGCCAAATTGCAGGAGCGGCTGGCGATCATCGATGTCGCGCAAGGCAACATCCAGTCGCTCGCCGGCCAGGTCGTGCAGTTGCAGGCGATACTCTCCAACAAGCAGACGCGCGGCGCCTTCGGTCAGTCGCGCATGGAGGCGATCGTCGCCGACGGCCTGCCGCACGGCGCCTACGAATTCCAGGCGACGCTGTCGAACGGCAGCCGGCCCGACTGCCTGGTGAAGATGCCGAACGGCGCGCCGTCGCTTGCCATCGACGCCAAGTTTCCGCTGGAAGCCTGGAACGCCATCCGCGCCGCCGATGGCGCCGACCTGCAGAAGGTCGCCTCGCAGGCATTCCGCCGCGACATCGAGATCCATGTCCGCGATATCTCGGAAAAATACCTGATCCAGGGCGAGACCCAGGACACCGCCTTCATGTTCGTGCCTTCGGAATCGGTGTTCGCCGAGATCCATGAGAATTTCGAGGCGATCGTCCACAAGGCGCATCGCGCCCGTGTCGTCATCGTCTCGCCGTCGCTGCTGATGCTGTCGATCCAGGTTATTCAGGCGATCCTCAAGGACGCCCGCATGCGCGAACAGGCGCACCTGATCCAGGGCGAGGTCATCCGGCTGATGGAGGATGTTGCGCGTGTCGATGAGCGGGTGCGCAAGCTGCAGGTCCATTTCGGCCAGTCCGCCAAGGACATCGACGACATCCTGGTTTCTACTTCGAAGGTCACCAAGCGCGGCCAGAAGATCGAGGCGCTGGAGTTCGGCGCGCAGGCCGACGGCGAAGCCGCGGCGGACGCCGCGTCGCGGCCTCCCGCTGCAAAGGCTGACACGGGCGCTCGCGTTGCCGATTCGAAGACCGGGCAGCTCAGGCTGAGGGTCGTCGAAGGCGACGATTGAACAGCGCTACTGCTCCTCGACGGTGGTCATGTCCTGAAATTCCGGCAGCCAGTGCAATGCCGAGCGGTGCCAGTATTGCATCCGGGGAACCAGTTCATCGCGCTGCCTCGCCGTGCCGACCCGGATGCCATAGACTTTCGGCCCGTCGCCAACCGATGTGGCGTATAGATGCGAGCCGCACTCGCCGCAAAAGGCCTGCGCGCGCTTGGCGCCGCTCGATCCTGTCTTGATGTAGATTTTCGGCGTACCCTTGGTGATGCGGTAGTTGCTTTCGAGCGCCGGAACCGTCACGCGAAAAGCCGTGCCGGTCAGTTGCTGGCAGTCCGTGCAGTGGCAGATGTTCGTCTTTTCAGGATCGACCTCCGCCTCGTAGGTGATGGCGCCACAATGGCAGCCGCCGTCGATTTTCATCTTCGTTCCTCCAAAGTGTTGTTAATCTTAGCGAGGCAAGACCGTGAGGCAATGGCGCAACGCTAATCCGGCGCCGGATTGGATGCGGTCTCGATCAGCTTGCGCCGCTTTTCCCAGGTGCCGGTGGTCTGCGGCTTGACGAACAGCCGTGTGATCTCCGGCATCTCCTTCTGTAGCCGCGCCTCCAGGCGCTCCACACAGGCTTCGATCTCCGGCGCCGTCAGGTGATCCTCGAACTCGATGCTCAGCCCGGCAACGATCTCTGCCGGCCCCATATGGACGGTCAGAACGCCGTTCGCCCGCTGCACCGCCGGATCTTGTTGGGCGATCGCCAGCACCTGTCTCTGCACCTCGGGCGAGGCCGGCTCCCCGATCAGTAGGCCCTTGCTTTCGCGGGCCAGGAAAATTGCCGTCGCGCCAAGGATCAGCCCAATGCCGATCGAGGCGGCGCCGTCGAGTTCCGGCATCCCCAGCAGTTCCGCCGCCAGGATGCCGGCGAAGGCGACGATCAGGCCGAGAAGGGCCGCACTGTCCTCGAACAGCACGGTGTAGACGCTCGGATCCTTGCTCGACTGCACGGCCCGCAGCCAGCCTTCCTTGCCCTTCTGATTGCGGAACTCCTTCAGCGCCACCAGCCAGGAGCTGCCTTCGAACAGGAAGGAAAGGCCCAGGACGAGATAGTTCACCTTGACGTTGGCGACCGGTTCCGGCGCCATGATGTGGATCACGCCCTCGTAGAACGATACCCCGGCGCCCACGGCAAAGACGAGAAGTGCGACGATGAAACTCCAGAAATACAGTTCGCGGCCGTGACCGAGCGGATGCGTGTGGTCAGCCGGACGGGCGGCGCGATGCATGCCGTAGAGCAGCAGGCTGCCATTGCCGGTATCGACCAGCGAGTGCACGCCTTCCGACAGCATCGCCGAACTGCCGGTGAAGAAGGCGGCGGCGAACTTGGTCAGCGCGATGGCGAGATTGCCGGCCAGCGCCGTGTAGATCACCCGTTTTGAGCCGCCATGCGCAGCCATGGTGTGTGGTCCCGTTAGATGCGCACCCAGCCTAAGGCCAGAGGCAGAAGCTCCACAGACATCACAATGCACGAACCGCAGGCTCGTTCAAAGCTGGCGTGCGTCAAAGACAGTGCTGGACAGATTGGCCGGCAGGAAGCGGGCTAGTCGACGATCTCGCTGGTCCACACCTTGAACCCGGCGAGCGTGCCCGGCCCGAAAATATGGGTCAGCGGCACATCGGCGGCGTCACGGCCGGAGGCGATCAGGATGCGGCCGATGCGCGGTGCGTTGTTGCGCGGATCGAAGGCATGCCAACGGCCGCCGAGATAGACTTCCATCCAGGCGCAGAAATCCATGCTCGCCCATGGCTTTGGCATGCCGATGTCGCTGATGTAGCCGGTGCAGTAGCGCGTCGGGATGTTGAGTGCCCGGCAGAATGTGACGGCGAGATGCGCATAGTCTCGGCAGACACCGCTCTGTTCGCGGTAGGCCTCCGCAGCGCTACGTGTCGGCCGAGCATTGCCGTAGTTGAAGACGAGATGATTGTGGACGAAGTCGCAGACCGCCTGGACGCGTGGAACGCCGAGCGGCGTTTGCCCAAACAGCCGCCACGCTTCATCAGCCAGAAGGTCGCTCTCGCAAAATCGGCTGGGCAGCAGGAACAGCAGCGTGTCCGCCGGCAGGTCGCGCACCTCGTGCTGCCAGGCCATCAGGTCGCCCTTCTCGAAGGTGCCGGGATCGCGGATCACCGCGTCTGTGCCGAAGGTGAAACGCCCAGGCGGCGCGACGAACCGGTTGCACCAGTTGCCGAAACTGTCGCGGTAGCTCTGGATAGGCACCGGCGGGTTGGAGACCAGGAAATCCGGCCGCTCGAGATCGGAGGCACGGGAATAGTGGACATTCAGCATCGCGATGAGCGGCGTTTCCTGCGGAAAGTCGAAGCTCATTTCGCAGCCGATGTGGATTCGCATTTTCGTCCTGACCGGCCTGCCTGACGATCACCCGGCGACGGCACGGTTGATGCTGCAGTGCGAAAATAACCATGGCACGGACGGCCAGGGTTTACGAGCAAATTAGAAACCGGTTGAAAGCGATCCGCTGACGGCGGCAGCAGTCGCTAACCCCTTGCAGTCGGGCGGTTCTCTTGTTTCACTTCGCTTCCCGCAATCGGAGGAACGAATCATGGCTAAAGGTGCGATGAAGGCAGGCAAGGAAGCCCGCAAGCCGAAGAAGGACGCCAAGAAACCCGCTCCCGCTCCGGCCCTGAAGGCGCCGCCTGTCAAGGCGATGAAGCTTAAGGACAAGTAGGTCCGGGCCATCCGCATTGGAATAGGATTACGATCGGCAACGCCGTTGCCGATCGTTGGTGATCGAGCGCCCGAAATTCCAATGTTGGCACGGCGGGGACGACCTCGCGCTTCCCCAAATCCGGACGGGACGACCCGTCATTGCTTGATTGATTGATCGTCGGGCACCCGAAGATCACTTTTCGGTCCGATGCTCTGATGGAGCGTTGTCGATGTCTTGGATTCTTCTCTTTGTTGCCGGCCTGTTCGAGATCGGCTGGGCAATCGGCCTCAAATACACTGATGGCTTTTCGAAGCTGGTGCCGACCATGCTGACCGTTGCCTCGATGATCGTCAGCCTCGCCTTGCTCGGCCTGGCGCTGAAGACGCTGCCGGTGGGTACCGCCTATGCGGTGTGGACCGGCATCGGCACCGTCGGTACGGCACTGCTCGGCGGCTGGCTGCTCGGCGAGCCGGCCACGGCGATCAGGCTGGCCTTCATCGCGCTCATCGTCTGCGGCATCATGGGACTGAAGTTCGCCGCCTGACCGCAACGGCGGACAAACGCGTTCAGGGTCGCTGCAAGGCGACCCTGATTCTTGAAGCTGATTGCTTCGGCAGTTTTGAGGCTAGCGGGCGGAGAAGCCCGGAGGCGTCCTGCCGGTACGCTGCTTGCGCGCCGCATAACGCGCGTCGCGCTTGGCCTTGCGTTCGGCTTCGTCGGCCAGAAAACGGGCGATGCGCTCGTTCTCTTCGGATTCCCGAATCTTGGCCTCGGCCTGTGCGGCTTCCTCGGCGGCGATACGTGCTGCCTCGGCTGCTGCCTCGCGCTCGGCCTTCTCAACCGCTTCGCGTGCCAGCTTTTCCTGCTTCAGCCGGGCCTTTTCAGCCTCGCGGATTTCGCGGGCCGCTAGGATCGCCTTGCGTTCGGCCTGCCGCGCCAGCACTGCGGGATCATCCGCAGCCGGCTTTGCCTTGAAGCGCTCGAGGAGCGCCTTCTTTGCCTCGTTTGCGGCGTTGCGCCGCTCGAAAACGTCTTTTTCCCTGTAGATAGCCAAGTCCACTTCCCTGGAGTCAATTCGCGACGCTTACATACGCGCGAAAACCGAGAGTTCAAGCGCCAAAACGGCATGGCAGCCATGAAATTATTGGCTGTTGCAGCCGGGAGACGTCTTTTCGGCCGAAACCGGCATGCACTGTTCACCGTCCGCCCCTCTGGCGGCGCGGCGGGTCGGTCGCTACGTCTAGAGCGATTCACCAGAAACGGTGAACCGCGCTTTATCTCTGTGTTGACGCAATTCCGGGCGGAAATCCGCCTCACACTTTTCCTGGGATTGCTACGCGACCAACCCAACAGCAGGATGACACTTAATGGAACTCGGTCTCTACACCTTCGCCGACGTCAGCCCGCAGCCGGGTCCGGGCGCCATCGGCCCGCATGAGCGGCTGCGCAACCTGATCGAGGAGGTCGAACTGGCCGATCAGGTCGGTCTCGACGTCTTTGGCCTCGGCGAGCACCACCGGCCCGATTATGCGGCCTCAGCGCCGGTCGTAGCCCTGGCCGCAGCCGCCGAGCGCTCGAAGCGTATCAAGCTGACCAGCGCGGTCACCGTCCTGTCTTCCGATGACCCGGTGCGCGTCTTCCAGCAGTTCGCCACGCTCGATCTTCTGTCGGGCGGCCGCGCCGAGATCATGGCCGGACGCGGCTCGTTCATCGAATCCTTCCCGCTGTTCGGCTACAACCTCGAGGACTATGACGAGCTGTTCGCCGAAAAGCTCGACCTGCTGCTCGCCATCCGCGATAGCGTGAAGGTCACCTGGTCCGGCAATCTGCGCGCGTCGATCAACGATCGCGGCGTTTATCCCCGGCCCTTCCAGGACAGGCTGCCGGTCTGGATCGCCATTGGTGGGACGCCACAGTCTGCCGCCCGCGCTGGCGCACTCGGCCTGCCGCTGGCGCTCGCCATCATTGGCGGCGAGCCGGCACGGTTCGCGCCGCTGTTCGATCTCTACCACGAGGCCGCCAGGCGCGCCGGCAGCGAATCGGCTGATCTCGCCACCAGCATCAACGTGCATGGCTTTATCGGCGAAACGACCGAGCAGGCGGCCGACGATTTCTATGGACCCCAGGCGGAAGTGATGAACCGCATCGGCCGCGAGCGCGGCTGGGGTCCGACATCGCGGGCGCATTTCGACCAGTCGCGCGGTCCCAACGGCGCACTGTTCGTCGGCAGCCCCGAGCAGGTGGCCGAGAAGATCGTCGCCCAGCACAAGATCTTCGGCAACGACCGTTTCCTGCTGCAGATGGCGATCGGCACCATGCCGCATGCCAAGATCATGAAGGCGATCGAACTCTACGGCACCAGGGTGGCGCCGATCGTGCGCAAGGAAACGGCGAAATCCGCGCCGGCGCTGGCGGTGCCCGTCGAAAAGTAGGTCGGCCCCGATCTCCCCTGACGAAACCAGGTGGAATGGCGGGCATGAAGCCGATCGCCACGGGGTACGTTCCAATATCCATGACCATGGCCGGAAACGGCTCGTGCTGTCGCGACATGCGCTTAAAGGCAATGGTCATACCAGCCATCTCGGTGGAGCCCGGTTCACCTAACCCTGGAACCTGACCCCGTCACTCTGCGTTTCATGCAGGCAATCGCCGATCGCCGAGGGGCGCCCGGCTCAAGGGGCGAGCATGAAGACCGAACCCACTGCCTTGGGCGCAGGCGTTGCCGATGAACTGGATTCGCGCGTCGCGGCTCGTGCCGACATGCATCTGACGCGCTCGCTGCTCGTCGGCATCTTCCTATTCATGGCCATCTATGCGCTCTACTTCGCCCGCGCGTTCTTCATGCCGGTCATCCTGGCTTTTCTGCTGACGCTGACGCTGACGCCGATCGTCCGGCTGCTGCGCAAGCGCGGCATCCCCGACGTGGTTTCGGCAACCGTGCTGGTGCTGCTGTCGCTTTTCGTTTTCGCCAGTGCCGGCTATCTGCTCAGCGGTCCAGTCATCGAACTCATCAACAACACCTCGTCGATCGGCCAGCGGCTCACCGAACGGCTGGCGCAATTGCGGCGTCCGCTCGAGAAGATCATGCAGATTTCGCATCAGATCGAACAGCTGACCGAGACCTCGCAGGAGCCGGGCGTCCAGAAGGTGGCGGTGGCGCAATCCGGCATTCTGTCTGCAGCGGCCAGCAACATCCTGTCGGCGGGAACAAGCCTCACCATAATCTTCGTACTGTCGCTGTTCCTGCTCGCCTCCGGCACGATGTTCTACGAGAAGATCATCCAGTCCTTCGCGCGTCTCAGCGAAAAGAAGCGGGCGCTGCGCGTCGTCTATGACGTGGAGCGGGAAATCTCGCACTATCTGCTCACTGTCACCATCATCAATGCCGGTCTCGGCGCCGTCATCGGCCTTGGCCTGTGGGCACTCGGCGTGCCCAACCCGCAAGTCTGGGGCATCACTGCCGCCATGCTCAACTTCCTGCCCTATGTCGGCGCGCTGTTGACCATCATGCTTGTCACGATCATGTCGCTGATCAGCTTCGACACCGTCTCCTACGCGCTACTGGCTCCGGCCTTCGTGTTGTTGTGCGATATCATCGAAGGCCAGTTCGTGACCCCGACGGTGGTCGGCCGCCGCCTCGAGATCAATGCCGTGGCGATCCTCATCGCCATCGCCTTCTGGTCGTGGCTGTGGGGCTTCGTCGGTGCCTTGATGGCGGTGCCGCTGCTGGTCGTCATCAAAGTGTTCTGCGATCATTTCGACGGCCTCAGCCATGTCGGCAATTTTCTCGCCGCACAACACACGGCTGTCATCGAGGACGAGGACGTCGCCGACACTGAAATTGCAAAAGGCTGATCAATATTTTTGAATTTGCAGGTCGCAGGGCGCTTCCTACATGCGGTCCTGACACAGGAAACCGTTCATGACCGACCTTTCCGTTCTCGACCTGTCGCCGATCGTCGAAGGCAGCGATGCCTCGCAATCGCTGGCCAATTCGCTTGATCTTGCCCGTCATGCCGAGCGGCTGGGCTACAAGCGCTTCTGGCTGGCCGAGCATCACAACATGCCAGGCATCGCCAGTGCGGCAACCGCGGTCGTCATTGCCCATGTTGCCGGCGGCACCAAGGCCATTCGTGTCGGCGCCGGCGGCATCATGCTGCCCAACCACGCGCCGCTGGTGATTGCCGAGCAGTTTGGCACGCTGGCCGCTTTGCATCCGGGCCGCATCGACCTCGGCCTCGGCCGGGCGCCCGGCACCGACATGGCCACGGCCCGCGCCTTGCGCCGCAATCTCGAGGCCGGGGTCGACAATTTCCCGCAGGATGTCATCGAGCTGATGCGCTATTTCCAGCCGGCCGAGGAAGGTCAGCGCATCCGCGCCGTGCCTGGCGAGGGCCAGAACGTGCCAGTCTGGATCCTCGGATCCAGCCTCTATGGTGCGCAGCTCGCTGCCATGCTCGGCCTGCCCTATGCCTTCGCCTCGCATTTCGCGCCGGCGGAACTCGATCACGCGCTGGACGTCTACCGCTCGCGCTTCCAGCCATCGGAGCAGCTCGACAAGCCGCATGTCATGCTTGGCCTCAACGTCTTTGCCGCGCCCACCGACGCCGAGGCATGGTTGCTGTTCACGTCATTGCAACAGGCCTTTGTCAACCTGCGCACCGGTCGGGCCGGCCGACTGCCGCCACCTGTCGAGAACTATGAGCGCGATCTCGAGCCGATGGCCAGGACCATGCTCGGCCAGGCTTTGTCCTGCGCCGTCGTCGGCTCCCCGGATACGGTCCGGCAAGGCATCGACGCCTTCGTGCGCCGCACCGGTGCCGACGAGCTGATGGTCACCGCGCAGATCTTCGATCATGCGTCGCGAGTGCGGTCGTTCGAGATCCTGGCCGAGGCGCATAAATCGCTATCGCAAGCTGCCTGACAGTCCGGCTCGGCTAAAGGCGGCACACCTTTCGCAACGTCGAGCGCCCGCCGACGCGCGAAAAACTAAGCGCTCACGCTCTGCGCCATCGCTCCCAGCGGGCGGCATGAATTGCGGATCATCAGCCGGCCTTTGAGCACCAGCTTGCGCGGCGGCGCGTCCCTGTTGCCGGCGAGACGGTCGAGCAAGAGGTTGGCCGCCTGTTCGCCGATCGCCTGGACCGGCTGCGCCACCGTGGTCAGCTGCGGCTGGAACACATCGGACCATGGAAAATCGTCGAAACAGGCGACCGAAATGTCTTCAGGGCAGGACAGGCCGATGTCGCGGATCGCCTTCATGGTGCCGATCACCATCGGGTTGTTGGCCGAGAAGATCGCGCTTGGCCGATCATGCGAGGAAAGCATCTGCATGGTGGCATTGTAGCCGTCGATCTCGTGGAAATTGCCGAAACGGATCAACTCCTCGGCGATAGGCAGGCCGGCGGCGTGAAGCGCCTCGCGATATCCCGTCATGCGGTCATGCATCGGCGAAATGTCCGACGTGCCGGTGATGTAGCCAATGCGCCGATGGCCGAGATTGATCAGGTAGGTGATGGCGTCGAACACCGCGCGCTGGTTGTCGAGCACCACGGCATCGGTATCGACGCCTTTGCAGAGACGGTCGAGCAGCACGACCGGCACATTGGCGTCGTCGACGATCCGCTTGAGGATCGCGCCGTCGCCGACGCGCGCCACGATCAGCCCGTCGACCATGCGGTCGAGCAGCAGCCTGATCTGCTCGTCCTGGGTGTTCAGGTCCTCGTCCGTGCAGCAAAGCATGACGGCATAGCCGGCCCGGTCGAAGGCCTGCTGGATGACCGAGACGACATCGGTGAAGAACGGGTTGGTGATGTGCGGTACGGTCAAGCCGATGGTGCGGGTCGTGCCCATCTTCAGGCTGCGGGCGATCGCGTTGCGCTTGTAGCCGATATCGCGGATCGCCTGTTCGATGCGCTGGCTGAGCTCCGGGCTGACCGTTGCCGTGCCGTTGATCAGCGCCGATACCGTGGCGACCGATACACGCGCCGCTTCGGCAACGTGGAGCATGGTCGGCGCCGTGGATTTTCGCTTCCTAGTCCGCTTGAATGCTGTCATTTCGAAACGTTTCGCCACCCCTCTATGTGCTATATCTACGGAATTTTGCATTTTTTCGCAAGAATTGAAATATGTCGGCTCAGCATCATCAGATATCGGCTTGACATGATCGAAACGTTTAGATTAGCGTTTGGGTGAGATTTGACGAGGACGGAAGGGAGGCCGCCATTGTCATGGAGCATGCGAATTCCCTATCCCCGGAGCACAGTGCGGCGGATCGTTCGAACGTCGTTCTGAGCGCCGAGCATATTTCCAAGAGCTTCGGCGGCATCGCCGCCTTGGTCGATGTCCGCTTCGAACTGCGGCGCGGCGAAGTCCATGCCCTGATGGGCGAGAACGGCGCCGGCAAATCGACGCTGATGAAGATCCTCTCCGGCGTCTACACCGGCTATGAAGGTACCGTCAGCGTCGATGGCCGTCCCGTCAGCTTCTCCGGCGTGCGCGACGCCGAGGATGCCGGCATCGCCATCATCCACCAGGAACTCAACCTGGTGCCGGAACTCAGCGTCGCCGACAACATCTTCCTCGGGCGCGAGAAGCTGATCGCCGGGCTGATCGTCGACCGCAAGGCGAGCAGCCGCGCCGCAGATGCTTTGTTGCGGCGGCTCGGCATCGAACTCGATCCGCAAGCCCGCGTCGGTGCCTTGCGCGTCGGCGAGCAACAGCTGGTCGAGATCGCCAAGGCGCTGTCGATGTCGGCACGTATCCTGATCATGGACGAGCCGACTTCGGCGCTGTCGCCGGCCGAATGCCAGCGGCTGTTCCGCATCATTCGCCAGCTCGCCGACAGCGGTGTCGCCATTGTCTACATCTCGCACCGCATTGACGAGGTCATGCATCTGGCCAGCCGTATTACCGTGTTTCGCGATGGGCGCCACGTACTGACCGAGCCAATGGGCAAGCTCGACGAAGACGCGATCATTTCCGCGATGGTCGGCCGCAACCTGCTCGCGTCCCCTGAGGGGGAGCGCGGCCCCAGTGGCAGGATCGTGCTCTCGGTCGAGAACCTGTCGCTGTCGAAGCCCGATGCCCATGGCTGGCGCACGGTGATCGACGGCGTCGGATTCGATCTTGCCGCTGGAGAAATCCTCGGCATTGGCGGGCTGCTCGGCTCTGGCCGCACCGAGATACTGGAAGCGATCTTCGGCTCGAGCGATGGCCGCACCGGTGGCGAAATCCAGGTCGATGGCCGGCCGGTGGATATCCGTTCGCCCCGCGACGCGCGGCGGCTGGGCATTGCGCTGGTGACCGAGGACCGCAAGACGCAAGGCCTGCATCTGCAGGCCTCGATATCAGACAATGTCGCGTTGCCGCTGGTCGGGTCGCTGGCGCGCTTCGGCATCCGGTCGCTGGCCGGCGAACAGGGGCTGGCGCGGCAGGCGGTCAAGTCGCTCGGCATCCGCTGCCGGGACATCGACCAGCCCGCCGGCACGCTGTCGGGAGGCAACCAGCAGAAGGTCGTCATCGGCAAATGGCTGGCGACCAGGCCAAGGGTGCTGTTGCTGGACGAGCCGACGCGCGGCATCGACGTCGGCGCCAAGCGCGAGATCTACGACCTGATCTTCAAACTGGCGCGCGACGGCCTCGCCATCGCGGTCATCAGTTCGGAACTGCCCGAGCTGCTGCATCTCTCCGACCGCATCCTGGTGATGGCCGATGGCCGCCAGACAGGCATCCTTTCCCGCGATGCGGCCAGCGAGGAGGCCATCATGCGCCTCGCCGCACCGCGCCGGACCATATCGAGACCAGCCGCATGACTGTCCTGAAAGTCCTGTCCCAAACCAAGCTCTATTGGGGCCTGATCGCCATCTTCCTGATCGGCGTGCTGGGCTCGCCGATGAGTTCGAAGGGCAACAACATCTTCCTCTCCTACGGCAATCTGCTCGACGTGCTGCGCCAGGTCTCGACCACCGGGCTGATCGCCACCGGCATGACGGCGGTCATCATCACCGGCGGCATCGATCTCTCCGTCGGCTCGCTGATGGCCATTTGCTCGGTAGTCTGCGCCATGCTGCTGACCGTTCCAGGCGTGACGCCGGGCGTCGTGCTGGGCGTGCCGACCGTCGCCTTGGTGGCGCTTTGCCTTGGCTTCGTCGTCACCCGCTTCATCTTCCAGAACCTTGCAAAATCCCGTGCCGGTGCCGATCTCGTCCGTGAAATCAGGCTCGACGGAATTCGCGGCCTGGTGACGCCCGCCGTCGTCGGCGTGGTCCTGTGCAGCCTGTCGCTATGGTACCTGCTGCCGCAGATCGAGCCGAAATTCGGTGTGCTCGGCGTGTTGCTGGTCGCGCCGTGCGTCGGGTTGCTGTTCGGCGCGCTCAACGGCTTCATCATCGTTGCCGGACGGCTGCAGCCTTTCATCGTCACTCTGGCGATGATGGTGACGGCGCTCGGCATCGCCCGCCTGACCGCCGGCCAGAACAATGCGGTTCTGCCGGTCTATACCGGCTCGAACGCCACCGCCGATTTCGAGATGCTGCGCTCGCTGGTGTTCGGCGTCATCCCGATGCCCGGCCTGTTCTTCCTCGGCGCCATCCTGATCTATGGTGCAGTGCTGCGCTTCACGCCGTTCGGCCGCTATGTCTATGCCATCGGCGGCAATGAGGAGGCGGCGCGCCTCTCCGGCATCGCCGCCGGCCGCGTCAAGATCGCCACCTATGCCATTTCCGGCCTGCTCGCCGGCATCGCCGCCGTGCTCTACGTCGCGCAATACCGGCAAGGCAAGCCCGATGCCGGCGCCGGGCTGGAGCTGGACGCCATCGCCGCCGTCGTCATCGGCGGCACCAGCCTGATGGGCGGGCGCGGCAGCCTCACCGGCACGTTCTGCGGTGTGCTGATCTTCGGGCTGCTCTCCAACATCCTGCAGCTCCACAACATCAATTCGAACCTTCAGCTGGTGCTGAAGGGGATGATCATCATCGGCACCGTGCTCGTGCAGGAGCGCAATGCCGGCGATCTCCTGGCCTATCTGCGCCTGCCAGGCGGGCAAACGGCGCGCAAGGAAACGGCCGCGGCAAAGCGGCCGTCACAAGAGACATCGTCTCTCAATCTCGGAGGAAACAAAAAATGAAACGACGTGACATGCTGAAACTTGCCGCCATGACCGCGGCACTGCTGACCACCACCGCGCTCATGACCAGCGGCAATGCCTTCGCCCAGGACAAGAAGTGGAAGATCGGCTTCTCCCAGGTGACGACCATCGAGCCCTGGCGCGCGCAGTTCAACAAGGACATCCTGGCCGAAGCCGCCAAGCATCCCGAGGTCGAGCTGATCATCACCGACGGCGAGGACAAGACCGAAAAGCAGGTCGCCGATGTCGAGAACCTGATCCGTCAGGAGGTCGACGCGCTGTTGGTGTCGCCGAAGGAATCCGCCGGCCTTACCGGCGTCGTGCAGCAGGCGATCGACGCCAAGATCCCGGTCTTCGTGCTCGACCGCAATGTCGACACCAAGGACTACACCCAGTTCGTCGGCGGCGACAACGCGCTGATCGGCCGCGCGGCCGGCGAATATGCCGTCGAACTGCTCGGCGGCAAGGGCAAGGCATCAGGCAATGTCGTCGAAATCTGGGGCGGCATGGGCACCCAGCCGGCGCATGATCGCCATGACGGCTTCCATGAGTTCACCGACAAGGAACCGGGCATCAAATATCTGCTCGACCAGCAGTCGGGCGACTGGAAGCAGGACCAGGCCTACAATTTGATGGCCAACGCGCTGAAGAGCAACGAGAAGATCGATCTCGTCTATGGCCACAATGATCCGATGGCCTATGGCGCCTATCTCGCAGCCAAGGATGTCGGCCGCGAGAAGGACATCAAGTTCATCGGCATCGACGGTCTGCCCAATGAAGGTGTGCAGATGGTGAACAAGGGCGAACTGACGGCGACGTTCACCTATGTCACTCCCGGCGCCGAAGGCCTGCGCCAGGCGATCAAGTTCCTCAACGGCGAGAAGGTCGAAAAGACCATCACCTTGCCGACCGAGAAGATCACCAAGGAAAACGCCGCCAAGGTGCTGAAGGACAACGGCCTCTGATCTAAACTTCCTGCCGGGTGCTTTTGCGCCCGGCAGATCCGCCTAAGCCAGCTTCGCCAGCAGTTTCATGAAGGTGGCGATCTCCTTGGCCGAGAGCGGCGCCAGTGTTTCCCTTGTGATCTCACGGGCCAGCGGGATCAGGCGCTCGATGGCGTCGCGGCCCTCCGCGGTCAGGTTGACCAGCAGCCGCCTTTTGTCGACCTCATGCTTGGAAAGCTCGACAAGGCCGCGCGCCTTCAGCCGGTCGATGACACCCTTCACCGTCGCCGCATCCATGGCGATCAGCGTGCCGAGCTGGTTCTGCGAGGTCTCGCCGACGTCGCGCAGCTTGGCGAGAGCCGCGAATTGCGGTGGCGTCAGGTCGCCGATATGCGCGGCAAAGATCGAGACATGGCGCTGATGCGCCTTGCGCAGGATGAAGCCGACCTGCTCCTGCAAATGGTAATCCTGGTCGTCAGGCTCTTCGGACTCGACCAGCTTCAGCAGATTTTCCTCAGCACTCACCGCAGCCCGTCCCAGGCCTTGATATCCTTGGCGGCCAGGCCGCCCATGCGGTCGTGCACGCGCGGGCCACAGGTCATGGCGAGGCAAAACAGGATCTCGTCGGGGCGCGGCCCGTCGCTGATGCCGACTTCCATGGCGTCGAAATGGCTGCGCACATAGGCGGCGTTGATGTGGCCGAGCGGCACGTCGAGCTTTGAACCGAAAGCGCCGACCTTCTTCGCCGACGGCACGATCGCCTTGGCGTCGCCGAGCCGTTCGCGCATGGCGTAGCCGCCGGGCACATGCCAGAGCGCGCCGTGCTCGAGTTCGCCTGCTGTGCCGACAATGGCGCCCTTGCCGTAACCGTCGATCTGTTTGACGTCGCCGCCGAGTGCGGCGATCAGCCGGTCGGCGAGCAGCAGGCCGAGCGGCTTCAGATCATCCATGGCGCTCTGCAAATCCTCGACATAGCGCCCGGCGAACGGGTTTTTCACCAGCGCCATGGCGGCGGCGCGGCGGCGCGGCACTTTTGCGACCGGCCCGCCCTCGTGAAAGATCTCTTCGGTCAGAACCGCGATCTTGCGGATCGGAAACTCAGGCATGGGCAACTTCCTTCCCTGGACTTTTGTTGGGCGCGGCAAGCGCCATGGAACCACCTATGCGGGTCTGGCCGGCAAGGAAGAGCGCCGATGCGGCGATCAATCCCCTGCGGCGGAAATCTTCGGCGACGGCAAGCCCGCTGTCCAGCGCCATGGCGATCTCCGCTGGAGAAAGCCGGCCGACCTCTTGCGTGACAAGCCTGTCGCCAAGGTCGCTGTCCGGCGCCAGATCGCGCGCCGGCACACGCCGGATAGCCGGATGATTGGCCAAGTCGACGGCGTTGGCGATCAGCGTCGCGGCGGCATCGGCTTCTGCTCCCGTGCGCGCCAGCACGGTCACCGCATCGGCAATGCCCAACGAAAAGGAACGTCCGCGCCAGCCGCTGGTGGCAACGCCGCGCACGCCATCCTCGACATGGACGACGATGCGATCGGCGAGGCCGTGCCCGGTGCCGGCAATGGCAAGTGTCATCGACTGGCCGCCACCAAGATGGATCGCGCTGTCGCCGCCATTGTTGACATAGGCACGGTCGAGCCTGCGTCCGACAAGCAGCGCATCAAGCATTTCGTCGGCTACCGAGCCGGCGACGGCGGCCATCGGCGTGATGAAGCTTTCGGCCAACGGCACCACAGCCGCTTCCATGCGCCGCGCTGTCGGACCGACGAAAGCGCGGGCCCGCAACGCGGCTGGGCGGCGCAGTTCGGGCAATTCCTCCACCAGCTCGGGCAGGATGGTCTGGAACCGCGCTACGGCTTGCTCATAGGCCAGGCGGCATTCGTGCGCCTCGCCAAAGGCTTCGACGATCAGGTCGATCGGCCCGTGGTTCAGATGCAGCCGCTTGCCGTCCTGCAGCCAATGCGTTTGCGGACCGTCCATCATCCAATCTCGTTCGACACAGCGCGCCGCAATTGCGCCAGCGGCGGCCATGGATTGCTGGCCGGCGCGCCGGTGCCGCGTCGCGGATTGAGGTATTCGCCGCCCTTGGCGACGATGTCCTCGACGCTGCGAATCTCGGCCTCATAACCGCCGAGCCTGACATAATCGTCGCGGCGCAGGGTGAATTCGATCGGCGCCACCAGGGCCGGCGTCGGCACATAGCCGAAGGCGCCCTCCGGCACCCGCGTGACATCGACCATCAGCGTGATGCCGCCGCCCGGCCAGACATAGACCGGCGCGCCGCCGACCGTCACATAGGTAGTCAAGCCCTGCACGGAACGGGTCAGGTTGACCGGGTTTTCGGTGACGCCGGCCCGCAGCGAACCACCGGCGCCGCCGATGAACAGCACGGTACACAGCGCCGGCTCGCAATTGTCCTCGATCAGTTCGACCGATTTCTGCAGCCGTTCGGGAAATGGCTTCTGCACCGGCTTCAGCTCGTCGTCGAGCTCGTAATAGGCGAACTGCTCGCCGGTGGTCGAAACCATCAGCAGCGACAGGCCCGGCCGCGCGCCCTTCTTGGCATTCCATTCGCCGAGGATCGACAGCGGGTCGGATATGCTGGTGCCGCCCCAGCCGAGGCCGGGTTCGGAAACCTTGAAATAGCGGCCCGGCGTCGAGCGGCGGCCGATGATTTTTATGCCGGTGTCCTGCCAGCCCAACACCTTGCCGGCCTGATGCTCGGAAACGACACCGGTTATGTGGTCGTCGACCACCACCACCTCGTCGACCAGGCCGCGCCATTGCGTGGCGAACATGCCGATGGTGGCCGAGCCGCACCCGACACGCATGCGGTGTTCCTGCTTGCCGTCGATGACGGGTGGCTTGCCGGCTTCGACTGTGATGATGGCGCCGCCGTCGATGGCCAGTTCGACAGGCTTGCGGTTGCACAGATTGAGCAGCGCGTCGCAAGTGGCGCGGCCTTCAGCCTTGGAGCCGCCGGTCAGATGGTGCACGCCGCCAAGCGACAGCATCTGAGAGCCATATTCGCCTGTCGTGACATGGCCGATCGCTTCGCCCTGCGACCGCACCACAGCTGTTTCGGGTCCGATATGACGGTCGGTGTCGATCTTCACCTTGACGCCGCAATAGGAGAAGATGCCCTCGGTAACGACCGTGACGAGATCGACCCCCTCGACCTCCTGGCTGACGATGAACGGCGCCGGCTTGTAGTCGGGGTAGGTGGTTCCGGCACCAATGGCAGTGACGAAGCGGCGGCCGGTGTTGATCAGTTCGCCGTCCCACGCCTCGCCCTCGGCAACGAACGGCACGATTGCCACGCCGGTTTCCGCCGCATGGTCGAGGATGGTCAGCGGGTCCATCCGCACGATCCTGCCACCGACATTGCCGTAGCGGTCGCAGGCGCCGGTGCGCCCATCGGCGATGTAGCACATCACCGGACAGGCATCGCAGCGGATCTTCTCCGCCACCAGCTTCTCGCCGGGATCGTGGGTTTCGAAGCGTTCGGCAAGCTCGCTCATCGGCGTGCCTCCTTTTCGCGAATAGCGGCGCGGATACGCGTCGGCGTCGCCGGAACCTTGGTGACCAGGACGCCGGTGGCGTGGCGGATGGCGTTGAGGATCGCCGGCGCCGTCGGGATCAGCACATGCTCGCCCAACCCCTTGGCGCCAAAGGGTCCTTCCGGATCCGGAACTTCTATCAGGATGGTCTCGATCGGCGGAACGTCGCCGATGGTCGGAATGAGATAGTCGTGCAGATTCTCGGTGCGGCCGGGGATATACTCCTCCATCAGCGCCATGCCGATGCCTTGCGCGATGCCGCCTTCGATCTGGCCCTCGACCAGCAGCGGGTTGATCGCCTTGCCGACGTCGTGCGCTGCGGTGATCTTGATCAGCTTCACCGTGCCGAGCTTGAGGTCGACCTCGAGTTCAGCAATCTGCGCGCCATAGCCATAGACCGCATAGGGCTTGCCCTGGCCCTTGGCGTCGAGCGGCAGCGTCGGCGGGTCGTAGGTCTCCTCGGCGCGGAAGACGAAGCCTTCGGCATCTACGTCGAGCGAGGTGAGATCGATACGGCGAGTGGCTTCACCTTCGCGGATGGCGATCGCCGGGCCGTCGAGTTGCAGCGATGCCTTTTCGGACACATTGGCGAAACGCAGGATCTTTTCGCGCAAGGCGCGGCCGGCCTTCTCTGCCGCCTTGCCGGTGACGAAGGTCTGGCGCGAGGCCGATGTCTTGCCGGCATCGGGAGTGATAGCCGTATCGCCGCTCTTCAGCTGGAATTTTTCCAACGGCAGGCCGAGCGCGTCGGCGCAGATCTGGGTGATGACCGTGTTCGAGCCTTGGCCGATGTCGATGGCGCCCTGGTGCAGGATGACCGCGCCGTCTGCAGCGATGCCGACGCGAATGGTCGACGGATTGGGCAGCGAAGTGTTGCCGCAGCCGTACCAGCAGGACGCGATGCCAACGCCGCGCCTTCTATCCCTGTTGGCACTGTTGAACGCATCCGCGTCGGCTTTCGCGCGTGCCCAATGCGGCCGCAGCGATTCGAGGCATTCGGCGATGCCGACGCCTGAGTCCAGCCGCTGCCCGGTAACCGTTTCGGACCCGTTCCGAAGGCAGTTTTTCAGCCGAAAGTCGAGCCTATCCATGCCGAGCTTGCCGGCCAGCTCGTCATAGAGCGTCTCCTGCATGATCGTCGCCTGCGGCACACCGAAGCCGCGGAAGGCGCCCGAAATCGGCCCATGCGTGTGAATGGCCCGACCCTCGGCCCGATAGTTCGGCGTCGCATAGGGTCCGGACGCATGCACCGGGACGCGGTTGGCGACCGTCGGCCCCCAGCTTGCATAGGCGCCGGTGTTGAAATCGCCTTCGAAGATCATGCCGGTGACATGACCATCGGCATCGGCGCCGATGGTCGCTTTCATCTCGGCTGGATGGCGCTTGGTGGTCGAAATCATCGATTCGGTGCGGGTGTAGGCGAGTGCCGCCGGCCGCCCCGTCTTCAGCGCTACAAGACCGATCAGCGGCTGCAGCGAGACATCGAGTTTCGAGCCGAAACCGCCGCCCGTCGCCGTCGGCACGATGCGCACCTTGTCGACGGCAAGGCCGAGCACCTTCGCCGTCTCGTCGCGGTCCATATAGGGCGCCTGCGTGCAGGCGACGACGACCAGAGTATCACCGTCCAGATACGCATAGCCGGCTTCCGGTTCGATATAGGCGTGCTCGACATAGGAGGTGTCGATGGCGCCGGACACCGTGAACGCCGCGCCGGCGAGAGCTGTCTCGGGGTCACCGTGTTCGACGAAGCCGGCAGTAAGCAGGTTTGCCGGCCGGTTGTCATGAATGAGCTTGGCACCGCCGGCTCTCGCTTCGCGCGGCTGCAGAAAATGCGGCAATTCGGTCCAGCGAACCGGAAAATCCGACATGTCTAGATCGAGGATCGCCTCGCGCTCGCCGGCAACGAGCGCCACCGCCTCGCCACGCAGGCGGGCGAACCCTTCGGCCAGCGCCGGCTGGTCGGCGAACGGCCCGATGACGCCGAAACAATTCTTGCCGGGAATGTCGGCGGCGGTGAAGACAGCGGCGATGCCGGGATGTGCCTTCGCCCAGCCGTCGAGGTCGCCGAAGGCGAAGCCGGCGTGATAATGCGGCGAGCGGACCACCAGCACGGCCAGCGCGTCGGCAGGGAAAGAATCGCCGCCGAATTTCTCACCGCCGGTGACTTTTGGCACGCCATCGAGCCTGACGGGGGAGGAGCCGATCGCTTGGCCGGATTGAGGCAAGCGGAAATCGAGGCTTGCTGCTTGCAGCGACGCGTCCATCACCGCCGCGATGATCTTCCGGTAGCCGGTACAGCGGCACAGAATCCCGCCCAGCGCGTCCTGCACCTCGGTCTCGGTCGGGTTAGGCTGCTTGTCCAGCAATGCCGTTGCCGCGACCAGCAGCGCTGGCGTGCAGATGCCGCACTGCGCCGCGCCATGGGCAAGGAACGAGGCTTGCAGGGCCGACAGCCGGCCATTGGCGAGGCCTTCAATGGTTGTAACCGACGTTCCGGCAGCGGACGCAACCGACATCAGGCAGGCGCAGACGGGATCGCCGTCGACCAGCACCGTGCAGGCACCGCAATCGCCGGCATCGCAGCCGACCTTGGTGCCGGTCAGCAGCAGTTCGTCGCGCAATACCGACGATAGCCGGCGCAGCGGCGGTACGTTGACCGAGATGGCGTCGCCATTGACCTCGAAAGTGATATCGGCCCGTGCAGCGCCGAAGCCAGGCAGGGCGTTGCCCAGATCGGGCAGGGCTTCATTCATTTCAGGCTGAACTTGGCTCACGCCGCCACCTCGTCGCCAGTCATCCGTCCCACAGCCGCAAGCACGACACGGGCAACGATCTCGCGGACCGCATCGATCCGGTACTCTGCACTGCCGCGCACATCGGCGATCGGCGACAGTTCGCCCATCGGGGCGGACAGGATCGCATCGGCGAGTCCGTCGTCCGATGGGAGCCCGCGCAACGCAGCCTCGACGCCAACAAGCCGCTTGGCCACCACCGAGCAGGAGCCGGCGGCGACCATGGCATCCGCGACAATGCCATTCTCGACAACCAGACGCGCCGCCACCATGGCAATGGAGATCACAAGGTAGCGCCGCGCGCCGAGCTTGACGAAAGCCGACGTGCCAGTGGTAGCGCCCTTCGGCACGCGAATGGCCGTCACCATCTCGCCTGGGAGCAAGGCTGTGCGGCGGTTGCCGAGAATGAAATCGTGCAGCGGCAGACGGCGTGTCGCAGCCACGGAACGCAGCTCGACTTCGGCATCGAGAACCAGCAAAGCCGGCACACCATCGGCGGCAGGCGACGCGTTGGAGAGGTTGCCGGCGACCGAGGCGACGTTCTGGATCTGCGCCGAGCCGACCTCTCGCGCCGCCTGTTTCAGCGCATCGAAGGCCGGCGGCAAGGGATGGCGAATGATATCGGTCCAGGTCGTACGCGCGCCGATGACGAAATGGCTGCCCGTCTCTGCAATGCCGCGCAGCGCCGCCAGGCCGTTGATGTCGAGGACATCGTCCCGGAACGGTTTGCTGCCCTGCGCCGGATAAAAATCGGTGCCGCCGGCAAGAATGCGCCAGGCGCCCTCGCCAAGCAAAGCGAGCGCTTCGTCGACCGAGGTGGGTTTCGCGTAACGGATCACGCCTTGCCTTCCAGAAAAGAGGTCTTCCAGAACCGGAATTTCGAAAGATCCTTCCGGCATCGGCAACCGGGGGAATTCATTCGTATGCAAATGATATCAAGACGGCAGGAATTGTCAAAGCCGGAGTTTGCGACCACTCGGTCGGCACGCATTTCTTATGCCTTGAGAGGTTGACGCCGCGGCCCTTCTGGTCAAGTTTCTGCGTCCGGTCGCGTCAGCGGCATTTTCCACTGGAGCCTGCATACGGAAGAGGAAAGCCCATGGCCGACGAAGCGCTTGTCGTCATCGACCTGCAAAACGACTTTTGTCCGGGCGGCGCGCTGGCGGTTGCCGGCGGCGACGAGATCGTGCCGCTGGTCAACGACCTGATCCGGCACGCCGATCACGTCGTGCTGACGCAGGACTGGCACCCCGCCGGCCATTCCAGCTTTGCTTCCAGCCATCCGGGCGCGCAGCCTTTCACGATGATCGAAATGCCGTACGGCCAGCAGACGCTGTGGCCGGACCATTGCATCCAGGGCAGCCTGGGCTCTGATTTCCATTCCGGCCTCGCCTGGACCAAGGCCGAGCTCGTCATCCGCAAGGGATTTCGGCCTGATATCGACAGCTACTCGGCCTTCTTCGAGAACGACCGCACGACGCAGACCGGCCTTGCCGGCTATCTCCGGGAACGCGGCATCGACACGCTGACCCTGGTCGGGCTGGCGACCGATTTCTGCGTTGCCTTCTCGGCGCTGGATGCCGTTAGCCAGGGCTTCAAGACCACCGTCAGGCTCGATGCCTGCCGTGGCATCGATCTCAACGGTTCGCTCGATACAATGCTGCACCGCATGCGCGATGCCGGAGTGACGCTCGAAGATCCCTTGTCGGATTGATCGGATCGTGGGGCGCAAGAGGGGCTTCTTACCGACCGCAACGGGTGTGATGGCGGGTGCCGCAATCGCTGTCGCCATGCTCTTCCCGGCACAGGCGCTGGCTGCGGAAGCGCACGGCCTGCCCGGCGCGGTGATGTCGCTATGGTGGGCGCTGCCCTTCACCGGACTGCTTTTGTCGATCGCCACCGGCCCGCTGCTGTTCCCTCATGCCTGGGAGCATCACTACGGCAAGATCGCAGCCCTGTGGGCAGCGCTGGTGATCGTGCCGCTGGCCCTTGCCTTCGGCGTCCCCTCGGCGACCGAGGCGGTGTTGCATGCGCTGCTTACCGAATACATGTCGTTCATCATCCTGCTGTTCGCGCTGTTCACCATTTCAGGCGGCATTCTGGTCGCCGGCAACATTCACGGCACGCCGCTGGTCAATGCCGGGCTGTTGCTGGTCGGTGCACTGCTCGCCTCGGTCATCGGCACGACCGGCGCCTCGATGATCCTGATCCGGCCGATCCTGCGCGCCAACGATAACCGGCCGTTCAACGCCCACGTCGTGATCTTCTTCATCTTCCTGGTCTCCAACATCGGCGGTTCGCTGACGCCTTTGGGAGACCCGCCACTGTTCGTCGGCTTCCTGCGCGGTGTCGACTTCTTCTGGACGACTGCCAATCTCTATCGCGAAACGCTGTTCGTCGGCGGTCTCGTGCTGGCCGTCTTCTTAGGCATCGATATCGTTCTGCACCGGCGCGAGGCTGGCGCGCCAAAGATCAAGGATCCGACACCGGATACGGAGGTGCGTCTGCGCGGCCTGGCCAATCTTCCACTGCTGGCCGGCGTGATCGGTGCCATCCTGCTGTCGGCGGCCTGGAAGCCGGGTGTGAGCTTTTCCGTCCTCGGGGTGAGTCTCGAGCTGCAGAACCTGGTGCGCGACGCCATCATCCTTGCGCTGGCCTTGCTGTCGCTTCCCCTCTCCTACAAGAGCCACCGCGAGGCGAACGGCTTCAATTGGGGGCCGATCGCTGAAGTCGCAAAGCTGTTTGCCGGCATCTTCATCTGCATCGTGCCGGTCGTCGCCATCCTGAGAGCCGGCCATGACGGCGCGCTGGCGCCATTGGTCGCCCTCGTCACTTCTCCCTCGGGCGCGCCCGACGACCTCGCTTATTTCTGGCTGACCGGCTCGCTGTCGTCCTTCCTCGACAACGCGCCGACCTATCTGGTGTTCTTCGAGCTTGCCGGTGGCGACCCACGGCACCTGATGACGGAATTCGCCTCGACTCTGGCGGCGATCTCGGCCGGCGCGGTGTTCATGGGCGCGAACACCTATATCGGCAATGCGCCGAACTTCATGGTCTACGCCATAGCCCGACATCGAGGCGTGAAGATGCCGGGCTTTTTCGGCTATATGGCATGGTCCGGCCTGGTACTGATCCCGATATTCCTGATCGCGGGTTTTCTGTTTTTCGGCTGATCACCCGACGCCGACATAGCGGCGCACGGCCGACGGGTCGGCGCGCAGATCCTCGACATCGACCGTCTCGCGATTGCGGCCGTTTTCGATGAAGGCAACGCGGTCGGCGACCGAAAGCACCGCGTCGACACGCTGTTCGACCAGAATGGTCGAGACGCCCATCTCGCGCAGTTGCGACACCGTCTCGCGGATCTTGGCGATCATCGACGGCATCAGCCCTTCCGTCGGCTCATCGAGCAGCAGCACCTGCGGTTCGAGGCACAGCGCACGGGCCATCGCCAGCATCTGC
The DNA here is from genome assembly GCF_040323235.1 of Mesorhizobium sp. M0051. Taxonomy (NCBI): domain Bacteria; kingdom Pseudomonadati; phylum Pseudomonadota; class Alphaproteobacteria; order Hyphomicrobiales; family Phyllobacteriaceae; genus Mesorhizobium; species Mesorhizobium sp. M0051. The sequence continues at coordinate 207,240 of NZ_JAMYUT010000009.1, forward strand.
TGTTCGCCGCCGGACAGCGTACCGGAGCGTTGTCTCAGCCGCTGGCGCAGCAATGGAAAAAGGTCGAGGACGTTTTCCCGCACGGCCTTGCCCTTGCCGCGCGCCATCAGGCCGATCTCGAGGTTTTCGGCTACCGTCATCTCGGCGAACAGCCGCCTTCCCTGCGGCACATAGGCGACCCCGGCTTTGGGTACCTCGTGCGCCGGCAGTCCGGTCAATTCCTTGCCATCGAGCCTGATCGAGCCGGCGCTTGACGGGACCAGCCCCATGATGGCCTTGAGCGTCGTCGTCTTGCCGGCGCCGTTGCGGCCGAACAGGCACAGCACCTCGCCCTTGTTCAGCACCAGGTCTAGTCCATAGAGCACCTGGACCTCGCCATAGAAGCAATCGAGCCCCGCGATTGCCAATGCTTCGGACTTCGTCTCCGTCATGGGGCGGTCCCCAGATAGGCTTCCTGCACCGCCGCATTCTCGCGGATCGCTTCCGGCGTGCCTTCGGCGAGAATCCTGCCAGCGTTGAAGACGGTGATGCGGTCGGCCAGTTGCATGACGACAGGCATGTTGTGCTCGATCAACAGCACGGTGGCGTTTTTGGCGATCTCGCGCACCAGCTCAATGAAATTGTCGATCTCACTGTCGGCAAGGCCTTGCGTCGGTTCGTCGAGGATCAGCAGGCGCGGCTTCAGCGCCAGGCCCATCGCCACTTCCAGCAGGCGCTGGTGGCCGTAGGACAACTGCCCGGCCGGCATGTCGGCACGGTCGGCGAGGCCGGTGCGTTCGAGCGCCGACATGACGCCTGCCCGCACCGCACCCTTCGAGCGGCCATCGCTCAGGGTCCGCTGCACCGGCAGCGCGACATTGTCGTAGGCGGAAAGATTGGCAAAGACGCTGGTGATCTGGAACGTGTAGGCGATGCCCTGGCGAACTCTGATATAGGCCGGCTCGCTGGTGATGTCGGCACCGTCGAAGATTATCATGCCGGAAGATGGCTGGATGCGGCCGCTGACCAGGCTGACGAAAGTCGTCTTCCCCGCCCCGTTCGGGCCGATGACGGCGCGGATTTCGCCCGGCATCAGTTCGAAATCGACGCCGTCGACGGCGCGCAGGCCGCCGAAGTTTCGCGACAGGCCCTTGGTGGTCAAAAGCGGCATCATGGCAGCCACCCAAGCCAGCGCTGCCGGATGCTGCCCAGAATGCCCTTGGGGAAAAACAGCACCAAAAGGATCAGCGCGATGCCGACGATCAGCAGATAGGCCGAGGTGTAGCCGCTGGTGATGTCGATGACATAATACATGAACAGCGTGCCGATCAGCGGCCCGAGTGTCGTGGCCGCACCCCCGAGCAGCACCCAGAGCAGCGGCAGGATCGAATACTGCACCGAAGCGAAGCTCGACCCGACATAGCCGAACAGCAGGGCATAGGCGGCGCCCGAAGCAGCGCAGATAGTGCCGGAGATGACGACCGCGGCGAGTTTGTTGGAGAAGGTGTCGTAGCCGAGCATCTTCGTCCGCTCCTCGTTCTCGCGGATGGCGACCAGCACGCGGCCATATCTGGAGCGGACGATCGCCAATGTGACAAGCAGCACGAGCGAGAACAGCGCCAGCGCCGTCATATAGCGCACGGTCGGATTGGTGAGATCGAGCGATGTCGAGCCGAAAGCAAGCACCCGTGCCGGTTGCGGCACGACCATGCCCTGGTCGCCACCGGTCCATGTCGCGAAGTAGAGAATGAGGAGGTAGAAGACCTGGGCGAACATCATGGTGACGATCATAAAGGCGACACCCGTGGTGCGCAGCGCCAACAGGCCTATCGCCAGCGCCAGCACTGCCCCGCAGGCGATCCCGCCAAGGAAGGCCAGTGGCACGCTCCAGCCGAGATGGATGACGGCAAGGCCGGCGCCATAGAGCCCGGCGGCGAAGAACATGGCATGGCCGAGGCTGAGCAGGCCGACATAGCCGAACAGCATGTTGTAGCCCATGGCAAAGACCGCCAGCACCATAATGCGAGCGAGCAGGCCGTGATAATAGTCCGGCAGCAGGAAGCTCAGCACGAAGAGCAGGGCGATGACGCCGAGATGCAGGGCATAGGCTTTTGCCGGCGAAGCTTCGCTCATCGCGACGCCGTCCCGAACAAGCCTTGCGGCCGGAACACCAGCACCATGGCAACGAGCAGGGTGGCGATGATCTTGGCCAGCGTCGGCGAGAAGAACATCGAGATGATGCCGTCGGACAGGCCGATCAGCACGGCGGCGACGACGGTTCCGCGCAGCGAGCCGAGGCCACCGATGATGACGACGATGAAGGACAGCAGCAGCGGGTCCTGTCCCATCAGATAATGCGCCTGGCTGATCGGCACGATCAGCACCGCGGCAACGGCCGCCAGCATGGCGCCGAGCGCGAAGACGCCGCCATAGACGCGACCGACGGGAATGCCGAAGGCCTGCGCCGTCTCGCTGTCATACTGCGTGGCGCGCATGATGAGGCCGATCTTGGTCCGCGTCAGCACCAGCCATGTCGCGACCAGAAGTAGCGCGGAAGCGGCGATAATGGACAGCTTGTAGCCGGAGTAGCCGAACCACGGCAAAAGGATGCGATAGCTGAATGGCGGCTCCACCGGCCGCGCCTCCGGACCGTAGAAGGTCAGCGCCAACTGCTGGATGATGTAGAGCATGCCGATGGTGGCAACGATGGTGGCTTCCGGATTGTAGTTGAGCCGGCGCAGCACCAAGCGTTCGGCGACCAGCGCGATAGCGCCGACGATCAGCGGCGCAATCACCAATGCAGCCAGGAAGCCGAGTGCCGGGTGGCCGCCGATCGCCGTGGTGATCGCCCAGGCGAGCACGGCACCCAGCATGAAGAACTCGCCATGCGCGACATTGACGACGCGCATGACGCCGAACACCAGCGACAAACCAAGCGCAGTCAGCGCCAGCACGGCGGAGGTGACGAGGCCTTCGAGGGCGGCGAGGAGGAGGTGCGGACCGAAGTGCATCGGCTATGCACCGGCAGGCGCCAAGTGCACCCCCCTCTGGCCTGCTGGCCATCTCCCCCGCAAGGGGGGAGATTGGATGTCGTCGCCGGTTTCGCCAATCGCCAACGCCGGCAGATAAGTGCCGCCGCAAGAACCGCCGATCTCCCCCCTTGCGGCAGGGCTATCGCATATGAGTAAAGAGGCTAAGCAGGTTTTGATCGGCCCATCGTGCCTTGAGTCGTTTGTGGCTGAGCGGGAT
>NZ_JAMYUT010000010.1:0-183627 GCF_040323235.1 Mesorhizobium sp. M0051
AACATCCCCCATCCCACCCCCCGCGGGCGGCCCCGCCGGCCCCCGCCGGGGCCTCATCACGCCCCCGCGCGCGCGCCCGGTGCGCGCCCCCGCCCGGCCGCACGCCCAATTCAAACCTCCAAGGGGCTAACAGAAGCCGATGACCTTGATCCGCGCGGGCCTGACGCTGTTGTTCCTGCTGGCGATGCTGTCGTCATCGGGCGCAGGTGAGGCCGATCTGCGCGGCATCATCGCCAAATTCGCGACGGCCAAGGGCTTTTCGGAGACAGGAGTCGTCGTCCACGAACTGGCGGCTACCGGCGATCCGGCGGTGGAGCGGCCGCTTGCGGCACTCGCCGACGGCAACCTTTATATCCGCAAGAGCGATGCCCTGGTGTTTGCCGGCAAGGAAGCAGGCGAGAGCGTCCAGCTTTTCGATCCGCTGAGCGGCGAAGCGTCGGGCGAAGCGGCCAAGGACGAAATCACCAAGATCAAGGTCAACAACACGCTGCGCCGCGTCATCCGCGATGCGCTGGGCACGCTGACGCTTGGCGCCAATGATCCGACTGTCCGCATTGCCGCCGCCGACACCATGTTCAAGACACCCGATGCCGCAAACATCGAGCCGCTCGACACCGCGATCGCCAGTGAGACCGTGGCCAGCGTCAAGGCTCTGCTCGAACAGGCTCGTGCCGCCTCCATCCTGGTCTCCGACCGGCCAGACGCGGACAAGCTCGCCGCAATTGCACTCATCGGTGCACGGGGCGACCGTGATGCGGTTTCATTGCTGACTTCGGTCGAGGCGAATTCCCCGGATGCGATCAAGCAAGCGGCGACAGCCGCGATCGCCACCATCAACTCGACGCTGGCCTTCTGGGATGCGGGCCAGAACATCTGGTACGGCATTTCGCTTGGCTCGGTGCTGCTGCTGGCGGCAATCGGGCTTGCCATCACCTTTGGCGTCATGGGCGTTATCAACATGGCGCATGGCGAGATGGTCATGCTGGGCGCCTACACGACCTTCGTCGTCCAGCAGTTGATCCGTACGTCTTTTCCGGACCTGTTCGACTGGTCGCTGGTCATTGCACTGCCGCTCGCCTTCCTCGTCTCGGCTCTGGTTGGTCTGATCATCGAGCGCGGCATCATCCGTTTCCTTTATGGGCGGCCGTTGGAGACACTGCTGGCGACTTGGGGCGTCTCGCTGATCCTGCAGCAGGCGGTACGCTCGATCTTCGGGCCGACAAACCAGGAGGTCGGTAGCCCCTCCTGGATGTCGGGCTCGGTCAATCTCGGCCAGCTTGCGATCACCTGGAACCGCCTGTGGATCCTGGTTTTCGCGCTCACCGTTTTCGCGGTGCTGCTCTATGTCATGAAGCGCACGCCCTGGGGCCTGCAGATGCGCGCGGTCACCGCCAACCGGCGCATGGCCGCCTCGATGGGCATCAGGACACCGTGGGTCGACGCGCTGACTTTTGCCTTGGGGTCAGGCATTGCCGGCATCGCCGGTGTGGCGCTCAGCCAGATCGACAATGTCTCGCCCAATCTTGGCCGTGGCTACATCATTGACAGCTTCATGGTCGTCGTCTTCGGCGGCGTCGGCAATCTGTGGGGCACGCTGGTCGGCGCGTTCTCGCTCGGCATCGTCAACAAATTCCTTGAGCCCTATGCCGGCGCCGTGCTCGGCAAGATCGTCGTGCTGGTCCTCATCATCCTGTTCATCCAGAAGCGCCCGCGCGGCCTGTTCGCGCTCAAGGGCAGGGCGGTGGAGGCATGATCTCAGGACGCTTCTTCGCCGCCGGCGCGGATCGCCGCATTGCCATCACGATTCTCATCCTGCTGGCGGTGGCTGTCATCGTGCCGCTGCTTAATCTGGCGGTCTCGCCGACGAGCGCGTTCTACATCCCGTCCTATATCGTGGCGCTGACCGGCAAATATCTCTGCTACGCGCTGCTCGCCTTGGCGCTCGACCTTGTCTGGGGCTATTGCGGCATCCTTTCGCTCGGTCACGGCGCCTTCTTCGCGCTCGGCGGCTACGCGATGGGCATGTATCTGATGCGCCAGATCGGCTCGCGCGGCGTCTATGGCAACCCGATCCTGCCCGATTTCATGGTGTTCCTGAACTACAAGGAATTGCCGTGGTTCTGGACTGGGTTCGATCATTTCTGGTTCGCCGGCCTCATGGTGCTGGCGGTGCCGGGCCTGCTCGCCTTCGTCTTCGGCTGGTTTGCCTTTCGCAGCCGTGTCACCGGCGTCTATCTCTCCATTATCACCCAGGCGATGACCTATGCGCTGCTGCTCGCGTTTTTCCGCAACGACATGGGTTTCGGCGGCAACAACGGGCTGACCGATTTCAAGGATATTCTGGGCTTCAACGTGCAAGCCGACGCGACGCGTTCGGCGCTATTCGCGGCCAGCGCGGTGACGCTCGCACTCGCCGTTTTCGTCACCTGGACGATCGTCGGCTCCAAATACGGCAAGCTCTTGATGGCGGTGCGCGACGCCGAGAGCCGCACGCGCTTCCTCGGCTGGCGGGCGGAGAACGTTAAGCTGTTCGCCTTCACCGTGTCGGCTGTCATGGCCGGCATTGCGGGTGCGCTCTACGTGCCGCAGGTCGGCATCATCAATCCGGGGGAATTCGAGCCGGCCAATTCGATCGAGGTCGTCGTTTGGGCCGCTGTCGGCGGGCGCGGCACCATTGTCGGACCGATCATCGGGGCTTTGCTGGTCAATGCCGGAAAATCCTGGTTCACCGGCGTGCTGCCGGAGTTCTGGCTGTTTGCCTTGGGCGGGCTGTTCGTCGCCGTCACGCTTTTGCTGCCCAAGGGCATCATCGGCATGTGGGATTCCTGGCGTGGCAACGCCAAGGCGCTGCGGGCAGCCTCGATTGCCGAGGAAGCCGGCACCGATGCCGACGTCCCGCTGCCGGCAAAGATTGTTCGTAGCGAAGCGAGAAAGCCCGGTGACTGGTCCGCGACCAGCCCCGAACCGCAGCCGGCGGAGTGAGCGATCATGTCAAAGTCGAACACGATCCTCTATCTCGACGGCGTCTCGGTTTCGTTCGACGGTTTCCGTGCCATCAACAACCTGTCGCTGGTGCTCGACAAGGGCGAGATGCGGGCCATCATCGGCCCCAACGGGGCCGGCAAGACGACGATGATGGACATCGTCACCGGCAAGACGCGGCCCGACGAGGGCGAGGTGTTCTTCGACGGAGAGGTGGATCTCACCAAGCATGACGAGGCCGAGATCGCCATGATGGGCATCGGTCGCAAATTCCAGAAGCCGACTGTCTTCGAAAGCCACACGATCGAGGAAAACCTTATGCTGGCGCTGAAGGGTCCGCGCTCGATCTTCCCGGCGCTGTTCCATCGCCGCTCGGCAGCCGAGACGCGGCAGATCGACGATATCCTCGGCATCGTCCGGCTTGGCGACAAGCGGAACGACCTGGCAGCCAATCTCAGCCATGGACAGAAGCAGTGGCTCGAGATCGGCATGCTGCTGGCGCAGGATCCGAAGCTGCTTTTGGTCGATGAGCCGGTCGCCGGCATGACCGATGCAGAGACCGAGGAGACCGCACGCCTGCTCAAGGATATTGCGCGCGATCATTCGGTCATCGTCGTCGAGCACGACATGCATTTCGTGCGCGAACTCGGCGTCAAGGTCACCTGCCTGCACGAGGGCTCGGTGCTGTCGGAAGGCACTCTCGATTTCGTGTCGGCCGACGAGCGAGTCGTCGAAGTCTATCTGGGGAGATGAGCATGGTTTGGCGGGTTCAATTCCATCGCTTCGATCTGTCGTTTCTCAGGTTCTGGAGAAGGCGCTGACATGCTCGAAGTTTCCAATGCCACGTTGCACTACGGCGCTGCCCAGGCGCTGCGCGGCGTGTCGCTGAAGGCGCGCGCAGGCAAGATCACCTGCGTGCTCGGCCGCAACGGCGTCGGCAAGACCAGTTTGATGAGATCGATCGTCGGCCACCACCGGCTGACGAGCGGAAGCGTTGCCTTCGAGGGGAAGGCGCTCGACCGGAGCGCGGCGTATGACCGCGCCCGGTCGGGCATCGCATTCGTGCCGCAGGGCAGGGAGATCTTTCCGCTGCTCACCGTGCGGGAAAATCTCGAATCGGGCTTCGCGCCCCTGAAGCGGGCCGACCGCAACATTCCCGCGCATGTCTTCGAATTGTTCCCGGTGCTCAAGCAGATGCTCGGCCGGCGTGGCGGCGACCTTTCCGGCGGCCAGCAGCAGCAACTCGCCATCGGCAGGGCGCTGGTGATGCGGCCGAAACTGCTGGTGCTCGATGAGCCGACCGAAGGCATACAGCCGTCGATCATCAAGGATATCGGCCGTGCCATCCGCTATCTGCGCGACCAGGCCGGCATCGCCGTGCTTTTGGTCGAACAATATCTCGATTTCTGCCGCGAACTCGCCGACGAGGTCAACATCATGGACCGTGGCCTGATCGTCCATACCGGCCCGGCGGAAGATTTAGACCGTGCTGATGTACGCAAGTTCCTGACGGTCTAATGCATGTCGCTCAAAAGTGGCCCTCGTTTTGAGACAACGACATGAATGGAAGCGCGGCGCATGAATCCGTTTCGACGCGACGCGCTCTAGAATCGTCGCTGGACTTCAGTTGACGATCCGAAGTCCTTGGCAAGTCCAATATTTCTCCGATCCAGCCATCTGCGTCACTGGTGCACCATATACCGCGTGCTAGTCTTTCACAGGGCTTTTGTGAGTCGGCCGCTTCCGTATCAGTCTGGTTCATCGCAGATCGAGGGCGTGGCTAGCACAGGGCCAGTTTCACGCAAGCAAAGCTTCCTAGCTTCTCTCCTGCGATCTCTGTCGTTCAAACGCGTTTGGGCACACAGGCCAAGGGACAGCCATGGAACGTTATGTCGAGGACTACCAGAAGCGGCGGCTTACCGAGCGCGTCGATATCATCACCGCCATCAACATCTTGAAGTCCCAAGGCTACGGCCATGACGACCTGATCGAGGAGATCACCAAGGTCTTCTATGTCGACCTGGACGCTTTCAATGAAATCGTCATGGCGGCATAAGAGCCGCAATCTCTCCGGGCCGTTGCCATGGCATCGATACGCGTGGTCTAACCCACGCGCCGTAATGCCGAGGCGGTGACGCGGTTGCGGCCGCCGCGCTTAGCGGCGTAGAGCGCCTTGTCGGCGGCGCTGAGCACCTTGTCGAAGCTGACGCCCTCTTTGGTGCCGAAAGCAAATCCGGCACTGACCGTGCATATCAGCGAGCCTGCCTCGGTTTCTATACGACGCGCGGCGAAAGCTGCCCGGATGGTTTCGGCGGTGGCTTCCACCGTTTCGGGCAAGGTCCGCTTCAGCACCAGCGCGAATTCCTCGCCGCCCATGCGCGCAGCGACATCGGCCGGGCGAAGATTGCCGGCGAGATCCCTGGCGAACACCCTCAGCACTTCATCGCCGGCGGCATGGCCGAATTCGTCGTTGATGGCCTTGAAGCCGTCGAGGTCGAACACCACCACGGCCGTGAAGGCGCCGACGGGCGCATCGCCGTGCATGTCGAAAAGGGCTCGGCGATTGAGAAGGCCGGTCAGCGGATCGGTCAGCGCGTTGCGGCGGTGATACTGTGCCAGGCGCCCCTGGTTGAGTGCCAGCGAAAGGGAGCCGATACCGGTCATGCAGGCGATGACGATGACCAGGCTGAGGTCCTCGACCCAGTTGCTCGGCGCATGGCCGAGCACAAGCTTGCCGTCCGATGCCAGAACCATGGCGCACAGCACGAAGGATACGGCGGTGATCGAATAGAGCGCGGTGACCCCGATGATCGGGGCAGGGGATTCGGCACGGCCCTTCCAGTATTCGAGAGCGGTGGCGAAGAGCAGCAGCGCGGCAAAGAAATTCTCCAGCATGAATCCCAGTCCGTCATAGCCGAGCACCATCGGCGGCAGGGCTACGGCCAGCGAGATGTTGGCGCCGAGCGCGATGCGCGGCAGCGGAGAGCGGCCCGTGGTGAACTGGTGGGCGGCGCCGAGCATGGTCGAGAAGCCGAGCAGCAGCAGCGTAAACGAGGCGACGCCGAGCATCGGTCCGGGCTTGTCGATATAGGCTTTGTAGGTGAAGACGTCGCCGACAACCAGCAGCACGCTGGCCGCCCAGGTCAGCAAGAATTTCTCCGAACGCGCTGTAAGCCAGATGCCGAACAACGTCAGGCTGAGGCAGGCGGCGGAAAAGCCGACAGCGAGCAGCAGTGAGTTGTAGTCGAGTGACATGCCCTCTTCCTTGCCCGCGCTGGAGCAACTCTGCGCCCAACTGGATTCATGCAGCAAGGAAGTATCGATAAGGTTACGATATCAGTGAAGATGTCGAGATTCCGCAGAGTATCAGAAGAGCGCCGACAACAACAGCAGCGCCAGGCCAATGCCCATCATCAACAGGCCTGGCCAATTCTGCGACAGGCCGAGGAAACTGAGCCCCCGCCGGCGTGGCTCGAGCGTCGGTCCTGGTGTTGCGAGGTGTGGCATCGGGCGATCCGGAACGACAGGCGCAGGATCGCTAAGCCTCCCGCGCCAAAGGACGGCGCCTGCCATGTACACAACGCCAGCGACAGTAAGCAATGCACCGAGGAGGATGATAGCCATTTGTCGTTGCCCTTTTTCAAGTCCCTGCATCCGATGCAGGAACTTGCGGGATCGTTGCCTAAGCGTTCGCGATGTCGCACGCGTCGCCATCTGCCAGGATAGAACGATCAATGCGCCGGGCAGGTTCCAACAACAATCTAAGGTGCCGGCTGGAGATCCGCCGCTCTAATTCACTCGCTTCATCAATGCCATGGCGCCGAACGGCGCGCGCACTTTGCCCTCGGTGATGAAGTAGACGAACACGTCGCGCGGCTGGACTGGTGCATCGGTACCGGGATCGGCACGGCGAAGGTCGGCCGGCTGCTTGCCCTCCGCCCAGGTCTTTGCCCGCGCGGCCCATTCATCGAGACCCTTCGGCGTGTAGCAATCGGGATTGTCGTCGCTGCCGGTCTGCAGCCGTGCATAGACGAAATCGGCTGTAACGTCGGCGATGTCGGGATACTTGGCATGATCGGCATAAACGATCGCCGCCTTGTGTCTGCGCGCCAGCGCCACGAATTCCGGCACGATGAAGCTATCGTTGCGTACTTCAAGCGCGTGGCGCAGCGCGACGCCATCCTGTTTTTCCGGCAGCAGTTTCAGGAAGGCTTCGAAGTCATCCGGATCGAATTTCTTGGTCGGCGCGAACTGCCACAGGATCGGCCCAAGCTTTTCACCGAGCGCGGTCACGCCTGAGCCGAGGAAGCGCATTATCGATTCGCCGGCCTCGCCGAGCACGCGGCGGTTGGTGACGAAGCGATTGCCCTTCAGCGCATAGACGAAACCGTCGGGCGCCTCGCTGGCCCATTTCACGAAGGTCGGTTCCTTGAAGCTGGAATAGTAGGTGCCATTGACCTCGATGGTCGGCACCTGCCGGCTGGCGTAGTTCAGCTGCTTGGCCTTGGAAAGCTTGTCGGGATAAAAGGACGTATCCCAGGGCTCGAAAGTCCAGCCGCCCATGCCGGCGCGGATTGTTCCCGATGTGCTCATTGTCATCCTCCCAGTGAAGAAATCTGGCCAGTGAAGAAAAATCAGGCCGCTTCATCGACTGGCTTTGCCATGTCGACGAGCACCCAGCCTGGCCGATAGGGATTGGGCCTGCGACCCGTTTCATGGAAACCATAGGCCAGATAGAGCGCGATGTTCCGCTCCATCCTGGCGTTGGTGTAGAGCCGCACCTCGGGCAAGCCCCAGAGGCGCGTCTGTTCGTCGGCGTGTTTGAGCAGGGCGACGCCGAGGCCCTTGCCTTGGAAGGCCGGGGCCACGGCGACGGAAAAGATCATCGCGTGATCGTCATGCCACTCCAGCGTGAGCACTCCGGCAAACTCGCCGCCGCTCTCCAGCAGCCAGACCTCGCCGCGCTCGATGCGCGGAGCGTAGTCCTCGGTGACCGGGATCGGCGGCGCGCCGAACAAGGCGGTGTAGGGGGCATAGGCTGCTTCCGTCAGCGAGACGACTGTCTGGAGATTACCGGCCCGAGCCCTTCTGATTGTCATTCAAAAGCTCCCCCAGGTGCCGCCGGTCCGATCATCACTCCGCGGCTTCGCGCTTGCCTCCGGGGCGTCGCTCCAGCAGCTCCTTGAGGAACTGGCCGGTGTAGCTGCGCTTCTCGCGCACGATTGCTTCCGGCGTGCCGGAGGCGACCAGTTCGCCGCCGCCATCGCCACCTTCGGGGCCGAGGTCGAGCACCCAGTCGGCGGTCTTGATCACCTCGAGATTGTGCTCGATGACGACCACCGTGTTGCCCTGGTCGACCAGTTCGTGCAGCACTTCCAACAGTTTGGCGACGTCGTGGAAGTGCAGGCCGGTGGTCGGTTCGTCAAGGATGTAGAGCGTCTTGCCTGTCGCCTTGCGCGACAGTTCCTTGGCGAGCTTGATTCGCTGCGCCTCGCCGCCGGACAGCGTCGTCGCCTGCTGGCCGATATGGATATAGCCGAGGCCGACCTGCTTCAACGTATCGAGCTTGTCGCGCACGCCCGGCACCGCGGCGAAGAAATCGACGCCTTCCTCGACGGTCATGTCAAGCACGTCGGCGATCGACTTGCCCTTGAACAGGACATCGAGCGTCTCTCTGTTGTAGCGCTTGCCGTGGCAGACGTCGCAGGTGACGTAGACGTCGGGCAGGAAGTGCATCTCGATCTTGATGACGCCGTCGCCCTGGCAGGCTTCGCAGCGCCCGCCCTTGACGTTGAACGAGAAGCGTCCCGGCTGATAGCCGCGCGCCTTGGCTTCTGGAAGGCCGGCGAACCAGTCGCGGATCGGTGTGAAGGCGCCGGTGTAGGTGGCCGGATTGCTGCGCGGGGTCCTGCCAATGGGCGACTGGTCGATGTCGATGACCTTGTCGAGGAATTCCAGGCCCTCAATGCGGTCATGATCGGCCGGGTGTTCGCGCGAGCCCATGATGCGGCGCGAGGCGGCCTTGAACAGCGTCTCGATCAGGAAGGTCGACTTGCCGCCGCCCGAGACGCCGGTGACGGCGGTGAACGTGCCGAGCGGGATTTCGGCGGTGACGTTCTTCAGATTGTTGCCGCGAGCGCCCACGATCTTGAGGCGCCGGTTCTTCTTCGCTTCGCGGCGCACGCCAGGCGTCGCCACTTCGAGCGCGCCCGACAGATATTTGCCGGTGATCGAATTGGGGTTGGCCATGACTTGCTGCGGCGTGCCCTGGGCGATGATCTCGCCGCCATGGATGCCGGCGGCCGGGCCCATATCGACGACGTAGTCGGCATGCAGGATGGCGTCCTCGTCATGCTCGACGACGATCACCGTGTTGCCGATGTCGCGCAGGTGCTTGAGCGTATCGAGCAGGCGGGCATTGTCGCGCTGATGCAGGCCGATCGACGGCTCGTCCAGCACGTAAAGCACGCCGGTGAGGCCGGAGCCGATCTGCGACGCCAGCCGGATGCGCTGGCTCTCGCCGCCCGACAGCGTGCCGGAATTGCGCGACAGGGTCAGATAGTCGAGCCCGACATCGTTGAGGAAACGCAGCCGCTCGCGGATTTCCTTGAGCACACGCACCGCGATCTCGTTCTGCTTGTCGTTCAGCGAGGCGGGCAGGTCGGTGAACCACCGGTCGGCCTTGCGGATGGAAAGCTCGGTGACTTCGCCGATGTGCTTGCCGGCGATCTTCACCGCCAGCGACTCGGGCTTCAGCCGATAGCCTTTGCAAGCCGGGCAGGGTGTGGCCGACATGAAGCGCTCGATCTCCTCGCGCATCCAGGCGGATTCGGTCTCTTTCCAGCGCCGCTCGAGATTGGGAATGACGCCTTCGAAAGTTTTCGTGGTCTTGTAGGAGCGCAGACCGTCGTCGTACTGGAAGGTGATCTCGCGCTCGCCGGTGCCGCGCAGGATGGCTTCCTTTGCCTCTTCGGTCAGGTCTTTGAACTTGTCGCCGAGCTTGAAGCCATAGGCCTTGCCGAGCGCTTCCAGCGTCTGCGCGTAATAGGGCGAGGTCGACTTCGCCCATGGGCTGACGGCGCCGTCGCGCAGCGAGATGTTTTCGTCCGGCACAATCAAATTGCCGTCGATGGCGCGCTGGCTACCGAGACCGTCGCAGGTCGGGCAGGCGCCGAACGGATTGTTGAACGAGAACAGGCGCGGTTCGATTTCCGGGATGGTGAAGCCGGACACGGGACAAGCAAATTTTTCCGAGAACAGGATGCGCTCATGCGTCTCGTTCTTCGACTTGTTGACCGAATCCTCGCCGGTCTGGCTGGCGTCGAGCGGCTTGTCGGCGAATTCGGCGACAGCCAACCCATCGGCCAGCTTCAAAGCGGTTTCGATGGAGTCGGCGAGCCGTGTCGCCAGATCGCCGCGCACGACGATGCGGTCGACGACGACGTCGAGGTCATGCTTGTACTTCTTGTCCAGTGCCGGCACGTCGGCGATTTCATAGAAGACGCCGTCGACCTTGACGCGCTGAAAGCCCTTCTTCTGCAACTCCAGCAATTCCTTGCGGTATTCGCCTTTGCGGCCGCGCACCATCGGCGCCAGGATGAACAGGCGGGTGCCTTCCTCGACCGCCAGCACGCGGTCGACCATCTGCGAAACCGTCTGGCTCTCGATCGGCAGGCCGGTGGCCGGCGAATAGGGGATGCCGACGCGCGCAAACAACAGGCGCATGTAGTCGTAGATCTCGGTGACGGTACCGACCGTCGAACGCGGGTTCTTCGAGGTGGTCTTCTGCTCGATCGAGATGGCAGGCGACAGGCCGTCGATCTGGTCGACGTCCGGCTTCTGCATCATTTCGAGGAATTGCCGGGCATAGGCCGACAGGCTCTCGACATAGCGGCGCTGCCCTTCGGCATAGATGGTGTCGAAAGCAAGCGAGGATTTGCCGGAACCCGACAGGCCGGTCATGACAATCAGGCTGTCACGCGGCAGGTCGAGATCGACATTCTTCAGATTGTGTTCGCGCGCCCCGCGAATGGAAAGATATTTATGGTCGGCCATCGCCGGTCGCCGCCTCAGAATCTGGAATTTCCTGGAATGGCGAGTTTCCCAGCCATCCCCTATGTAGGTAGTTTTGCCGCCGCGTCGAGAGACGCCACAATTCCCAACAAAAGCGTTTAACCGTCTTTCGCGTAAACGGGCAAGCGGAAAGAACAAAGACCGAACACGCTCCTGACAAAGCTGTTCAAAAACTGACCTGTACGTAATCTCCGGGCGATCACATTTTTCGGTATCTGTCTATTGCCGGTTGACGTCCCCGACACACGGGGGCAGAGTCTGGCAGTCAACGAAGCCGGCCGTCTTTCGATGGTCTCGCCGCCCGGAGGCGGCCTGCGAGACGCCGCAGGCATTAGCGATTTGTGCTTCGAGACGAAAACGTTGGAATGGACATAGGAGCGGAGCTATGACGCCACCGGATCGTCCCCCAGGGTTCCAGTTGTTACTGGAGCCGCGGCAGGCATAAGTGCCAGGGTCTAGCGTTTTCGCCACCCGACAAACCGTGACCTGCCATACTCCGTAAAAATCAGAGACTGCAGTCGGATCGTCGGCTGACGCCGCGTTGCATCCGAAATCAAATGCCGGCAGTACGCCCCCGGTAGAAGTTGGATTTGAGATCCAAAAAGGCCCCGTCCGTTTGCGCAAAGCACGGCGGGGCCATTTATGTGCGGATTGTCTTGTTGGCGATATGCCTGCGCGGCACGCCGGCACCACTATCAGTGGCGCGGCTGCCGGATTGAGCCGGCTCCGACATCGACGGTGATGCTGCCTGAAATCCTGACATCCGTGTCACCGATCTTGAACTGGCCGTTGCCGTTGCCGGGAAATGCGTCGTCGGGTTCGGGCTCGGGAGCCGGTTTGGCGATGCGATAATCGCCGGCCACGCCGGGCAGGGCCCTTTTTTGCCCCTGCGCCGAACTATCGTCTGCGAACGCCGACCCGCTCGAGAGACACGCGAGCGCTACAATGGCGATCACACGGTGCAATGTTCTGGGCGGATGAGTGTCGATCATCCCAGGATGATAGTGGCATGCCGTCGACGGGACCAGACCGACATCGTCAATCTTCCAAAGCGTGTCGTGTTTCGAGAACGGATTCAGGCGACGCGTTTTAGCCCTTTGTCTTTATGCATGTCATTCTCCCAAAACCGGGCCACTTTGGGCGACAACTTGAGCGCCGGCGGGAATGCGATCCGGCCCACTTTTATGCCGCCTTTTTTCGCGTGTCGAAGACATGGTCGACGATGCCCCAGGCCCGGGCCTCGCGGGCGGTCATGAAGTGGTCGCGGTCCAGCGTGCGTTCGACCTCTTCATAGGTGCGGCCGCAATGCTGCGCATAGAGTTCGGCCATGTGCCGTTTCGTCTGGACGATGCGCTCGGCATGGCGCTGGATGTCGGAGGCCTGACCCTGGAAGCCGCCAAGCGGCTGATGCAGCAGGATGGTGGCGTTCGGCAGTGAGATACGACGCCCGGCCGTTCCTGCCATCAGCAGGAACGAGGCCATCGAGGCGGCAAAGCCCATGCACACGGTCGAGACCGGGCAACTGATGTATTGCATCGTGTCGTAGATGGCGAAGCCGCTGGTCACCACGCCGCCCGGCGAGTTGATATAGAGCGAGATCTCCTTGTCGGGATTGTCCGATTCCAGCGACAGCAACTGTGCGCAGACCAGCGCAGAGATGTCGTCGTTGATCTCGCCATTGATGAAGACAATGCGTTCGCGCAACAGCCGCGAAAAGATGTCGAAGGCGCGTTCGCCGCGGCTCGATTGCTCGATGACCATCGGCACCAGACTGGCAACACCGCTCATGATCTTCTCTCCATTGTCCTGTTCAGGCTGCACGCAACAAGAGGCGAGGCGTGTTTGCGGCGATTGGCTTGCGTGAATCGGTTGCGTCGAGTGAAAGCCGGCAGTTGGCGCCCGCCATGGCGACCGCGGGCATTGCCTTGCGGGCGAAGCCGTCATGGACAATGCGCAGATGGGTGCCGCCGGAAACTGTAGGGGCAAGTGTGAAGGTGACAATGCTGTCCAATGCGCTGTCGAGGCTATCCTGTCGCGCGGCGTCGCCTGGCTGCTCCCGCCAGGAATAGCGCAGCAGCTTCTCCGGCTCGGCGTCGAGAATATCGCATTCGATCGCTGCGTCCGGCCCGGCGAAGGCAAAACGATTGCCGGTCTGCGGCCTGATGTCGTTCGGCATCATCCAGGCGGCGAGCAACTCCGGCACGGTCAGAGCCCGCCATACCTTTTCCGGCGGCTCGGCAAGGTCATACTCGAATTCGATCGCATCGGGAGAGATCTCGCGATGGCTATCGGCCTTCATCGATCGAACGTTTTTCATTGGTCCATGTCCTTCAAAACCGCCTTCAGTCTTTCGATGCGTTCCGGCCAGAAGGTCCGGTAGCGTTCGATCCAGGAGAGCAAGGGGGCGAGCCCTTGCGGGTCGGCGCGGTAATAGGCGTTGCGGCCGGCGCGGCGCTCGACCACCAGGCCGGCGCCGCGCAGCACCGCCAGATGCTGCGATACCGCCGGTTGCGACACCGTCATGCCGGTGCGCAATTCCGATACCGTCATTTCGCCAGAGGCGAGCCGCTCAAAGACGGCTCGGCGCGTCGGGTCGGCCAGGGCCCGGAAAATCTCTGCTTCGATCATGGCCAAAGCATAAGTCTACACTTATTGATTTGGCAAGTGCTGTTTTCACGAGACCGCCGGAAGCCAGCGCCTCACTGCCCCAACAGGCCCATCAAACGTCGCCTCGAAGATCGGCGATGCGAGCACGGCGTGAATATGAAGCGTTCCGGTGCCGACGTTCTTGAACCCATGTTTCCTGTTTGCGGGAACAACCAAAGACTGGCCCGGTGTCAGGACGCGGTGCTCATCGTCGATCCACATCTCGGCCCTGCCGGCGATGACGGTCAGCACTTCCTCCACGGGATGCCAGTGCGTTGGGGCACCGACCGTGGGTTCGACCCATTGTTCGGATATGCAAAGTTGCGATGCACCGTTGCTGGCTGAGACATGCATACGCGATTCCACACCTGCTCGCCATTGCTCGCGCTGCTGGTCCTCATGTGCCACGAATTTCATTTGATCGTCCCGATCCATTCCCGATTTCGTGGAAAATCTCGGACCGGGACATTACGTCTTGCTGACAAACATTGACAGAACGTCGTACGTACCATAGAACGAAAAGAGAACAAAAACGTTGTGGGAAAAGCCAGCCTTAGCAGGCGGCTGACGTCGGCAGCCTGTAAGGTGCTGCGACAAAAATTGGTTTCGGATGAGCGGAGAAATATCATGGCGGGTAGCGTCAATAAGGTCATTCTGGTCGGCAATCTCGGTGCTGACCCTGAAATCCGCCGGCTGAATTCTGGCGAACCGGTCGTCAACATCCGCATCGCGACGTCGGAAAGCTGGCGCGACAAGAATTCCGGCGAGCGCAAGGAAAAAACCGAGTGGCACAACGTCGTCATCTTCAATGAGGGCATCGCCAAGGTGGCGGAGCAGTATCTGAAGAAGGGCATGAAGGTTTACGTCGAGGGCCAGCTGCAGACGCGCAAATGGCAGGACCAGACCGGCGCCGACAAGTACACGACGGAAGTCGTGCTACAGAAGTTCCGTGGTGAGCTGCAGATGCTCGACGCACGCGGGCAGGGTGAGGGCGGACAGGTCAGCGGCTATGCCGGTGGTGGCAGCAGCCGTGGTTCCGATTTCGGCCAGTCCAGCCCGAGCGAAGGCTTCAATCGCGGCGGCGGCGGTGCCAAGAGCGGCGGCGGTGGCGGTTCGTCGCGCGAACTGGATGACGAAATCCCGTTCTGACGACAAATCGATCGTAAAGAGAGCAACCAACGGAGAGAGGCAATGTCGCTGGACCCGCTGCTTGCCGCGCCATCTCCTATACCCTGGCATGCCTTTGCGGCCTTCGCCGCATTGGCGATAGGGGCCACGCAGCTGATGCTGCCGAAGGGAACCCCGCGCCACCGCATCGCGGGCTATGTCTGGGCCGCGCTGATGCTGGTCATCGCGGTCTCGAGTTTCTGGATTCATCAGATCCGCCTCATCGGCCCTTTCGGTCCTATCCATTTCCTGTCGATCCTGGTGCTGGTCACCGTGCCGCTGGCCGTGCCATAATCAGCGCGTCGCCAAGCATCGCAAGGTCATGATTTCGCTTTACGTCTTCGCGTTGATTGGCGCCGGCATCTTCACCCAGTTGCCGGGCAGGGTCATGCACGACGTCGTCTTTGGCGTCGCGCGAGCCGGCCCGTGATCCGATTTAATTCTTGAGGCGGACGAACTCGAGTGGAAGGAAATGTCAGGTGAAAGCACGCGTAAAATGGGTCGAGGAGCGTACCTTCGTCGGCGAGTCCGGTAGCGGCCACAAGGTCGTACTCGGAACCGCGCCCGGGCCGGAAGGCAGGACGCCGGGCCCGAGCCCGATGGAACTGGTGCTGATCGGGACCGGCGGCTGTTCGGCCTATGATGTCGTCCATATTCTCGAGAAGGGCCGGGAAGCGGTCGAGGATTGCATCGTGGAACTTGACGCCGACCGAGCCGAAACCGAGCCCAGGGTTTTCACCCGCATCCATATGCATTTCGTGGTCAAGGGTCGGGCTCTTTCCACCGACAAGGTCAAGCGGGCGATCGATCTTTCGATCGAGAAATACTGCTCGGCCTCCGCTATGTTGGCCAAGACCGCTACGATCACACACGACTTCGAAGTGATCGATACGGGCGTGAGTAGGCAGTAGGGAAGCAGGGACGCCGCTCAGCCAGCCATCAACGCCTTGATGCCGTCGGCGACGAACTGGACGGCAAGCGCCGCCAGGATGACGCCAAGCAGGCGGGTGAGGATCGAACGCCCGGTCTGGCCGAGGATGCGGTCGATGCGCTCCGACAGCACGAACACAAGGTAGGTGATGGCGAGGCAGACGAAGATTATGCCGACCAGGGCAGCCTGCGCGGCAAATCCCTGAAAGGAACCGGAGAGCAGCACGGTCGCTGAAATCGCGCCTGGGCCGGCGATCAACGGGATCGCCAGCGGGAAGGCGGCGATGTTGTGGATCATGTCCTTGGTGATGGCGACGTCGCCGATCTTCTCCTTGCGGTCCTGCCGTCGCTCGAACACCATTTCGAAAGCGATGAAGAACAGCAGAAAACCGCCGGCGACCCGGAAGGCCGGCAGCGTGATGCCGAACACCGACAGGATGGAGGCGCCGGCAACCGCAAACAGCGCCATCACCAAGAAGCCGATGATCGAGGCGCGGACGGAAACCTGCTGGCGCTCCTCGCGGTTCATGCCGCGTGTCACGGCGAGGAACAGCGGTGCCAGTCCAGGCGGATCGATGGTCACGAGAATGGTCACGAAGGCGTTGAACAGACTGTCGAAATTCGGCATTTCTGACCCCTCCCGCCGGGCCATGCCCGCACCATGACAGTGGTAGAGCAAAGCCCGGTCGGTGGGAACCGTCAGCGAAAAGGTCGTTCGCGTATCAAGAACTTCGATGCCGGCGGGACAGAGGGGGCGTGAACGATCGCGACGCTTTCATTCCATTCGGTGCGCCAGGAACTCGACTTCCAGCCGCCATGTCGCGCCATTGTCGTGCGAGCGCTCGCCAAGCCAGCGGAAGCTGTCTTCGGTGATCCGCGAAAAGCTCCAGCGCACAGAGGATCCGGTGCCATCATCGCCCACTTGCACGATCGTATCGCCCTCGGCGTGGCCGAGCTGGCGGCTATAATACTGGTTGCGCGGGTCGCTCCAGAAAATGTGCCAGGCGTCGGCAGTCGGGTCGTACAGGCGCAACGTCGTGCCATAGAACGTCCATTTGCCGAGCGACGGCGAGGGACCGGCATCACGCGCGGGCAGGATCCAGACATCCTGAATCGCGCGGCCTTCCAGGACCCAGCCGAAGTGCACCTCGCCGCGCCCGGTCAGCACCGTGCCGTCATCAAGATGGCGCGAGGCATCGAACATCCAGGCGCCGACGAAGCGGCCGTAAAGGTTCAGTTTTTCGGCAAGCCCTTCTGCTGGTCCGGGACTGTGCAAGGCTTCGGCAAACGAGGATTGGTCGAACATGGCTCCGGTCTCTTCTTGTCAGGAGACCGCAGGAGTAGGCGGTGACGGGGTTCTGGGCTTGGGAAAAATTGCTATATTTCGGTCATGACAGCGACCACACGCTCACTCGCATCCGGACCTAGCTGGCAGGTATCGGATGTGATTTGCACGGCCAGCGCTGGTGATAGGCCGTTCGAGGAAGCACATCGGGATTTCTGTGTCGCCGCGGTCACCAGCGGCACGTTTCGCTATCGCGCCCAACAAGGCACGGCGATGCTGGCGCCCGGCGCGCTCCTGCTCGGCAATCCCGGCACGTGCTACGAATGCGGGCACGAGCTCGGCAGCGGCGATCGTTGCCTCTCGTTCCATTTCGGACCGGTCTATATGGAACGGATCGTGGCCGGCGTGCCGGGCGCCAGGAAGCTGGCCTTCGAGGCGCCCCGCCTGCCACCTTTGCCGATCTTGGCGCCCTTGCTCGCCGAGGCGGAAACCGCACGCGAGATGGCCGACATCGACGCCTTCGAGGAACTCGGGCTGCGCATTGCCGGTGCCGCCGTGGCAAAAGTCTATGGGCCGACGCCTGTCAGGCGCACGCCAAGTCGCCGCGATCAGAAACGGGTTGCCGAGGCGGTGCGGCGGATCGAACTCGATGCCGACGGGCCGGTCTCGCTTGCAGCGCTTGCCGATGAGACCGCGACCAGCCCCTATCATTTCCTGCGTGTCTTCCGGCAGGTCGCGGGCATGACGCCCTATCAGTTCCTGCTCAAGACCCGGCTGCACAGAGCAGCGATGCGGCTGCGCATGTCGGATGATGCGGTCTCGGCGATCGCCTTCGAGGCCGGCTTCAACGATCTGTCGACGTTCAACCGCCGGTTTCGGCGTATCATGGGCGAAACGCCCGGTCAGTATCGCGCCTGCCGTGGTGCATTTCGCGACATCCGGGTCGCTCCGGTCTCGTGAAATCCGCGCCCACCCGCTCAGTGCTCGCAAAGGCAGCCACGGGTCCAATTCATCGCGCTCGTGGCTTTCGCTCAGGGAAAACGGTCGATTGCGGGCTTTTGCCTCGGTGGTGGAGAAACCGCCTTGGCCATATCGTCGCAATCAGTGGTATCCTTTTGAAATTACCACCAAAAATGACACTGGAAAAGTGCCTGACATGTTGGAGTTTCGGCCTTGCTTCCTATATAAGCACCGAGTGATTCCTGATTAGATTGTGATCCGATTTGACCGACCAGAAGACACCGCGCGGCGCCGACGGCGGCCCCACCGGCATCGAGCCGATATCCATCGTCGAGGAGATGCAGCGCTCCTATCTCGATTACGCCATGAGCGTGATCGTCAGCCGTGCGCTGCCCGACGTGCGCGACGGCCTGAAGCCGGTGCATCGCCGCATTCTCTTCGCCGCCCATGAGAGCGGCTACCACTGGAACCGCAAATATGTGAAGTCGGCGCGTCCCGTCGCCGACGTGATGGGTAAATACCATCCGCATGGCGACGCTTCCATCTACGACGCCTTGGTGCGCATGGCGCAGGACTGGTCGTTGCGCGTGCCGCTGATCGACGGACAGGGCAATTTCGGCTCCATCGACGGCGATCCGCCGGCGGCGATGCGCTACACGGAAGCGCGGCTGACCAAGGTTGCGCACGAGCTCTTGGAGGATATCGACAAGGACACCGTCGATTTCCAGGACACGTACGATGCGTCGGGCAGCGAACCGAAGGTTCTGCCTGCACGGTTTCCCAATCTTCTCGTCAACGGCTCGGGCGGCATAGCCGTCGGCATGGCGACCAACATCCCGCCGCACAACCTCGGCGAGGTCTGCAACGGCGCGATTGCCATCATCGACAATCCGGCGATCGATCTGCCGGCGCTGATGGAGATCATTCCGGGACCGGATTTCCCGACCGGCGGCATCGTGCTTGGCCGTTCCGGCATCTACAGCGCTTATGCGACCGGCCGCGGCTCAATCGTCATGCGTGGCAAGGTCAACATCGAACAGCGCGGCAATGACCGCGAGTCGATCATCATCACCGAAGTTCCCTACCAGGTGAACAAGTCGTCGATGATCGAGAAGATGGCCGAACTGGTGCGCGACAAGCGCATCGAAGGCATTTCCGACATTCGCGACGAGAGCGACCGCCAGGGCTACCGGGTCGTCATTGAGCTGAAGCGCGACGCCGTTGCCGACGTCATCCTCAACCAGCTCTATCGCTTCACGCCGCTGCAGACCTCCTTCGGCGCCAATATGGTGGCGCTGAACGGCGGCAAGCCGGAAGTGATGAACCTGACCGATATGCTGAAGGCGTTCGTCGCCTTCCGCGAGGAGGTGATCACAAGGCGGACGAAATTCCTGCTGCGCAAGGCGCGCGACCGCGCCCATGTGCTGGTCGGTCTCGCCATCGCCGTCGCCAACATCGACGAGGTCATCAAGCTGATCCGCACCGCGCCGGATCCGCAGACGGCGCGCGAGCAGTTGATGGAACGGCGCTGGCCGTCCGGCGACGTCGAATCGCTGATCCTCCTGATCGACGATCCGCGCCATCGCATCAACGAAGACGGCACTTATAATTTGTCCGAGGAGCAGGCGCGCGCCATCCTCGAACTGCGCTTGCAGCGCCTGACGGCGCTCGGCCGCGACGAAATCGCCGACGAGTTGAACACGATCGGCGCCGAAATCATTGATTATCTGGACATTTTGTCTTCCCGAGCGCGTGTCCAGCAGATCGTCAAGGACGAGCTTGCCGCCGTGCGCGACGAGTTCGGCACGCCGCGGCGCACCGAGCTCTCCGAAGGCGGTTCGGACATGGAAGACGAGGACCTGATCCAGCGTGAGGACATGGTCGTGACGGTGAGCCATTCCGGCTATATCAAGCGCGTGCCGCTGTCGCTCTACCGGGCTCAACGCC
Organism: Mesorhizobium sp. M0051; assembly: GCF_040323235.1. NCBI lineage: Bacteria > Pseudomonadati > Pseudomonadota > Alphaproteobacteria > Hyphomicrobiales > Phyllobacteriaceae > Mesorhizobium > Mesorhizobium sp. M0051. The sequence goes on from NZ_JAMYUT010000010.1 coordinate 19,991, forward strand.
GCGGCGGCAAGGGCCGCTCCGGCATGTCGACCAAGGAAGAGGATTTCGTCACCCGGCTGTTCGTCGCCAACACCCATACGCCAGTGCTGTTCTTCTCCTCGCGCGGCATCGTCTACAAGGAAAAAGTCTGGCGGCTGCCGATCGGCAACCCGCAGTCGCGTGGCAAGGCGCTGATCAACATGCTGCCCCTGGAGCAGGGGGAACGCATCACAACCATCATGCCGCTGCCCGAGGACGAGACCAGCTGGGGTGAGCTCGACGTGATGTTCGCCACCACGCGCGGCACTGTGCGCCGCAACAAGCTTTCCGACTTCGTCCAGGTCAACCGCAACGGCAAGATCGCCATGAAGCTGGAGGAGGAGGGCGACGAAATCCTCGGCGTCGAGACCTGCACCGACAATGACGACGTGCTTTTGACCGCCAGTTCCGGCCAGTGCATCCGCTTCTCGGTCGGCGACGTGCGCGTCTTCCAGAGCCGCAATTCGGTCGGCGTGCGTGGTATCGCGATGGCTAAAACCGACAGGGTGATTTCCATGGCGGTGATCGAGAACGTCGATGCGCCGCCAGCCGAGCGCGCCGCCTATCTGAAGCGGGCGGCGGCCGAACGGCGGCTTGCCGCCGGCATCGCTGCCGGCGAAGAGGAAGAGATCGCGCTGACCAACGAAGAGGTCGGCGAGGAGACCGAGCTTTCCGACGAGCGCTACGAATTCCTCAAGGCACATGAGAAGTACGTGCTGACGGTGACGGAATATGGCTACGGCAAGCGCTCTTCGTCCTACGATTTCCGGCTGACCGGACGCGGCGGCAAGGGCATTCGCGCCACCGATGTTTCCAAGGTAGCCGAGATCGGCCGGCTGGTGGCGACCTTCCCGGTCGGCAATGACGATCAGATCATGCTGGTATCAGACGGCGGCACCGTCATCCGGGTGCCGGTCAACGGCATCCGTTTCGCCAGCCGCGCCACCAAGGGCGTGACCATCTTCAATACGGCCGAAGGTGAAAGGGTGGTTTCGGTCGAGCGGATCTCTGAGCCGCAATCGGACGAGGAAGAGATCGTTGAAGTCGGTACCGAGGCCACTCCTGCGCCTGATGCCGGTCCCGAAGGTGCGGAGTAAGCACGGCATCCAGAGTTCGATTTTGACATAGCAACGCCGGCCCATCGGCCGGCGTGGCAGCAAGTCTGGACCGACTTAGTGGTGACGATACGGCTTGCGGGGGCCGAAGCCTTCGAAGCGTTTGGTGTTAGCCTTGACGCGGACGCGTTGTGCCTCATGATGCAGCCCAAGTAGGGTGGCGATCAGCATGGCGACGGTCATTGCGATGGCGAGCATGTAGATCAGCATGTGCGTGTTCTCCTGCGCCTTACAACGGATAGGTGGGATTTTGGTTTCATCTTATTAAGGCGCAACCTAGTGAACGCTGCGTGAAGGCTCCGTGATCAGCGTGTTCATCTGTCGTCCATGTGCCGGAAAAGGTTCACGGCCGGCGCGCCAATCGGATTTGCCTTTGCGAGAGAGGCTCGCTAGAGCCTGTTCCATCTTGATGGACGGAAGATGGAACAGGCTCTAGCTTTCATTTGAGCATGATCTTTTCCAAAAACCGGTTTCCACTTTTTGGGATCATGCATTAGAAGCACCAGCCATGACTGAACGCATCGCCCTCTATGCCGGCTCTTTCGACCCGCTGACCAATGGCCATCTCGACGTGCTGAAGGCGTCGCTGGCCGTGGCCGATGTCGTTTATGCGGCGATCGGCATTCATCCGGGCAAGCAGCCGCTGTTTTCCTTCGAGGAACGGGTGAAGCTGATCGAGACGGCGACGAAAGCGGAATTCGGCCGCGACAGCACCCGCATCAAGGTCGTCGCCTTCGACGGTCTGGTCATCGACGCTGCCAGGAAGCAGGGCGCGTCGATCATGATCCGCGGCCTTCGCGACGGTACCGACCTCGACTACGAGATGCAGATGGCCGGCATGAACGAGACCATGGCGCCTCAACTGCAGACGGTTTTTCTGCCCGCCAGCCCCTCCGTGCGCACCATTACCGCCACACTTGTCCGCCAGATTGCCTCGATGGGAGGCGACATTCGCCCCTTCGTGCCGGCGGCGGTTGCCGGTGCGCTCACCGCCAAATTCGCAAAATAAGTTTCTCGGAGAAAACCATGCAGCTGAAGAAGCTCGCCTCGTTCCTCGTCGTGTTTGCCGGCCTCGTGACCGCATCGGTCTCGGCTTTCGCCGCCGACCCGGAAAACACCATGATCATCACGCTGAAGGACGGCGATGTGACCGTTGCTCTTCGGCCCGACCTCGCACCCAAGAACGTTGCCCAAATCAAGACGCTGGTGCGCCAGGGCGCCTATGACAACGTCGCCTTCCACCGCGTCATCGATGGTTTCATGGCGCAGACCGGCGACGTCAAGTTCGGCAACATGACGAAGGGTTTCAGCGCCGAGGCCGTCGGCACCGGCGGTTCCGATCTGGCCGATCTGCCGGCTGAATTCTCGCAGACCGAACGCTTCAAACGCGGCGTGGTCGGCATGGCCCGCTCGCAGGACCCCAACTCCGCCAATTCGCAGTTCTTCATCATGTTCGCACCGGCGCCGCCACTTGATGGCCAGTACACCATCGTCGGCAATGTCGTCAGCGGCATGGAGCTGGTGGACAACATCAAGAAGGGCGACGAAGCGGACAATGGCACGGTCACCGATCCTGACCGGATGATCAAAGTGCGCATCGCCGCCGACAAATAACTATGTTTTTTCAAAAGGATATCTGACATGGCCGAAATCAAAGATCGCGAGAACGCGCTCATCATGGAAACGACGAAGGGCAATGTGGTCATTGAACTTTTCCCCGACCTGGCGCCCGGCCATGTCGCCCGCATCAAAGAACTGGCCCGCGAAGGCGCTTATGATGGGGTGGTCTTCCACCGCGTCATCGAGGGCTTCATGGCGCAGACCGGCGACGTCAAGTTCGGCAATTCGACCAAACCGACATTTGCTCCATCCCGCGCGGGCATGGGTGGCTCGGAGAAGCCGGACCTGAAGGCCGAATTCTCAAACGCCAACCATGGCCGCGGCACCTGCTCGATGGCCCGTTCGCAGAATCCGAACTCGGCCAATTCGCAGTTCTTCATCTGCTTCGACGATGCCGCCTTCCTCAACCGCCAGTACACGGTCTGGGGCCAGGTCATCGAAGGCATGGACAATGTCGACAAAATCAAGCGCGGCGAGCCGGTGCAGGATCCCGACAAGATCGTGTCGCTGAAGGTCGCGGCCGACGTCAAGTAAGGGTAATCGATAATGATGGGCGTCGTATGGTCGCTTCTCGGCATCCTGTCCGGCGCCTTCATTGCCATTCAGGCGCCAATCAATTCGCAACTGGCGCGCGATCTCGGGCTTCCGGTCGCGGCGGCGGCGTTTTCGTTTCTATCGGGCGCGATCGTGCTTGGCGTCATCTCCCTCGCGGTGGTGAAGCTGCAAGGCATCTCGCTCGAATGGAAAGCGCCGGCGCCCTGGCTGTTCGTCGCAGGCGGAATGCTCGGCGGCTTCTATGTGACGCTGTCGACGATCCTGACACCGCGCATCGGCGCCGCCGCGCTGATGGCGTTTCTGGTGGCCGGCCAGTTGCTGGCCGGCATGCTCATCGACCGCGTCGGCTTCCTCGGCGTCGCGGTGCGTGAAATCTCGCTCGGCCGCGTTGCCGGCGCGGTGCTGCTGCTGGCCGGAGCGCTGCTCGTCCGGCTCTATTGATGCGCGTCGACCTCTTTGATTTCGAATTGCCGGAGGAGCGCATCGCGCTTCGTCCGGCAGAGCCGCGCGACAGCGCCAAGATGCTGGTCGTGAAGCCAGGCGAGGGGCTCGACGACCGCACGGTTAGTGACCTGCCATCCTTGCTCAGGGCCGGCGACGTGCTGGTGTTCAACGATACCAAGGTCATTCCGGCGCAGCTCAAAGGCATCAGGCGGCGCGGCGAGGCGGCGGCACAGGTAGAGGCCACGCTGCACATGCGCATGGCACCCGACCGCTGGCTGGCCTTCATGCGGCCGGGCAAGCGCATTGCTGCCGGTGACCGCATTCATTTCGGCCATGACGGCAATTCCTGTTTTCTCGGCCAGCTTGACGCTACGGTGATCGAGAAAGGCGAGGGCGGCGAGGCGCTGCTTGGCTTCGATCTGTCAGGGCCTTTCCTCGATGAGGCGCTGCACGCGGTCGGCCACATTCCGCTGCCGCCCTATATTGCCTCGAAGCGCGATGACGACGAACGCGACCGGGCCGACTACCAGACCATCTATGCCCGCGAGGAAGGTGCCGTCGCGGCACCGACAGCGGGCCTGCATTTCACGCCGGAGCTTTTTGCAGCGCTTGACGCCAAGGGCATCGAACGCCGCTTCGTCACCTTGCATGTCGGCGCCGGTACGTTCCTGCCGGTGAAGGCGGACGATACCGCCGACCACAAGATGCATGCCGAGACGGGTTCAGTCAGCGCAGAAACCGCCGACGCGTTGAACGCAGCGAAGGCGAGGGGCGGACGCATCGTCGCCGTAGGCACAACCTCGCTGCGCCTGCTGGAGAGTGCTGTGCGTGAGAACGGTGCCATGGCTGCCTGGTCCGGCCCAACCGACATCTTCATCACGCCCGGCTATCGTTTTCGCACCGCCGACTTGCTGATGACCAATTTCCATCTGCCGCGCTCGACGCTGTTCATGCTGGTTTCGGCCTTCAGCGGACTTGATACGATGCGTGCGGCCTATGAGCATGCCATCGAGAACCGTTACAGGTTCTATTCCTATGGCGACTCAAGCCTGCTTTATCGAGCGGAGACGAGCGATGGACGATGACCTCAAGAACATGGACCGCGACGCCCTGATCGCGGAGGTGAAGAAACTGCGCGCCGGCATTCGTGCCCACCGCGATGCAACAGGGCATGATCTGTGCTGGCATCACTCCGATTTGTGGTCGCTGTTGCCGGAGAGGATCGAGCCGGCGATCGCCGTGCCGCCCTGGCCCAAATTCATGCGCGGCTGCATCCACTACCGGCAGTCGCTCGACAGGCAGGCACCCGGCGCACCGGTCCATGACAAGGAATTCAATGGCTAAGCCGTTCAGCTTCAAGGTTCTGGCGACTGACGGCAGAGCACGGCGCGGCGTGATCGACATGCCGCGCGGTGAAATCCGCACGCCGGCGTTCATGCCGGTCGGCACCGGCGGCACTGTCAAAACCATGTATATGGACCAGGTGCGCGGTGTCGGTGCCGACATCATCCTGGGCAACACCTATCATCTGATGCTGCGGCCCGGCGCCGAGCGTGTGGCGCGGCTCGGCGGCTTGCACGAGTTCGCGCGCTGGCCACATCCGATCCTGACTGACAGCGGCGGTTTCCAGGTGATGTCGCTGTCGAAGCTGAGAAAACTGACCGAAAAGGGCGTCACCTTCCGCTCGCATATCGATGGCGCCGCCTACGAGATGTCGCCGGAGCGCTCGATCGAGATCCAGGGACTGCTCGATTCGGATATCCAGATGCAGCTCGACGAATGCACGGCGCTGCCGGCCCAGATGAAGGAGATCGAGCGCGCCATGGAGTTGTCGCTGCGCTGGGCCGAACGTTGCAAGACGGCGTTCGGCGACCAGCCGGGCAAGGCGATGTTCGGCATCGTGCAAGGCGGCGATAACGCGGCACTACGGGTGCGGTCGGCGCAGGCGCTGAGCGCGATGGGGCTGAAGGGCTACGCTGTCGGCGGTCTTGCCGTCGGCGAACCGCAAGCGGTGATGCTCGAGATGCTCGACATCACCTGTCCGGAACTGCCTGATGACAAGCCGCGCTATTTGATGGGCGTCGGCACGCCTGACGATATCCTGAAATCCGTGGCGCGAGGTATCGACATGTTCGATTGCGTGATGCCGACACGGGCCGGCCGCCATGGCCTTGCCTATACAAGGCGCGGCAAGGTCAATTTGCGCAATGCCCGCCATGCCGACGACCCGCGTCCATTGGACGAGGAGAGCGATTGCCCTGCCGCCCGGGACTATTCGCGTGCCTATCTGCACCATCTGGTGCGCTCGCAGGAGGCGCTTGGGGCGATGCTTCTGACATGGAATAATCTTTCCTACTATCAGAAGCTGATGCAGGACATTCGCACCTCGATTGGGGCCTGCGCGTTCGAAGCGCGCTCGGCAGAGATCGCAGAAGGCTGGGCAAAGGGCGATATCCCGTTGCTGTGAAGCCTCAGGTGCTGAGTGAATTCGAGGCGCGCAGGCTGCAGCCGGTGATCTGGAAGGTGCCGTCGGGCTGCTGCTGCAAGGTGTAGACAGCCTCGTAGTCCTTGCCGTCGGGTCCGACGATAAGCACCTGCTGGACGATCGAACCCGGAGCCGTCTCCTCGACCTTGCCGAAAGAGTAGGTTTGCGGCTTGCGCACCGGCGGATAGCCGTTGGTCACCATGTTCATGAAGGCGTCGACGGTCGGAAAAATCCGTTTCACGTTCGGTGCGGCGAAACTGTAGGCGGTGGCGCCGTCATTGGCGATGAGAGCCTTCAACTGGCCGTCGATGACGGACTGCGCTGCCTTGATCTCAGCGTCGCCGGCAAACGCCGACGACACCAAGATGAATGGAATGACTGCGAATGCGAAAAAGGCGCGGCGCATGGCCTGTCTCCATTGGCTCGCGAAATATCTTCCCTCAAAACGTGCTGTCCGAAGACGCATCATAACATACGCTTGGCGGTGCATCCCGGTTTCAGCGATTGGTGAATATTCATCTCGCCCGGTTAGACGCGGCATGTCGGTGGCGGAGCTGCGGGAACCGCAGCCCGAGCCCAGGCCGGCTGGATACGGATTCCAGCGCTTGAAAGCCCGCCTCCAGTCTGCCAGAAGGGCCGCTTGGACTTGGATGTTTAGCGGGACGAAGCCATGAAGGCATTTTTCGTGCAGATCAAATGCGAACTGGGCAAATCCTATGAGGTTGCCAGCGCGCTTGCCGATGCCGAGATCGCTTCGGAAATCTACTCCACCGCCGGCAACTACGATCTGCTCGCCAAATTCTATGTCGACGACGAGGAAGACGTCGGTCATTTCGTCAACGAGAAGGTGCAGATTCTCCCCGGCATCAAAGACACATTCACCGTCGTCACGTTCCGCGCTTTCTAGCTGGAAAACCACTTGCCCGGACACGAGGCAAAGCCTGATTACTGTTGTATTTCAGCTGCCTCAATTTTAGGCAGCCGCAACATACTGATCGTGCGTATCTCCCAAATCACCGATTGCGCTTGATTTTCTCCGGCGACGCCAGTGAAATGGTGTCACAGGGGAGTATGCGATTGGCAGCGTTCGATGAAATGCTTCCGGAAGTTTCCGGATTGAGAAGACCGTATTCGGCTTATGATCGCTGGCTGAAGGAGCAGGATCCGGCCAGGCTTACCGAGAAGATGCAGGACGCCGAACGCGTCTTCCGCAAGACCGGCATCACCTTCGCCGTCTATGGCGAGCAGGAAGCCTCCGAACGGCTGATCCCTTTCGACATCGTTCCCCGCATCATTTCGGGCAATGAGTGGCGGCGTCTCACGCAAGGCATCGAGCAGCGCGTGCAGGCGCTGAACGCGTTCCTCGACGACATCTACCATCGCCAGGAAATCCTGCGCGCCGGGCGCGTCCCAAGGGAACTGATCGCCAGGAACGAAGCATTCCTGCCGGAAATGATCGGGGTCAGGCCGCCGGCCGGCGTCTACACTCACATTATCGGCGTCGACATCGTCCGCATCTCAGAGGACGAATTCTATGTGCTGGAGGACAATGCGCGCACGCCGTCGGGCGTCTCCTACATGCTGGAGAACCGCGAGACGATGATGCAGCTGTTCCCCGAGCTGTTCCAGAAAATCAAGGTGCGGCCTGTGGAGAACTACCCGCAGCTTCTGCGCCAGTCGCTGGCGGCAGTGCGGCCGCAGAGCACCAAGGGCGCGCCGACAATTGCGGTGTTGACGCCCGGCAGCTTCAACTCCGCCTATTTCGAACACGCCTTCCTGGCCGACCAGATGGGCGTGCAACTGGTCGAAGGCCAGGATCTGCGGGTCGTCGACGGCCATGTCGCGATGCGCACGACCGAAGGCTACAAGCAGATCGACGTGCTGTACCGCCGCGTCGACGATTCGTTCCTCGACCCGCTGACCTTCCGCCCTGACTCTACACTTGGCATACCTGGCATCATGGATGTCTATCGTGCCGGCAACATCACCATCGCCAATGCGCCGGGCACCGGTATCGCCGACGACAAGGCGATCTATTCCTACATGCCCGAGATCATCGAATTCTATACCGGCCGCAAGGCGATCCTCGGCAACATTCCGACCTGGCGCTGCTCGGAACCCGACAGCCTGAAATATGTGCTCGAACACATCGATGAGCTGGTGATCAAGGAAGTCCATGGGTCCGGCGGCTACGGCATGCTGGTTGGGCCGGCGGCGACCAAGAAAGAATGCGAGACGTTTGCCAAGAAGCTGGCGGCCAAACCCTCCAATTACATCGCCCAACCGACATTGGCGCTGTCGACATGCCCGATCCTGACGGAAAAAGGGCTGGCTCCACGCCACGTCGATCTCAGGCCCTACGTGCTGGTCTCCGACCGCATCCAGATCGTCCCCGGCGGGCTAACCCGCGTCGCGCTGAAGGAAGGCTCGCTGGTCGTCAACTCCTCGCAAGGCGGCGGGACGAAGGATACGTGGGTGCTGGATGATTAGAGCGAATAGCGAATAGTGAATAGCGAATAGGGGAAGGAGGGCAGCAAGACGGCGATCAATTCTTACAGGGACTTAATTGTCTGGAAGGCAGCCGTCGAGTTGGCTGTAGATTGTTATTCCGTAACGAAAGCCTTCCCAACCGGCGAAATCTACGGGATGACCTCTCAGATGCGGCGGTCGTCCGTATCAATTGCCGAGAACATCGCCGAAGGACATGGGCGAGAAAATACAGGATCATTCATTCAGTTTCTGCGCATGGCGCAGGGATCTCTCAAAGAGTTGGAAACACACCTGATCTTGTCTGAAAAAGTAGGGTTAATGGTTGAGGCGGAGGTGGTGCGTTTGCTTAGCAAAGCCGATGAGATCGGGAAAATGCTGCGTTCCATGATCAGGAGTTTGCAACAAAAGTCATGAAGCCGATATTCCGCTATTCGCTACTCGCTATTCGCTATTCGCTCAAAATCGGGGCACGTTGACATGCTTCTCGGCCGCACCGCCAACGGGCTTTACTGGATGAACCGCTACATAGAGCGGGCGGAGAATATGGCGCGGCTGGTCGATGCCGGCCTGCGCATGGCGCTGACCCGCACCCAGAGCGCGTCGGAAGAGTGGAATTCGGTGCTGCTCAGCGCCGGTTCCGACATCACCTTCAGCCAGAAATATTCTGACTATACCGCCGCCAATGTCGCCGACTTTCTTTTGCGCGACACGTCGAATCCCTCGAGCACAATGTCTTCGATCGAAACGGCCCGCAACAATGCCCGCATGGTGCGCACCGCGCTGACGCGCGAGACCTGGGAAAGCATCAACGAAGCCTGGATGGCGCTGAAGCGGATGCTGGCAAGGCCGATCGACGAGCGCGACCTACCCAGCGTGCTCGACGCCATCAAGCGCGAGACGGCGCTGATCCGCGGCTCGTTCTATGGCACCATGCTGCGCAACGAGATCTTCGATTTCTCGCAGCTCGGCACCTATGTCGAGCGCGCCGACAACACGGCGCGCATCCTCGACGTGAAATACTACGTGCTCTTGCCGTCGATCTCCTGGGTCGGCTCGACGCTCGACAACTACCAGTGGGAATCGATCCTGCGTTCGGTGTCGGCGCATCGCTCCTATCGCTGGGTCTATGATGCCGACTACAAACCGACCAACATTGCCGACTATCTGATCCTCAATGTCCGCATGCCGCGTTCTCTGACCTTCTGCTATCGCTTCCTGTCCGAACATCTGAAGTTCCTCGGCGACGACTATGGCGAGCGCCATGCCTGCCACGCGACGGCGGACAAGACGCAGGCCATGCTTAGAGCAGGATCGATCAAGGACATATTCGACGCGGGCCTGCATGAATTCCTGGCCAATTTCATTCGCGACAACACCAGGCTTGGCGACGAGATCGCGCAGGACTACCGGTTCAATTGAGCATGACTCCGAAAAGTGGGACAAGATCATGCTCACAGGCGGGACATAGCGCATGCGGCTGAAGATCACCCACCGGACCGAATACCGCTACGATGCACCGGTGCACTATCTGTTGCAGCGCTTGCGGCTGCTTCCGGTCAGCGGATCGACGCAGACCGTTCTGTCCTGGGCTCTGACCATCGAAGGCGCGCGCGAAGAGGTTCGCTTTGTGGACCATTTCGGCAATGACACAAGGCTGCTGAGCGTCGAGGGTGAGCGCGACTTCATCACGGTGGAAGCATCAGGCGAAGTGGTGACGCGCGACACGGCAGGCGTCTCCGGACCACACCAAGGCTTCACGCCGCTCTGGCTGTACAGCCATGAAACGCCATTGACGGCGATCGGCAGCGGTGTTCGCGAACTCGCCGCATCGATCGGCAAGGGCACTGACATCGAAAGGCTGCACCGGCTGATGGCAGTTATCGGCGAGCGCGTCGCCTACACGTCCGGCACTACCAATGCGACGACGCCCGCGGAGGAAGCCTTGGCGCTCAAAACCGGTGTCTGCCAGGATCACACCCATATCTTTGCCGCCGCGGCGCGCGCCATGGGCTTTCCAGCCCGCTATGTCAGCGGCTATCTGATGCTGGATGCGACGGTCGAGCAGGCCGCAAGCCATGCCTGGGCCGAAGCGCATGTTTCGGGCCTCGGCTGGGTTGCCTTCGATGCCGCCAATGGCATTTCGCCTGACGAGCGTTATGTAAAGGTGGCGACGGGACGCGATTACCGCGACGCTACGCCGGTGTCGGGAATTCGGCTGGGACAGGCGGAAGAACAGCTTGCCGTCACCGTCACGGTGGAGCAGTAATCCTTCGCAAGATTGCCGGTGGGGCGGTTCGTCGTTTCACGAAAACGATGAACCACTCCACTTGTTTTGTTTGGAGCAATTCCGGGCGGAAAACCGCCTTACACTTTTTCTGGAATTGCTCTAGGGAGATTCCATGACTTATTGCGTTGGCCTGAAGATCGATCGCGGGCTCGTGTTCATGTCCGACACGCGCACCAATGCCGGCATGGATTCGATTTCCACCTTCCGAAAGATGCATGTCTGGGAGCAGCCGGGAGAGCGCGTCATCGTGCTGATGTCGGCGGGCAACCTGGCGACGACGCAGGCCGTGGTCAGCCTGCTTGACGAACGCACCAAGGCCGTTGCCGATCGTCACGCCACGCTGCTGGAGACGCCATCAATGTATCAGACGGTGCGGCTGGTCGGCGATACAGTCAAGGAGGTCATCGCCAATTCGTCGCCTGCGGGCGAAAAGGCAGATTCCTACTTTAATGCCTCCTTCATCCTCGGCGGCCAGATCAAGGGCAGCGAACCGCGCCTGTTCATGATCTACCCCGAAGGCAATTTCATTGAATCGACCGATGACACGCCGTTCTTCCAGATCGGCGAGACCAAATACGGCAAGCCCATCATCATCCGCGCCTATGAAAAGTCGATGAGCCTTGCCGAGACGGTGAAGCTGCTGCTGGTGTCGTTCGATTCGACGTTGAAGTCGAACCTGTCGGTCGGCTTGCCGCTCGACCTGCTCTTCCTTGAGAAGGACGCCTTCACGGTCGGGTTGAAGAAGCGGTTCGGTCAGGACGATCAGTACTATCGCACGATCTCGGACGGCTGGTCGAATGCGCTGAAGACGGCTTTTGCCAGCCTGCCGGAATTCCCTGGATAGCGAAGACGCGCCTCTGTTCCTTCCTGCCAGGTACACCTGCGTCGGGCGCGTCTTGCTCGAAGCGATTTAACGCACAGAAATAGGTATGAGTATCGTTTTTGAACCTTTGCGTCTAAACCAGGTTATTGCTTCCGAATCTGAATTAGAGCGCACGATATCGACTTCCAAATAGTAGTCTCCACCCTTCAAGGGCGCGTTCAACGTGATCTCGACGGTCTCGGACTTCCCGGGCTCAATTGGTGTGTCGAAGGGCGTTAAAGGATTGTCTGCTGATATCACATCTCCGTTTTGGTCGATGAGGCGATAACCAACCGACACCAGATAGTCTTTTATCAGTTGAAGACCACGTCTTCGTGCTCTTGTTTGCTACCAAAACCGGGATGATAATTACGCCTCCGGCAGCACTCTGCGCCAGAGGGAGGCTTCCTTTGTACTCCAATTCAGCCAGGTATGCCGGGTATCCTTTAGGAGGCCCTACGCTCAGATCGAATGTAAAATATCCTCTACCGTCGAGGTAAGATCCAGACAAAATGATTGACGCAAGAAATATCCTTAAGGCCTGTTGGACTACACCATGCATGATTCCAATGGTGAAGATATTTCTATTCCTAATGAACAGAAAACTACACGCGGTGCCGAAAATCATGGTGGCGACCATCAGTATTATGTTTGGCGCGTGGATAAGGCAAAATACAAATGATGAGCAAAGAATCGCTGTCGGCTTGTTTCTAAATATTGCTAGCGTTCGTTGCAGAATAAAGCTCTGCAGAAGAAATTGCTGAGCCGTGCCAGACAGGATGGCTACAAAAATGTCTGATAATAAAGTCCTGCCAGTTATTTTCTGTTTTGATAGATATCCATCTATTGATAAATAGTTATTTGATATGGCCATGATGGCGATTGCGCATATACAGATAATGAGAACTAAATATATGCAGTCGCGTCCTGAGATCCAAATGTTTCTAGTAGTAAGACCCATTTCTCGCGGCGAAGTACGTCGTATGTAGATGCTTGCCAGAATAAAGCATACAATTGAAGCGATCAGAAATGATCGTATAAAGTTCTTTTCTAGCCAAATCTCGTAGAAGAATGCCGATACGCTGTCCGGAACCGCGATATTTAGACGATATATGCTCCAAAACCAGAGCGGCACTATCCATAGATAAGTGACGAGCAATCCAATTAAAAACAAAAGTTCAAATAAAGAGGCCCCTCTGGGATATCTCTTATAGATCCATCTCAACCACACCAAATTGAAAGCCCCCATTTACGACAATAGGTCGTAGTTATTTTTTGATCGATTTAAGTTCACGCGCCAGCGCAAGTCAATAACCTCCGGAGAGGCTGGATGTTCTGGTTGGAATCTGCCGGAGGCGAATGGGAAATGACCGTGGGGACAAGCGATCTGACTTAGAAAGTTGAGAATCTGATCTCCAGTTGGCCCAACTGTCGATCTGCCATTTCCTGGTTCTCGACGTAGAATAGGATCAGGTCTTCATTCCGGCCGTTGGTGGGGAACTGCACGACTGTGAAGCGATGCCGCCGCTGCTGGATCGATTTCGACCCTCAAGAAGATCAATGTCCGGGAGCCTGGCGAGCGCGTGCGTCGTCGTGCTGGCGATCTGGCGACGACGCAGTTTGTGATCAGGCCGCTGGACGAACACACCAAGGCAATTCTACCGTCGCGCCGCAGAGGAAATGTCCACTCCAAGGGGGATACGATGAACAGTGATGATTTTCGGCAGTGGTCGCGGCGCGCCGCCGACTGGGGCGCCGACTATCGCAACACGCTGCGCGAGCGGCCGGTGCGGCCACTCGTCGAGCCCGGCGACATCTTTAGAAGCATAGAGGCTTCGCCGCCGGAAGACGCCGAACCGATGGACCGGATCTTCGCCGACTTCGAAGAGAAGATTTTGCCTGGCATGACGCATTGGCAGCATCCGCGCTTCTTCGCATACTTCCCGGCCAATGCGGCGCCTGTTTCGGTGGTGGCGGAATATCTGGTTTCGGCGATGGCCGCGCAATGCATGCTTTGGCAGACGTCGCCAGCGGCAACCGAGCTCGAAACACGCACCGTCGACTGGATGCGCCAGGCGCTCGGCCTGCCGGAAGGGTTTTCCGGGGTGATCCAGGATTCAGCCTCGTCGGCGACGCTGGCCGCGGTGCTGACCATGCGTGAACGGGCGTTGGACTGGCAAGGCAACAAACAAGGGTTGGCCGGGCAGGCGCGGCTGCGCATCTATTCCTCCGACCAGGTGCACACCTCCATCGATCGGGCGATCTGGATTTCCGGCATCGGCGAGGACAATCTCGTGCGCATTCCTGTCGGCGACCGTTTTCTCGCCATGGACACGGCAGCGCTCGAGGCGGCAATCGTCGCCGACCGGGAAGCCGGCATGCTGCCGGCGGGGATCATCGCTTGTGTCGGCGGCACCAGCACCGGCGGCACCGACGACATTGCAGCGGTCGCCGAGGTGGCGCGGCGGCATGGCCTTTATCTCCACGTCGATGCCGCCTGGGCCGGATCTGCGATGATCTGTCCGGAGTATCGACATTTCTGGACGGGCGTTGAAGGTGCCGATTCGGTCGTTTTCAATCCGCACAAATGGCTCGGAGCCCAGTTCGACTGCTCGATCCAGTTCCTGCGCGACCCGGAAAGCCATGTCAGGACGCTGGCCATCAAACCGGATTATCTGAAGACGCATGGCCGCGACGGCATCATCAACTATTCCGAATGGTCGGTGCCGCTCGGCCGGCGCTTCCGCGCGCTGAAATTGTGGTTCCTGTTGCGTGCTCATGGGTTGGAAAGCCTGCGAACGATGATCCGCAACCACGTCGCGTGGAGCGAAGGGCTTGCCGCGCGGCTGGCAAGCGAGCCGGACTTCGAGATCGTCAGCGAACCGATGCTGTCGTTGTTCTCGTTCCGGCACAACGCGGTAACCGACGCAGATACGGACGCGCATAATCTACGGCTTGTGAATGCGATCAACGACGGTGGCCGCATCTACCTGACGCAGACGAAAGTCGATGGGCGGATAGCAATCCGTTTCCAGGTCGGCCAATTCGAAGCGACCGCCGCCGATGTCGATATGGCTTTCACCGTCATCACGGAAATCGCTCGGGGTACGGCCTGATCTGGTCCGGCCGGAATTGCGCTGGCGTTTGCCTTTCCAATCATATGCATTTCATTAGCCGGCTTATACCTTTTCATTGGTTTCGTTTTCGACTATAGACAAGAAAAACGAAAACGGGAGGTTGTCCTATGTATTTGTCGCCACGCCATGCCGAAATCATCCAGATGGCCAAGGATCATGGTCGGGTGCTGGTCGAGGATCTGGCCACACATTTCAATGTGACGCCGCAGACCATACGCAAGGATCTCAACGACCTGTGCGACCAGCGGCTGCTTTCGCGCATCCATGGCGGCGCGTTGTTCCCGTCCGGCATCGAGAACATGGAGTATGAGGCCAGGCGCAAGATCGCCGCCGACGAGAAGGAGGCGATCGGCCGGGCGGCAGCCAGGCTGATTCCCGACAACGCCTCGCTGTTCATCAACATCGGCACCACGACAGAGTCGGTCAGCAAGGCGCTGCTCGATCATACCGGCCTGATGGTGATCACCAATAACATCAATGTTGCCAACAGGATGCGGATATATCCGTCGATTGAGGTTGTGATTGCGGGTGGCGTCGTGCGTGGTTCCGATGGTGGCGTCGTCGGCGAAGCGGCGGTCGACTTCATCAGGCAGTTCAAGGTCGATTATGCGGTGATCGGCGCCTCGGCGATCGACCATGACGGCGCCTTGCTCGACTTCGATTTCCGCGAGGTCAAAGTAGCGCAGGCAATCATCGCCAATGCAAGGCATGTCATCCTGGTTTCCGACCAGACCAAATTCGAGCGAACCGCACCGGTGCGCATCGGCCACCTGTCGCAGGTCAACACCTTCATCACCGACCGTTGCGACATCCCGTCGGTGCGCAAAATCTGCCAGGAGGCCGAGGTTCAACTGATCGAGACTTCGCTCGCCTAGGCGATTTCGGCTTGGCATCACACGCTCGTGATATTTCGTTTGACATTCGTTATGATTTCGAAATAATCCCGACACGGTTTCGTAAAAGGCCAAAAATGGTGCAATGCGAAATCGTTGGAGGAATTTGTGGAAGCATCTCCGATCCGTGACATTTTCGTCATAGGCGGCGGCATCAATGGCTGCGGCATTGCCCGCGATGCTGTCGGGCGTGGCTTTTCCGTCTTCCTCGCCGAGATGAACGACCTCGCCAGCGGAACCTCCTCAGGCTCGACCAAATTGATCCATGGCGGCCTGCGCTACCTCGAATTCTACGAATTCCGCCTGGTGCGCGAGGCGCTGATGGAGCGCGAGGTTCTGTGGAAGAACGCGCCGCACATCATCTGGCCGATGCGCTTCGTGCTGCCCTATGCCAAGGGCCTGCGCCCGGCCTGGCTGATCAGGCTGGGTCTGTTTCTCTACGATCACATTGGCGGGCGCAAATTGCTGCCGGCGACCAGGACGCTTGACATGGCCAGGGATCCGGCCGGCAAGCCTTTGAAACCATTGTTCAAGAAGGCCTTCGAATATTCGGATGGCTGGGTCAATGATGCACGGCTGGTGGCGCTGAACGCGCGTGATGCCGCCGATCGTGGCGCAACGGTCCGCACCCGCACGAAAGTGGTCGGCGCGCGCCGCGAAGGCGGTTTGTGGACGGTTCAGATCGAGGACCTGCAGACCGGCAAGACCGAAGAGATCAAGGCGCGCCTGCTGGTCAACGCCGCTGGCCCCTGGGTCGATCATGTGCTGTCCGGCGTCGTTGGGCTCAACGATGTGCACAATGTCCGCCTCGTGCAAGGCAGCCATATCGTCATCGCCAAGAAATTCGACGATCCGCGGGCCTATTTCTTCCAGAACAGGGATGGTCGCATCATTTTCGCCATTCCTTACGAGGACGAGTTCACCCTGATCGGCACCACGGACCAGGATTACCCCGGCGACCCGCATGACGTGAAGATCAGCGACAAAGAGATCGACTACCTCTGCGCCGCGGCAAGCGAATATTTTGCGCAACCGGTCAAGCGCTCGGACATCGTCTGGACCTATTCGGCCGTGCGTCCGCTCTATGATGATGGCGCCTCCAAGGCCCAGGAAGCGACGCGCGACTATGTGCTCAAGGCAGATGGCGGCGAGGGCGCTGCCCCGATCATCAACGCCTTTGGCGGCAAGATCACCACCTATCGCCGGTTGTCGGAATCGATGCTGGAAAAGATCGAGGGTTTTCTCGGCAAGCGCGGCAAGCCATGGACGGCAAACGCGCCATTGCCGGGCGGCGATTTCCCGGCCACCGGTTTCGATGCCGAAGTGGCGAAGCTGAAAACCGCCTATCCGTTCCTCGACGCGCGCCTGGCCCGGCGACTGACCAGGCTCTACGGCACCCGCGCAAGGATGCTGTTGGGGTTGGCCAAATCGAATGCCGATCTGGGCCGCAACTTCGGCGCCGATCTTTTTGAGGCTGAGGTGCGCTATCTCGTTCAAAACGAATGGGCTGTCACCGCTGAAGATGTATTGTGGCGCCGGACCAAGCGCGGTCTGTATCTCAGCCGCGAGCAGGTAGCGGTGCTCGATGAATTCATGCACGGCATAAGCCGGCGACATGTCGCGGCTGCGGAATGAAGAGGGTTTGAGCTGATGCAGAAAGCCTGGGAGGAGGCGTCATGCTGGAACTAAGGAACGTCACCAAGACGGTTGGTGCGGTCGAGCATATCCGCGACGTGTCGCTGACGCTCCAGCATGGCTCGCTCAACGTACTGCTCGGGCCCACGCTTTCCGGCAAGACCAGCCTGATGCGGCTGATGGCCGGCCTCGATGTGCCGGCCTCCGGTTCGATCTGGTTCGACGGTCAAAATGTCACCGGCGTGCCGGTGCAGCAGCGCAAGATCGCCATGGTCTACCAGCAGTTCATCAACTATCCGGCGATGACCGTCTACGAGAACATCGCCTCGCCGCTCAGGGTGGCTGGCACCGAACAGGCGAAGATTGACAAGGAAGTGCGCAATGCCGCCGCACTTCTCAAGCTGACACCTTATCTCGACCGCACGCCGCTCAGCCTGTCCGGGGGCCAGCAGCAGCGCACCGCACTGGCGCGTGCCATCGTCAAGAATGCCAGCCTGGTGCTGCTTGACGAGCCGCTTGCCAATCTCGACTACAAATTGCGCGAAGAGCTGCGCGCCGAACTGCCGAGGATCTTTGCCGCCACCGGCGCCATCTTCGTCTATGCCACGACCGAGCCGCACGAAGCGCTGCTGCTCGGCGGCAATACGGCGACACTTTCCGAAGGACGTATCACCCAGTTCGGCCCGACAATCGACGTGTTCCGCAAGCCGGTCGACCTGGTGACGGCCAGGACTTTCGCCGACCCGCCGCTCAACACCATCGTGCTGGCCAAGAAGGGTCCGGACTTTTTGCTCGAAGGCGGCGTCAAGCTGCCGGTGCCCGCCGAACTCGTCGGCATTGCCGATGCGAACTATACGGTTGGCTTCCAGCCGCACCATCTTTCACTCGATCGGCCCAATGCGTTGGCCGTGCCGGTGCGTGCGAAGGTCACCATCACCGAGATCACCGGGTCGGAGAGCTTCATTCATCTCGACTTCGCCGATGCGCGCTGGGTCATGCTGAGCCACGGTATCCTCGATTTCGAGATTGACGCCGCGATCGACGTGTTCATCGACCCGCGCCACATCATGGTCTTCGACGGGCAAGGCAGCGCCGTAAGCGCGCCAAAGCTGGCGGCATAGGAGAGCGATATGGCGCGCATCGACGTCAATCACATCCGCCACTCCTACCTACCGAACCCGCGCACGGATGCCGATTTTGCGCTCAAGGAAGTGCATCACATCTTCGAGGATGGTGGCGCCTATGCGCTGCTCGGGCCTTCGGGCTGCGGCAAAACCTCGCTGCTCAACATCATTTCGGGCCTGCTTCATCCCTCGCATGGCCGGTTGCTGTTCGACGGCAAGGACGTGACCAACTTGTCGACGCAAGAGCGCAACATCGCGCAGGTGTTCCAGTTCCCGGTCATCTACGACACGATGACCGTCTACGATAATCTGGCCTTCCCGCTGCGCAATCGCGGCGTGCCGGAAGCCGATGTCGACCGCAAGGTGCGCGAGACGCTGGAGATGATCGATCTTGCGTCCTGGGCGAAGAAGAAGGCGAGGGGGCTGACAGCCGACCAGAAGCAGAAGATATCGCTCGGCCGCGGACTGGTGCGCTCGGATGTCAACGCCATCCTGTTCGATGAGCCGCTGACCGTCATCGATCCGCACATGAAGTGGGTGCTGCGCTCGCAACTAAAGCAGTTGCATCGCCGCTTTGGCTACACCATGGTCTACGTGACGCACGACCAGACCGAGGCGCTGACCTTCGCCGACCAGGTCGTGGTCATGTACGATGGCGGCATCGTGCAGATCGGCACGCCGGCGGAACTGTTCGAGCGACCGCGCCATACGTTTGTCGGTTATTTCATCGGCTCGCCGGGCATGAACGTCATGCCGGTGGCGATCGAGGGCAAGACGGCGATGCTTGGGGCCCAGCGGATCGAACTGCCAGGCGCACCCAAGGCAGCCAGCGGCGCCATAGAGCTTGGCATTCGTCCCGAATATGTCCGGCTTGGCCGTGACGGCATGGCCGTACAGGTCAGCAAGATCGAGGATCTCGGCCGCCACAAGGTGGTGCGCGCGAAGCTTGAAGGCCGCGACATCGCTGCCGTGATCGGCGAGGACGAAACCGTACCCGCCGATCCGAGGGTGCGGTTCGACCCGGCCGGCATCAACATCTATGCGGATTCCTGGCGCGTCGAGATGGGGGCATAGATGGAAAAGACTTGGAACAACAAGGCCTGGTTCCTGGTGCTGCCAGTGCTGGTGCTGGTGGCATTCTCGGCGGTCATCCCGCTGATGACGGTCGTCAACTATTCGGTGCAGGACACTTTCGGCAACAACGTCTTCTTCTGGGCCGGCACCGAGTGGTTCGAGGAACTGCTCTCTTCCAGCCGCTTCTGGGAGGCGATGGTCCGCAACCTGATCTTCTCCTTTATCATCCTCGCCATCGAAGTGCCGCTCGGCATCTTCATAGCCCTCAACATGCCCAAGAAGGGGTGGGGCGTGCCGGTCTGCCTGGTGCTGATGGCACTGCCGCTGTTGATCCCGTGGAACGTCGTCGGCACCATCTGGCAGGTTTTCGGGCGCAACGACATCGGCCTGCTCGGCTATTACGTCAATGCGCTCGGCATCGACTACAACTACGTACAGGATTCGTTCGACGCCTGGGTCACCGTCATCATCATGGATGTCTGGCACTGGACCAGCCTCGTCGTACTGCTCTGCTATGCCGGCCTGGTCTCCATTCCGGATGCCTTCTATCAGGCGGCCAAGATCGACGGTGCCTCGCGCTGGGCGGTGTTCCGCTACATCCAGCTGCCGAAGATGAACCGTGTGCTGCTGATCGCCGTGCTGCTGCGCTTCATGGACAGCTTCATGATCTACACCGAACCTTTCGTGGTGACGGGCGGCGGCCCCGGCAATTCGACGACGTTCCTGTCGATCGACCTCGTCAAGACGGCGCTCGGCCAGTTCGACCTCGGGCCGGCCGCGGCCATGTCGCTGGTCTACTTCCTCATCGTCCTTCTGCTGTCATGGGTGTTTTACACCGTGATGACCAACTACGACGCGGAGCGCTGAGATGGGCGGCGCCAACGAAAGAACGACGAGGCAGGACAGAGTGAGCGAAACGACGGCTTCGGAAGGGCTCGCCAGTGCTATGTCGCAGGACCAGATCGCGCGGCTGATGCGCCGCCGCGGCGAGGAATCGCGCTGGTGGTGGATCGTGCCGACGGTCTACATCATCGTGCTTTTGCTGCCGATCTACTGGCTCATCAATATGAGCTTCAAGACCAATGCCGAGATCGTCTCCTCGCTGACGCTCTATCCGCATGCACCGACGATCGCCAATTACGTCACCATCTTCACCGATGCGTCCTGGTACTCGGGCTACGTCAACTCGATCACCTATGTGGTGATGAACATGGTGATCTCGGTGGCTGCGGCGCTGCCGGCGGCCTACGCCTTCTCGCGCTACCGCTTCCTCGGCGACAAGCACCTGTTTTTCTGGCTGCTGACCAATCGCATGGCGCCGCCGGCGGTGTTCGCGCTGCCGTTCTTCCAACTCTACTCGGCCTTCGGCTTGATCGACACGCACATTGCGGTGGCTTTGGCGCATTGCCTGTTCAACGTGCCATTGGCGGTGTGGATCCTCGAAGGCTTCATGTCAGGCGTGCCGAAGGAAATCGACGAGACGGCCTATATTGACGGCTATTCGTTTCCGCGCTTCTTCGTCAGGATATTCATGCCGCTGATCGCGAGCGGCATCGGCGTCGCCTGCTTCTTCTGCTTCATGTTCTCATGGGTGGAACTGCTGATCGCCCGCACGCTGACCACGACCGACGCCAAGCCGATCGCCGCCACCATGACGCGTACGGTTTCGGCCGCCGGCATGGACTGGGGCCTGCTCGCCGCCGCTGGTGTGCTGACGCTGATTCCCGGCGCGCTGGTCATCTGGTTCGTGCGCAACTACATCGCCAAGGGCTTCGCCCTGGGGAGGGTTTGATGAAACGAACGCAGAAGTTCGCGCGCAACACCATCGCCAAGGGCTTCGCCCCGGGAAGGGGTTGGTCATGAATTTCGACCTGACCTGGATGGCATGGACCTGGCCGACCGCGGCCTTCTTCGGAACCATCCTTTTGCTGCTGTGCAGCATGGCGGCGTGGGAATATGTGTCGCCGGGCGGCAGTCCGCGCGTCGGCGTCCTGCGCTTCGAGACGACGCGTGGCGACCGTCTCTTCCTGTCGCTGCTGGGCAGCGCCTTTATCCATCTCGCTTGGCTGGGTCTTGTCGGACCCAACCTGTGGTGGGCTCTCGCTCTCTCCGTGGTCTACGCCGTCGGCGTGTTCCGCTACGTATAGAGGGGGAAACTGTTGGAGCGACCGCGTGCCGGCGGCCGCTCCAGATCGCACTTGAAACCTTAAAACAGTGGAGGAAACACAATGCGACGGCAATTTCTAACATCAACGACTGCGCTTGTCCTATTGCTCGGGGTTGGCAACGCCTACGCCGGAATGGACGAGGCAAAGGCTTTCCTGGACAAGGAAATCGGACCGCTTTCGACGCTCGACCGCGCCGGCCAGGAAGCCGAAATGCAGTGGTTCATCGATGCCGCAAAGCCTTTCGCCGGCATGGACATCAAGGTCGTTTCGGAAACCATCGCCACGCACCAGTATGAATCGCAGGTCCTGGCGCCGGCCTTTACCGCCATCACCGGCATCAAGGTCACGCATGACGTCATCCAGGAAGGCGACGTCGTCGAGAAGATCCAGACCCAGATGCAGACCGGCCAGAATCTTTATGACGGCTGGGTCAACGATTCCGACCTGATCGGCACCCATTGGCGTTACCAGCAGGTGCGCAACCTGACCGACTGGATGGCGGGCGACGGCAAGGACGTTACCAATCCGAACCTCGACCTGAAGGACTTCATCGGCACCTCGTTCACGACGGCGCCCGACAAGAAGCTCTACCAGCTGCCCGACCAGCAGTTCGCCAACCTCTACTGGTTCCGTTACGACTGGTTCAACGACGAGAAGAACAAGGCCGACTTCAAGGCCAAGTACGGCTACGACCTCGGCGTTCCGGTCAACTGGTCGGCCTATGAGGACATCGCCGAGTTCTTCACCGGCCGTGAGATCGACGGCAAAAAGGTCTATGGCCACATGGACTACGGCAAGAAGGATCCGTCGCTCGGTTGGCGGTTCACCGACGCCTGGCTGTCGATGGCGGGCAACGGCGACAAAGGCCTCCCGAACGGCCTGCCCGTCGACGAATGGGGCATCAAGGTTGACGAGAATTCGCGACCGGTTGGCTCCTGCACGGCGCGCGGCGGCGACACCAATGGCCCGGCGGCCGTCTATTCGATCCAGAAGTACCTCGACTGGCTGAAGGCCTACGCTCCGGCCGAAGCCCAGGGCATGACCTTCTCCGAATCCGGACCAGTTCCGGCTCAGGGTGCGGTCGCGCAGCAGATATTCTGGTACACCGCCTTCACGGCTTCGATGGTTGATGCCGGCGCAAAGGCAGTGCTGAACGACGACGGCACGCCGAAGTGGCGTATGGCACCGTCGCCGCACGGCGTCTACTGGAAGGACGGTATGAAGCTCGGCTACCAGGACGTGGGTTCCTGGACGCTGATGAAGTCGACCCCAACCGACCGCGCCAAGGCCGCCTGGCTTTACGCGCAGTTCGTCACCTCGAAGACCGTCGACGTGAAGAAGAGCCATGTCGGCTTGACCTTCATCCGCGAGAGCACGATCCACGACAAGAGCTTCACCGAGCGCGCTCCGAAGCTCGGCGGCCTGATCGAGTTCTACCGCTCGCCGGCGCGCGTCCAGTGGTCGCCGACCGGCACCAACGTGCCTGACTATCCGAAGCTGGCACAGCTTTGGTGGCAGGCGATCGGCGATGCTTCGTCGGGCGCCAAGACGGCGCAGGAAGCGATGGACTCGCTCTGCGGCGAGCAGGAAAAGGTGATGAGCCGTATCGAGAAGTCGGGCGTCCAGGGCGATATCGGCCCGAAGATGGCCGAAGAGCATGACCTCGCCTACTGGAACGCCGACGCGGTCAAGAAAGGCAATCTCGCTCCTCAGCTCAAGATCGAGAACGAGAAGGAAAAGCCGATCACCATCAACTACGACGAACTGGTGAAGAGCTGGCAGAAGTAGCATTGTCTATGCGGGCGTTCGCGCGTCCGTGTGAAATTGGGGGAGGCGGCTCGTTGCCGTCTCCCCTCTTTGTATCGAGGCGGAGGGCGCTGGAATGAGCGGTTTTGTGCTGGCAATCGACCAGGGAACGACTTCGACACGGGCGATCCTGTTCGATGGCCAGATGAAGGTCGTCGGCAGCGGGCAGAAGGAATTCACGCAGCATTATCCGGCCTCCGGCTGGGTCGAGCATGATCCGGAGGAAATCTGGGCGAGTGTGGTGGCGACGGTGAAGGCGGCGCTGAAGAAGGCCGGCCGGAATGCTTCCGAAGTGGCTGCGCTTGGCATCACCAACCAGCGCGAAACCGTCGTCATCTGGGACAGGGCGACCGGCAAGCCGATCCACAACGCCATCGTCTGGCAGGACCGGCGCACCGCGCCGCTGTGCCAGAAACTCAAGAAGCAGGGGCTGGAGAAAAAGTTCACCCGCAAGACCGGCCTGCTGCTCGATCCCTATTTCTCCGGCACCAAGATCGCCTGGATGCTCGACAAGGTGAAGGGCGCCAGAAAGCGCGCCGAGCAGGGCGAATTGCTGGCCGGCACCATCGACAGTTTTCTGATCTGGCGGCTGACCGGCGGCAAGGTCCACGCCACCGATGCCACCAACGCCTCGCGCACGCTGGTCTACAACATCGCTGAGAATGCCTGGGACGACGAGCTGCTGGCCATTCTCAACATCCCGGCAAAAATGCTTCCCGAGGTAAAAGACTGTGCCGATGATTTTGGAATCACGGAAAAAAACCTCTTTGGCGCCGAGATAAAAATCCTCGGTGTCGCCGGCGACCAGCATGCCGCGACCATCGGCCAAGCCTGTTTCGAGCCGGGCATGATGAAATCCACCTATGGCACCGGCTGTTTTGCGCTGCTCAACACCGGCAGCGACCTGGTGCGCTCGAAAAACCGGCTTTTGACCACCATTGCCTACCGGCTGAACGGCAAGACGACCTATGCGCTGGAAGGCTCGATCTTCATTGCCGGTGCTGCGGTCCAATGGCTGCGCGATGGCATCAAGGTGATCGGCAAGGCCGAGCAGAGCGGCAGACTGGCGGCCGAGGCTGATGCGACGCAAAACGTCTATCTGGTGCCCGCCTTCGTCGGTCTCGGCGCACCGCATTGGGACGCCGGAGCACGTGGCGCCATTTTCGGGCTGACCCGCAATTCCGGTCCGGCAGAGTTCGCTCGCGCCGCGCTGGAAGCCGTGGCCTACCAGACACGCGATTTGCTCGACGCCATGCGCAAGGACTGGAAGGGCGCCTCAGCCAGGACAGTGCTCAGGGTCGATGGCGGCATGGTGGCGTCGGACTGGACCATGCAGCGGTTGGCCGACATCCTCGATGCGCCGGTCGACCGTCCGACCATTCTCGAGACGACCGCGCTGGGCGCCGCATGGCTGGCTGGCTCGAAGGCAGGTGTGTGGCCGGATGCCAAGAAGTTCGCGAAAAGCTGGGCACTGGAGCGACGATTCCAGCCGGACATGGATGGCTCCGTGCGCATAGCCAAGCTTGCTGGCTGGCGCGATGCTGTTCGCAGAACGCTGAGCGTGCAATAAGCACCCGTGAGGTGATGAGTGATGGGGCGAGGGGATGAAGCCAGACTGGTATCCTGCGTGGCGCGACGAGGCTATCGAACAGCTGAATGCCAAGAATGACCGGTTGCAAAAGGAATTCCGCCTCGGCAGTTGGTCGCGCTATGACTATGACATAGCGACCAGAAGGCTTTTGTTTGCCAAAGACGGGGATGTCAAAGTGACCGCAGAGGTCCAGATTGCCGGTTCCACGAGCGCTAAGTCACAGAGTTGGCTCTGGGCTTGGGCAAATTCAAATTGGCCCGACAATGTCATGATCGGTGCAAAGCGGGTTCGATCCTTCGGCGAGACGAACAGCATCGACGAACTGACCCAGACTTACGTTACGGATGTGGATGATGACTTGGAGGTGCTTGGGTGGGAACTGAGCGCAGTAGCGGTTCGAATTTGCGATGCCCTTGGAGCATATCGATCACCGAGCGCGGAAGGCGATGCGCGTTATTACATCATCAAGGGCATCAGTTGGGCGGGCTGACCGAAAAGAAAGGCCCGCGCCACTTCTGGCACGGGTCTTCAATGGAGCGCTATCACTTCCACTCACTCAATCAGTAGGGCGAACGGCACTCACGGCGCGGGCCGTAATTCGGCTGGAACGTGTTGTCCGAAGCGCGGTAGCTGCGATAGTGATCGTAGCACCACTGCACATGCGAATTGCCCTCATAGACGCGATTGCGTTCGTTGTTGATGATGGCGCCGGTGATCAGCGCGCCGGTAGCGAAGGCCGCGAGCGGGAACCAATAATCGCCGTGGCGGCGATAGCCGGGGCGATATTCGCGATAGCCGCGATGGCCGTTCCAATAGATCACGCGATTCCGGGAAAAATTGCGGTCACGCGAAAAGCTGCGATTGTAGCGGTTCTTGCGCCACTCCTGGTACTGGACTGTCTGCACATCCGGCACCGCGACCTGGGATTGCGGCACATAGCTCGGTTGGGCGTTGACGGGCAGCGCCTCCGCCGTAACGAATGTGGCCGAGAGCGTGGCGGCCAGCATACCCACTGTGATTCTGTTCATTGCTCTTCTCCTCAAGGGTTAGCGGACGTCCCCGTGCTGGGAAAACGAGTGGCCTATGCAATTGTTCCGGGGACAGGATGCCGCTGCGGGCAAAACGGCTGAGCTCCTTAGTTGCTCTCTCCGCTGATGCGGCGAGAGAGTGTCGCGACGTGGCGAAGCCATGTTTACGAACCCTCTTTTTCCGGTTGACCGGTCGAGGCACTCTCCCTATGTTCCGCGCAATTTCGAGGGCGGCTTTTGAGCCCGCGGGAGCGCGTAGCTCAGCCGGTAGAGCAACTGACTTTTAATCAGTAGGTCATGGGTTCGAATCCCATCGCGCTCACCAAATCGCAATAAATCCACCATAGCCTGCGGGGAGACTTTCCCACGCGCACGGCAGCAGCATTACGGCTCCGATCGATCCGATGGCTGTTGCCATCGACCGGTTGCCGACTGGCACGAAGCGTCAGCGCTTCCAGAAATCGCGGTGCGGCACGTGCAACTCGTCCTCGATTTCGGGGAAGGGGCCAATGACCTCGATCTTTTTCTGGCCGGAGCCGAACACGGTGCGCGAGGAGAGGCTCATCGTCGGGTTCTCAGGGTGATCCCCGGTCAGCGCAAGGATCTTGGTCTCATCGCACCCGTAGACCAACCGCCCGATATTCGCCCAATACATCGTGCCAGCGCACATCGCGCACGGCTCAAAGGTCGAGACTAGCGTGCATTGCCACAGGAACTCCGGCTCGTAGGCCGCCGCGGCGCGCCGGGCGATCTCGGTCTCGGCATGGCGCACCGTGTCGAGATTGCCCTGCCGCATCAGGATGTGGTCGTCCGGCCCGACCAGGACGGCGCCGAAGGGATGATGCCCATGCGCCGCCGCCTCGCGCGCGACTTCATCGGCGGCGCGGAGGTGGGCGAGCATCTGATCGCGGGTCATGGCAAAATCCTGACGCACCGGCATCCACTCGATGAGCGGCTCTATGAGCCGAGATTGCTGCCAAGGGACGCTCGTGGCAAGAGCTAACCGCCGCTTGAGACCTTTGCGCTGGGATATCGGACCTTTGCTCTATAAACGCCGGCCGGTCTTGGCGTCGAACAGGTGAGCACAGGCGCGGTCGACCTCGATGCGCACCGGCTCGCCCTGCTTCAGCGCAAGCCGTTCGCGGAAAAGGCAGGAGATCTCTTCGCCGCCACAATCCACCTTGGCGAAGATTTCCGACCCCGTCGCTTCCAGGAGCCTGACATTGCCAGGGATGCCTTGGGCAGTCGCCCGAATATGTTCCGGGCGGATGCCATAGACGAGGTCGTTCCCCGAAGCATGCGCCGGGTGGATGCCTTCCGGCAGTGGCAGGGTCAGTCCGCCGGTGCTGCGGAAAACGCCTTCCTCGATACGTCCGGCAATGAAGTTCATGGCGGGCGAGCCGATGAAGCCGGCAACGAAGAGATTGGCCGGACGGTCATAGAGATCGAGCGGTGCGCCGATCTGCTCGACGAGGCCGTCGTGCAGCACGACGATCTTGTCGGCCATGGTCATGGCCTCGATCTGGTCATGCGTGACATAGATCGTCGTGGTGCCCAGTCGCTGGTGCAGCGCCTTGATCTCGCCGCGCATCTGGACGCGCAATTTGGCGTCGAGATTGGAGAGCGGCTCGTCGAACAGGAAGACTTGCGGGTCGCGCACGATCGCGCGGCCCATGGCTACGCGTTGGCGCTGCCCGCCGGAAAGCTGGCGCGGGTAGCGGTCGAGCAGCTTGTCGAGACCGAGAATGCTGGCGGCCCTGCCGACGCGGCTGGCGGTGTCGGTCGGATCGGCTTTCTTGATCTTCAGGGCAAAGCCCATATTGTCTGCCACCGTCATATGCGGATAGAGCGCGTAGTTCTGGAACACCATGGCGATGTTCCTGTCCCGCGCCCGCAGATTGTTGACGGTGCGATCGCCAATGGCGATCCTGCCGCCCGAGATCGTTTCAAGTCCGGCAATCATGCGCAGCAGCGTCGACTTTCCGCAGCCCGACGGACCGACCAGGATGACGAACTCGCCATCGGCGATATCGACGCTGACATCGTGAATGATCTTGGCCGTTCCGAAGGCCTTCTGCACGTTGTTGATTGTCACCGAAGCCATTGGGTTTCCTCGAAAAAAATTGGATGTAGGGTAGCGCTCAGCCGCCCTTGACGGCGCCGGCGGTCAGTCCGGCGACAATCTGCCTTTGTGCGAACATGGTCAGCACCAGCACCGGCAGCGTCACCACAAGTGCGGCGGCGGCGAGCGGTCCCCAGCTCACCTGTTCGTAGGAAAGCATGTTGTAGACGGCGACCGGCAGCGTGCGCGTTTCGCGGCTGGCGAGCACCACGCCGAAAACGAAATTGTTCCATGAGAAGATGACGGACAGGATGAAGGCAACCACGATGCCCGGCTTGGCTATGGGCAAGGCGACCAGGCGGAACACCTGCCAGGAGCTGGCGCCGTCGATGTTGGCCGCTTCCTCCAGCTCCATCGGCGTGGTCTCGAAATAGCCGATCATCACCCAGACGACGATCGGCACCGTCACCACCAGATGGATGATGATCTGCGGCCAGAGCGTGCCGAGTATGCCGACCCATTGGAACAGCAGAAACAGCGGGATGAGATAGGAAAGCCCCGGCGTCATGCGGGCGATCATGATGACGACCGCCGACCGTTCGGCCTTGAGCCGTGCGATGCCATAGCCGGCCGGCACACCGATCAGCAGTGCCAAAAGTGTCGCCGTGCCGGTCACCAGAACCGAATTCCAGAGATAGAGCAGGAAGTTGTTCTCCTCGAACACCTTTGCATAGTTCGACCAGGCGAGATGTTCGGGGATCAGGATCGGCGGATAGGCGCCGTTGTCGATCTCGAATTTCAGCGACAGCGAGATCATCCAGAGGAAGAACAGGATCGCCGGCGAGACGAAGACCAGGGCCGCGAAAAACAGCCCGACCTGATTGAGCAGCCGTGAACTCATCTATTTGCCCTCCACGCCGATCCACTGGGAGCGCTGGCGCAACATCAAGAGGATGAAGGACAAGGCGACGATGACGATGAAGAACACTACGGCCACGGCCGAGCCATAGCCGATGTCGTAGTAGGAGAAGGCGGTGTTGTAGAGATAGATGTTGATGGTCTCCGAGGCCGTACCGGGTCCGCCCTGGGTCATCGCGTAGATGATGTCGAAGCTCTTCAGCGCATCGATGGTGCGGATGATAACCGCGATCATCAGGAACGGCGCGATCATCGGCAAGGTAAGATAACGGAATTGCTGCCAGGCATTGGCGCCATCGATCTCGGCGCTCTCGAATGGCTCGCGCGGCACGGACGCCAGGCCGCCCAGCACGATCAGCATCACCAGCGGTGTCCACTGCCAGGTCTCGACCGCGACCAGCGAGGGGATGACCGTGTTGGCGTTGAAGATCCATTCCTGCGCCGGGATGCCAACCAGCGACAGCAGGTAGTTGAGGACACCGAGCTGAGGATGGAACATCATGGTCCAGACCAGCGCCACGGCGACGGGCGTTGCCATCATCGGCATCACGAAAACGCCGCGCAACAGACCGCGCAGCGGAAACCTGGCGTCGAAGATCAGGGCGGCGACAGTGCCGAACAACATCGGCGCGGCAACCGAGAGGAAGGTGTAGCTCAAGGTGTGGAGCAGCGATTCCCAGAAGCGTTGGTCGACTGCCAGCCGAAAATAGTTTTCCATCCCGGCAAAGCTTCGTGACTGACCGAGCGTCCAGCGGTTGACGCTCATCCACAGCGTAAAGGCCCAGGGAAAGACGATCACTGCGCCGACGACGACGAGCGCCGGAATGACGAAAGGCCAGTAGTTGGGAGCCAGCCGGATCGTCTGGCTCCCTTCGATGGCTTGCGTCGTCACCCCGGTGCGTTCTGG
Source organism: Mesorhizobium sp. M0051 (assembly GCF_040323235.1). NCBI lineage: Bacteria > Pseudomonadati > Pseudomonadota > Alphaproteobacteria > Hyphomicrobiales > Phyllobacteriaceae > Mesorhizobium > Mesorhizobium sp. M0051. Next base: position 50,210 of record NZ_JAMYUT010000010.1, read on the forward strand.
GGCGGTGGCGGACATCAGCCTTGCTCGCTCCTGTCGAGGACCGGCTGGAACTGCTCGGTGGCCCTCTTCAGCTCTTCCGCCGGATCGGCGCCGGCAATCAAATTGGTCAGCGCCACGCCATAGATGTCGCGGAACTCGGTGACCGGGATAATGACCGGCAGCGACAGCCGGCTGACATTGCCGGAGCCGACCACCGCATCGAGCCAACTCGCCGGCATGGTGACGCCTTCGCGCACCTTGGGATCTTCAAGCACCGACTTGCGGAACGGGACACCGGCGCCTGCCTGCAGCAGGCGCGCGCCCATGGCCGGCGACACTGCCCACTGGCAGAACAGATAGGCGGCCTCCTTCTTCTCGCTGGCGGCCGTCACGCCGATGCCGTCGCCGAACGTGCCCGAGGCGTGCGCCTTGGGGCCCTTGGGCATAACACCATAGCCGACCTTGCCGACCACCCGCGATTTTTCAGGATTTTCCATCGGCGGGGCAAAGCCCACACCGTCGAACCACATGCCGATCTTGCCTTGCAGGAAGGCGGACTGCGCTTCGGCCCAGTTGAAGCCGGTGACGCCTGGAGGCGCGGACTTGGTCATCAGCCTCTGGTATAGGCTGGCGGCCTCGATCGCCTCGGGCGACATCGTGCGCAGCTTGCCCTGACCATCGAGTGGCGTCATGTCGTAGCCGAGCATCAGTGACGTCCACACTGGCGTGTTGGCGTTCTTGATGCCTCGGGCGACGAAACCGTAGGTGTTGTTCGACGCGTCGGTCAGCGCCTCGGCGGCGGCCACCAGTTGCTCGAAGGTTTCGGGATATTTGAGGCCCTTGGCCTCGAAAAGCTCCTTGTTCCAGTAGACGATCCAATAGTCGACCGAGAAAGGCAGCGAGCGCAGCACGCCCTGGCTGTCCTTGGCGAACAGCATGCCGGCATCGGCGAAATCTCTTTCGACCAGGCCGGGATCGGTCAGGGCGGGGTCAGTGAGATAGCCCGATATGTCGGCAAGCCAGCCGCCCTTTTCAAACTGCCGCTTCTGCACATGGTAGCTTAGATGCACGACGTCGAAGCTCGGCTTGCCGGAGCTCAGTTCGATCACCGTCTTCTGGCGCTGCTGCTGTTCGGGCGTCGCCTCGGCATTGACCTTGATCCCGGTCAGGTCCTCGAACTCGGCGAGATATTTTATGAGGGTGTCGCTGCGCGGACTTTTGACCAGATTGACGTCGAGCGTCGTGCCGGCAAAGCGCTTCCAGTCGACGGCGGCGGCAAAACTTGGGCGGACGCCCGCAAGCCCGGCGGCAGCGAGTGCCGCGGTTCCTTGCAAGAGTTGCCTCCTGGTTGGGTTGAACAGATTGGACGACATTTCTTCCTCCCGGTTGCTGTCGTTGTCGATTGCGCCGCGACCGCGGCGCGGCTCATGATTCCTCAGATTTGCAGCGCCAGCCGGCGCGCCTTGTCGATGTGCAGGCTGATCGCCTCGACCGCCTTTTGCGGGTCGCGGCTCTCCATGGCTTCGATGACCGCGAGGTGCTCACGCATGACCGGCACGACGCGCCCGTCGATGCGGAAGCGCTCCTGATGGATCAGCCGGATCTTCACCGAGTTGACCAGATAGGCCTTGGCGATGATCTCGTTGCCCAGCGCATCGATGAAAGTGTCGTGCATCGCCCAGTCGATCTTTTGGGCCTTGGCTTCCATTTCCGGCGTCGGGGTCTGCGAAAGGGCTTGCGCCAGCATCTCCTCATGTTCGCGTCGCAGGCGGGCAAGTTCCTCGTCGGGCGCGCTGGTGGTGAACAGCGCCACCGCTTCGCGCTCCATGAACAGTCGGAACTGAAAAGCCTCGCGGATCAGACTGATGTCTATATGGGCGATCTGCATGCCGCGCTGCGGGATCGTCGTCAGAAGCCCTTCGGCCTCGAGACGCGGCACGATTTCGCGGATGGCGCCGAGCGGCAGGCCGGTGAAGGCAACCAGTTCGCGCTGCGACACGAATTGGCCCGGCAGCAAATCGCGAGCCAGCAAATGCCGTGTGAAGCTGGCATAGGCTTTTTCCCTAAGGGTGGTCGGTTCGCTGCCGTCTTCCATTTCAGCGCGCTTTCCTTTGCCGGTCAGGCTGATTCCCTGGCAAACAGACTGTCATAGGCGACGGCAAGCTGTTGGCGCCCCTGCGAAGCGATCGGCTCCAGCGGTGGGCGGACCGCCAGCCAGCGGTCGTCGCCGGTCTTGCGCGCCACCATGACCTTCACCGCCGGCGTGACCGGATATTTGAGCAGTTCGAGCACGAAACGCTCGACGCGGATATCATCGCGCCCGTCCTCGGCCATGGCGCGGATCTCGCCGGTGACGAAATTGGCCATGCCGGAGATGGCGCCTTGAGAGCCAATTCGCACCGCCCGCGCCAGATGCCGCTCGTCACCGATCAGGATGACCAGATCGCCATGGGCGCCGATCAGCGCCTCGCTGTAGGCCCAGTCGCCGCCGGAATCCTTGACCCCCGCGACGACATCCGGAAAGGCGGTGCGCAAGCGGCCGATCAGGCCAAGCGAGAGCTTCACCATCGTGACAGAGGGGATGTTGTAGAGAAGCACGTCACGGGCGAGCGGACCGAGCGCGGCAAAAACAGTGGAAAACCAGCCGAAAAGACCGTCTTCGCCGACATTCTTGAAGTAGCTCGGCGGCGCAAGCAGAATGTTGCGGGCGCCGCGCTGCAAGGCATGCCGTGCCTGTTCGGCGGCGTCTTCGGCCGCATCGACCAGCACGCCGGCAACAAGCTGATGTGGCAAGATGCCGGCAGCCAGCATGGCTTCGGTCACCGACCGCCGCTCCGAGGCGCCCACCGATGCGCCTTCGCCGGTGGTGCCGAAAAGCGTCACGCTGGTGCACCCCTCCGCCAGGCAACGCCCGGCCTGGGCGATCATCGGCGCGATGGCGATCTGCCCGGAGGCATCAAAAGGCGTGGTGAGGGCGGCTGAAAGGCCAAAGCGTGATGTCACCGGGAAGTCTCCGAAAGATGTTCGAAGGCAGTGATAGCCCACTAACATGTCAGTTGTAAATCTGGTTGGTGCGTTTTTTCAAGGGCTGCTGGATGGTGATGGTCGGGCCCTTCACAGATCGTCTGGAAGACGGAGGGCTGGGCTCTCCGCTACTTGTGCCTTGTGGCGTTTCCCGACACGAGTCGCTGGGCAACAGGCTGCACATTTTCCTTGTAGGTAATGCACCTGTCGTAAACCTTGTTCACCACGCGCTCCTTGCCAATTCGCTCCCACTCCGGCGTCCAAGGCGCATCCCAGTCAAAGTGCTGCGAGATGAGAAATTCTCTGTCGAAGCACTGCGGATCCCGATCCAGAATCTGGCGCGCTTCATCCGCCAATGGCGTATAGGCTTTGACCGCAGCCATCTTCCTGGTGCGAGCAGCCGAATCCAGTTGAGTTTCCACTTCGATAACCCCCGGCACATTGGGGACTGCGGCAGTGCAAAGCTGCTTGCGCCCTGGCCGTGTGCTTTGCAGCAGCCTATTGAGGGCATTGCCGAATGCATATGCCAGATCGTGCATCGGATTGTAGCCATCGACCGCGTCCGAGACGATTTGCACGTCCTTCATATCAGACACATCGAGGTTGATTCTCGCCAGCACATCGGCAAAGACTCCACAGTCCCTAGCCAACAGCGCTTTATACCAGGCGGCGTCCGGAATATCGCCAAACACCGCCCCAGCGGTTGCGCCAACAGCTTCCACCACGTCGCGTGAATATTGGGTTCGGGCAGAGTGGCGGCCGCCTGAACCATCCGTCAAAAGGTAGATTCGCGGTTTCTTGAGCTCAAGCCAGTGATGAATCCTAAGCTCATGCCCGGGATGTGCAAGGATCAGCACATATTGCAACTTTTCGGACAAGCTACGGCTCCAATCCGGGTTTCGGCACACATCCGCGCCTTGGATCGCATCAAGGCGACTAGGCATCAAAGGTTCCCAACATCGAGTTGGCGCGGTTCAATTTTGTACAAGCTTGTCGGGTCAATGCCTTCAAACTAAGAACGCTGCCTAGCATCTGTTATCCTCGCAGCCAATGCGCTTGCGAAACAGCTAAGGAGGCGGCATTGCGGGTTCTCATTACCAATCTGTTCGCGTCGCAAAACAGCGGTACCGAAGCCGTTGTCGAATTGCTGGCCGACGGGCTTCGCGGTGCCGGTCATCAAACCATGGTGCTGGCTCCAACCCTTGGCGATATGGCCGACAGAATGCGCCGACGAGGACACCATGTGGTCGACCGGATTGCAGAAATCGTCGAAAAGCCCGACATCATCCATGGCCAACATTTGACGCCTTGCCTGACCGCGCTGGCGCGGTTTCCCGATGTGCCAGCCGTGTTTTCCTGCCACAGCGCTTTCTTCGAAGTCGAAGCTCCCATGCTTCATCCACAGATACGCCGCTGGATCGCGGTCGATGAAGCCTGCAAGGCCAAATGCCTGTCACGCGGCGTACCGGCTGACAAATTGGACCTCATCTACAACGCGGTCGACCTTCAACGTTTCAAGCCCCGCCTGCCGCTGCCTTCCAGACCCGCCAGAGGGCTGCTGCTGACCAAGAATTTCGAACACCAGCAGGCAGTGCGCGAAGCCTGCTCGAAAAGCAACGTTCACCTGGATGAGTTGGGTCCGGCTACAGGACGCTTTTCTCATCAACTCGAAAAGGATTTGCTCGAATACGACATCGTGTTTGCAACCGCCCGTATGGCCATTGAAGCCGCCGCGGTGGGGTGCTCAGTCGCCGTCTGCGACGCGCGTGGCTTCGCCGGCTTGCTGGATACGGCAAACATGAAGGCATGGCGGCAAATGAACCTAGGCGTTGGCCTTTTGACCAAGCCGACCACCGTCACAAATCTGATGGAAGCGATCTCGCGGTTTGATGCCGGCGATGCCGCCAAGGTTTCCGCCTATTTTCGCGAAGTGGCTGATATCTCGCACTTCGTCGATGAGCATCTCAGGGTCTACAATCAGTCCATTGAGGCCGATACGGATACGACCGCTGACGAACGCTCGCTGGCCACCGCGTGCTGGATCGAGGAAATCGGCGTATCGCTTCCGCCGCGCAGATGGGCCGCCATCGTGAAGGAGATGCATGGATGGCAGACTTCGCCAGATCAGGCCGCGCTTGTGGAATTGCTGCGATCAAACACAAAAACGTTGGAGAGCAACATCGCAGCGTTGACGGAGCTTGGAAAACAGGTCGGATCCATTGGACCGGAAATTGGAAAAATTGGCCCGATCCTGGATGTCTCCATTTCGCTCAACAGTGCGGCTCAGGACAACCGGGCTGCATTGCATCGAATTGACAAGGAGCTTTCGAGCCTTTCAAGTTTCGTCAGCGAGACGAAACGGCTCTACAACGGCATGATCCCGCTGCTTATGAGAAAAATGTTTCTTCGGGCTCGCAGGCGAGGTTGAAGGGTGTGTGACGACTTACGCGGCTACGCAATTTGCACATCGCCGAGATCTGGCAGTAATTTCCTGTGCCAGCATCTCAGTGGCACTGGTGTGCTTGGACACCCGCTCGAATATTTCAATTGGCGGGGGCGCCGGTTTTTCGACGATCCAGACTTTCCCGAAAATGTAGTCGGGCAGGTCGAAAAAATTCTCACGATGGGCGCAACTCCCAATCGTATCTACGGTCTGAAAATCTTTGCTCACCAGCATGATTGGATTTCAGGACAGATCGACTGGTTCGATGCGCTTCCGAATCTCCAGTTCATCTTTCTTTCGAGGCGAGACCTTCTCGGGCAGGCTATATCCTGGGCGAGAGCTCTCCAGACCAGTCAGTACCGATCGACTCAGCAATCGAGTCAAACAGCGGTGTTCGATGCTGAGCTGATTCAGAGGCAACTCGACGCGCTGGTCCGGGAAAGGGCGCGCTGGGAGATGTTTTTTGCCCGAACCGGGATTAGCCCTCTCCGGCTCGAATACGAGTCGATAGTCGAAACTCCACCGTATGCCGTCCGTCAGGTCGCGGACATGATGGGCGTGGCGCTTCAACGCAGCCCGGATTCCATCAGCGTTGGGATCCAACAACAGCGAGATTCGATCAGTCTCGAATGGGCAGATCGTTTCAAAGGGGAACGCGGCAATCCAAATAGACTGGACCTTGTATAGACCTGTCTGCATGCAGCGGTGACGAGCGCCGAGCGGATCAGGGGCCAAGCTGCCCTTCAGGAGCTTTCGAACACCAGCGACACATTCCCGCCGGCGTGGCGCTCGAGGCGGCCGGCGAGGTCGAGTTCCAGCAGCACCATGAAGACCTGGGCCGGGTGCAGGGCGGTGTGGCGGATGATCTCGTCGATCGGCACGGGCGTCGGGCCGAGCGCCTCGATGACTCGGGCGCGATCGCTTTCGCCGGGCGGCGGCGTGACCGAGAAGTCGGGCGGCTCTTCGAACGGCGGCACGTCGGGCGCCCGCATGCCGGTCAGCGGGGCAATCGCCCTGGAAATGTCCGATGCCTCGGTGACCAGGGTGGCGCCGTCCTTGAGCAGGCCGTTGGTGCCGGCGGCGCGTGGGTCGAGCGGCGAGCCGGGTACGGCGAAGACCAGCCGGCCCATCTCGCCGGCGAGCCTTGCGCTGATCAATGATCCCGAGCGTTGTGCTGCCTCGACAACCACCAGCCCAAGGGTCGCGCCCGCGACAAGGCGGTTGCGGCGCGGGAAATCCTGTGCGCGCGGCTGCCAGCCGAACGGCATTTCCGATATGACGGCGCCGCGCTCGGCGATTTCCTCGCACAAGCCGGCATTTTCGGGCGGGTAGGGCAGGTCGAGGCCTCCAGCCAGAACTCCGATCGTACCGGTCGCAAGACTGCCCTGATGCGCCGCCGTGTCGATGCCGCGCGCCAGGCCGGAGACGATTGCGTAGCCGTCGCGTCCGAGTTCCGCCGCCAGCATGCGCGCCATCTTGATGCCGGCCAGCGATGCGTTGCGGGCGCCCACGATGGCGACCCCCGGCAGCCGGAACACTGCGGCATTGCCTTTGACCGCCAGCAGCGGTGGCGGATTGTCCATGTTGCGCAAAAGCGGCGGATAGTCTGTCTCACCGATGCCGACAAAGCGCGCGCCAGCCTTTCTGGCCGTTTCCAATTCGGCCTCGGCTTCGGCAATGGAAGGAATGCGGGCGATGCGTTTGGCGCCGCCTGAAATCATCAGCTCCGGCAGTATTTCGAGCGCCACTTCGGCTGAACCGAAGCGGTTGATCAGGTCGCGAAAAGAGGCGGGGCCGACATTCTGGGTGCGGATCAGCCGCAGCCAGCTCAGCCGCTGCCGGTCGCTGAGGCGCGGCCCGGCAGCCGGCTCGCTCACTCCCTGGCTCCGATCTTGCCCTCGTTGCCGGCAAGCAGGCGCGAAATGTTTTCCCGGTGCTTGATAAAGATGACGATGCTCATCACCACGAACAGGGCGGCATTCTGCGGCGTGCTCAACAGATAGAGGGCGATCGGCACGACGATGGCGGCCGTCAGCGCCGCCAGCGAGGAATAACGGAACAGGAATGCCATCACCAGCCAGACGATGGCGAAGATCAGCGCTACCTGCCAGGCAAGGGCGATCAGCACGCCGAGATAGGTGGCGACGCCCTTGCCGCCCTTGAAACCCAGCCATACCGGGAAGAGATGGCCCAGAAAGGCGCCAAGGCCTGCCCAGATCGCCAGTTCAGGCGAAAAATGGCCTGATATCAGCACGGCGGCCGTGCCCTTCAGCGCGTCGAGCAGCAGCGTCGCGGCGGCAAGGGCCTTGTTGCCGGTACGTAGAACATTGGTGGCGCCGATGTTGCCGGAGCCGATCTTGCGCACATCGCCAAGGCCGGCCGCGCGGGTGAGCAGAAGTCCGAAAGGAATCGAACCAAGCAAATAGCCGAACACCAATGCCAGGAGCAGGCTGTAAGTCATTGTTTCCCCCGCATTTCCCCCAGTTTAGCCGGATCAGGCGCGGTGCGCGGTGGCCAGCTCAGAACGAGAACACTGTGCGGCCCGCCACCAACGTTTGCAAGACCCTGCCTTGCATGCGTGCGCCTTCGAAACATGTGTTCTTCGAGCGCGAACGAATGCCGCTCTCGCTGACGATCCAGGGTTCCTCGAGATCGACAAGCGCAAGATCGGCGACAGCGCCCGGCTTCAGCGTGCCGCCGGGCAGTCCGAACAATCTCGCCGGGGCGGTGGACAAGGTTTCGACCAGCCTCAGCAACGGCACGTCGCCATTGTGGTAGAGCCGCAATGCCGCACCCAGCAGCGTTTCGAGTCCGATGGCACCGGCCGCCGCATCGGCGAAGGGCAGGCGCTTGGTGTCGACATCCTGAGGATCATGCGAGGAGACAATGATGTCGATCGTGCCGTCCCTGACTGCCTCGATCATCGCCAGCCGGTCTTCCTCGGCGCGCAAGGGCGGCGTCAGGCGAAAGAAGGTGCGGTATTCGCCGACGTCGTTTTCATTCAGCGACAGATTGTGGATCGCGACACCTGATGTCACGGCAGCACCGTCGGCTTTCGCACGCGTCACGGCGTTTGCCGCCATCGCCGTCGAGATCTTTGCCGCGTGATAGGAGCCGCGCGTCAGCCGCGCAAGGGCAAGATCACGCTCCAGCGGGATGGATTCTGCTTCACGCGGAATGCCGGAGAGGCCGAGCCAACTGGCGTAGAGGCCTTCATTCATCACGCCGGTCGAGCCAAGGTCGGCGTCCTGCGTCTCATGCACGATGGCGGCGCCGAAGTCACGCGCATAGGTCAGCGCACGGCGCATCACCAGCGCGCTCGATATGGTGTGGCGGCCATCGGTGAAGGCGACGGCGCCGGCTTCGCGCAGCAGGCCGAACTCCGTCATTTCGCGCCCGTCGAGGCCCTTGGTGATTGCCGCCGCCGGAAAGACGTTGACGCTTGCCGTCTCCTTGGCGGTGCGCAGCACGAACTCGACCAGCGCCACATTGTCGATCACCGGATCGGTGTCGGGCATCATGACGATAGAGGTGACGCCGCCGGCTGCCGCCGCGACACTTGCCGACGCAATGGTCTCGCGATGCTCGCCACCTGGTTCGCCGATGAAGACGCGGCCGTCGATGAGGCCTGGAATGATCGCCTTGCCGGTGCAGTCGACGACGATAGCGCCCTCGGGCGTGCCCTGGTTCAGCGCCGTCTTGCCGGCGGCAACGATCTTGCGGCCGTCGACGATGACGGTGCCGACTTCGTCCATACCACACGAGGGGTCGACGATGCGGGCGCGCTCAAAGACCGTTGTGCTCATGCGCCACGGCCCTCGTGACTGCGACCCTCTTGATTGCGACCCTCCTGATTGCGACGGGGGTCGAGCAGGGCTTCCATGACGGCCATACGTACAGCAACGCCCATCTCGACCTGTTCCTGGATGACGCTCTGCGGACCGTCGGCGATTTCCGAGGCGATCTCGACGCCGCGGTTCATCGGACCGGGGTGCATCACCAGCGCGTCGTCCTTGGCAGCCTTCAACTTCTCGGCATCGAGGCCGAAATAGCGGAAATATTCGCGCACCGAAGGCACGAAGGCGCCCTCCATGCGCTCGCGCTGCAAGCGCAGCATCATAACCACGTCGGCGCCCCTGAGTCCCTCGGCCATCGAGTGGGTGACGATGACGCCCATCTTCTCGATGCCGGTGGGCAGCAGCGTCGACGGCGCGACGACGCGCACCTGGGCGCCAAGCGCGTTGAGCAGCATGATGTTCGAGCGCGCCACGCGCGAGTGCAGGATGTCCCCGCAGATCGCCACGATCAGCTTCGACAGCGGGCCTTTGGCGCGGCGGATGGTCAGTGCGTCGAGCAGTGCCTGCGTCGGGTGCTCATGCGCGCCGTCTCCGGCATTGACGACGGAGCAACCGACCTTCTGCGCCAGAAGGGCGGCGGCGCCGGCCGACTGGTGGCGAATGATCAGGATGTCGGGGCGCATGGCGTTCAATGTCATCGCCGTGTCGATCAGCGTCTCGCCCTTCTTCACCGAGGAGCTCGCCACCGACATGTTCATGACATCGGCGCCGAGCCGCTTTCCGGCCAGCTCGAACGACGACTGCGTACGCGTCGACGCTTCATAGAACAGGTTGATCTGGGTGCGGCCGCGCAGCGTCGAGGTTTTTTTCTCGGACTGCCGCGAGATCGCGACCGCGCTGTCCGCCCGGTCGAGCAATAGCTCTATGTCGGCGGGGGAAAGATCGCGGATGCCCAGAAGATGGCGGTGAGGGTAGAGTGGCAGGGACGAAGCGTCGGTCATCTCAAGGCGCTGCTATAGGGTGGAGATTTTGTGGCTGCAAGCGCCAGCTTTGGATTGGAGCCGTTCTCCTCAATTTTTTCGTGTAGATGGCCGATTAAATCGGCCGGTATTTTCATCGCGCGCGCCGCATGGCTTGGGCTATATCTAGCCGACGGCTTCGGATTCGTGGCTTTCTGACGACAAGTGCCTTTCTGCCGATAGAAGGATTGGGCGTGACCGACGACGTGACGAACCAGCCGCCGCCGCTTACGGGCGGCAACGCCTGGCGGGGCGATCCGTTGCTGATCCAGCTCGCGGAGCGTTTTTCCGATCCAGTGCGCAAGGATCTCGACGGGCTCGGTCGGTTCGTGCTGACGCAAGAGGCGCAGGAACTGGCCCGGCTCGCCAATGTCGAGACGCCGAAGCTCAGGACGCATGACCGCCAGGGACGGCGCATCGATGTGGTCGAGTTCCATCCCGCCTACCACGCCTTGATGCGCCGCTCGGTGGCCAACGGGCTGCATTCCTCCGTCTGGGAAAACGGCGACGCCGAGATCGGCCGCCGCCATCAGGTCCGTGCCGCCCGGTTCTATCTGACGGCGGAGCTCGAGACCGGGCATCTCTGCCCCATCACCATGACCAACGCTTCGCTGGCGGCCTTGATGGCCAGCCCAAAACTGTTTCGCGAATGGGCGCCGCGCGTGACGACGCGCAAATACGACCACAGCCAAAAGCCGCCGGTCGAGAAGACCGGGCTGACGCTCGGCATGGGCATGACCGAGAAACAGGGCGGCACCGATGTGCGCGCCAATGTGACAAGGGCGGAACGTGCCGGCAGCGGGTTTTATCGCCTGACCGGGCACAAATGGTTCATGTCGGCGCCGATGTCCGACGCGTTCCTGGTGCTGGCGCAGGCGCCGGAGGGATTGTCGTGCTTTCTGGTACCGCGCGTTCTCGGTGACGGGTCGGGCAACGGCTTCCGTTTTCAGCGGCTGAAGGATAAGCTCGGCAACCGTTCCAACGCGTCCTCCGAAGTGGAATTCGTCAACTCCATCGGCGAGATGGTCGGCGAACCGGGTGCCGGCGTGAAGACGATCATGGACATGGTCACCCTGACCCGGCTGGATTGTGCCATCGCATCCTCGGCGATCATGCGTGCGGGCCTCGCCGAGGCCGTTCATCACGCGCGCCACCGACAGGTGTTCGGCTCGACACTGATCGAGCAACCGTTGATGCAGCGCGTGCTGGCCGATATGGCGCTCGATGTGGCGGCAGCCACCGCGCTGTCGTTCCGGCTGGCGCGGTCCTTCGACGAGGCGGCGAGCGATCGCGGTGAAGCGGCCTTTGCCCGCGCCATGACGCCCGTCGTCAAATACTGGGTCTGCAAGATCGCGCCGCCGCTGCTCTACGAGGCGATGGAGTGTCTCGGCGGCAATGGCTATGTCGAGGAGGCGCCGCTCGCCCGCTATTATCGCGAGGCCCCGGTCAACGCGATCTGGGAAGGCTCGGGCAATGTCATGGCGCTCGACGTGCTGCGCGTGCTTGGCCGCGCGCCTGGCCTGTTCGAGGACGTGCTGGCCGGCATCGACCGTGACCTCGGCACTGGCGGACGCGGCACGATCGGCGTGCTGAAGGCGGCGATGCAGGTTGCGTCAACCGATGAGGGCTCGGCCCGTCTGCTCACCGAACAACTGGCGCTGTCGGCAGCGGCAGCGGAGTTGCGCCGTCTTGGGGCAGGGCGGATCGCAGATGCTTTCGTCGAGACGCGTTTGGCAGGCCAATGGCGCAATACCTATGGCATGCTCGATTCTCGCCACGATGCGCGCATGATCATCGATACGCTCTATCCGCCGGTGAATTGAGCGGCGAGCATCGCAAGAACCGGCGTTTGATGCGTCGGTGGGCATCCCCACGCGTACGGCTAATCGCCGTTAACCTTAACAAATGGTTTCCGTTGCGGTGTCGAGCGGCAGGGCCCACTGTCCCGGCGAAAGCAGGGAATGGTTCAAATTTGGCCGCTCCTTGCTTTGCGAAGCGGGAACGGCGATGCGACACGTACTGACCTCTTTTCTGGCCTTGCACTGGGCGATCGTTTTCGCCCTGCTCGCACTTATCTGCATCGACGGAAGCCGTGGTGTGGTGACGGCTCTCGGCGTGTTGGGAGCCACAATCGAGGACAGCCGGCTCATCGACCTCGACAAATTTGTCGTCGTGGCGCCGCTCGCGACCGCATTGCTTGTCGTGGCGGTGCTGTTCTTCTGGGCCTTTGTCGAAACCCTGATCAACGACGCTACCAGCCAGGGCGTCGACAGCGTTGCCCGCATCGCCTTCATCTGCGCGTCCGGTGTGTTGTCGCTGATCGTCGTCGGTGGTGCCGCGCAAGGCATCAACGGGTTGTTCATGGTTGTCGCCGTGCAGTTGGCAGCACTTCTGGCGTCCTATGTCGCCATGCTAGCCGAGCGGCGATCCGCGGTTGCGGTGGTTGCTTCAGGCGAGGGCGAGGTTCGCGCCGTCGCGCATGGCATGGCAAAGGCCGCAGCCCACAATTCGCTGCTTTCACTCATATCGGGCCGAACAGGCTCTAATTCCGGGGGAGACCGCTGATGCGTTACATCTTCGCATCCTGGGCGGCCCCCATGGCGATTTTCTGGGGCTGGTTCTATCTGTCGGCCAATGACATCAATTTTGGCTACACGATGCTCAGCCGACAGATGCACGACTTCTTCTTCCAGCTCTATGGTCAGATGCTCGGCATCGATCCGGCGACCATCCCCGACATGGTGGCAAAGGCCTGCGTCTTCGACGGGTTTCTGCTGATGGCATTGTGGGCGTTCCGCCGCCGTCGCGAGATCACAGGCTGGGTCAGCCGGCGTTGGGCAGGTCCGGGTCCGTTCGACCGGATGCGTGGAGCGATTGAAGCCGGTCCAAAACTCCCTGCAGAATAAACGCGGCTGCCGCCGAATCGATCTTGCCGGCGCGTTTGCGGCGCGAGAAGTCCATCTCGATCAGCGTTCTTTCGGCCGCGACCGTCGATAGCCTTTCATCCCAGAGCACGAAGGGCAGGTCGCTGATCTGCGCCATGTTGCGAACGAAGGCACGCGATTTCTGCGCGCGCGGCCCTTCTGAACCGTCCATGTTGATCGGCAGCCCGATCACCACCGCGCCGGCGTTCTCCTTTTGCAGCAAGGCGAGCAGCACCGCCGCATCGAGCGAGAATTTCCTTCGCATGATGACTGGTCGCGGATGGGCGAAGGAAAACCCCTGGTCCGACACCGCGACGCCAATCGTCTTATCGCCGAGGTCGATCCCGGCCAGCGTCTTGCCTCCGGTTAACCGCGCCGGCAATTCCTCGATCGTGATAATGCCCACCGGCGTCCTTCACCTTCACCGCTATGTGTTCTCTCAAACGCACAACGGACACTGTAACCCTTTGATCTCCGGTCTATCGGCGTTCTATCCTTTGGCAAGCCAAAAATCGAGGAGTGCGTTCCATGAAACTGACCTGGTATGGCCACTCGGCCTTTCGCATTGAAACCGCTGACGCCAAGATCCTCATCGATCCCTACCTGATCGGCAATCCGTCCTGGACGGGCGGCTGGGAAGGGCCCGCCGAGGGCGTCACGCATGTGCTGCTGACGCATGGACACAGCGACCACATCAGCGGCGCGCTGGAAGTGCTTGGCAAAAGCGGTGCCCAACTGGTCGCGAATTTCGAGATCTGCATGTACCTGGTCGGCAAGGGCGTCAGCGACAAGAAGATCAACCCCGGCAACATCGGCGGCACCGTCGATTGCGGCAGCTTCACCACCACGTTCGTCCAGGCGCTGCATTCCTCCTCGTTTGGCGAAGAGGGTGGTAAGAACGTCTATCTCGGCAATCCCGGTGGTCTCGTCCTGCACTTCCCGGAAGACAAAACGCTCTACCACATGGGCGACACCGACATCTTCTCCGACATGGCGCTGATCAACGAATTGCACGAGCCGAAGATCGGCATCGTGCCGATCGGCGACCGCTTCACCATGGGTGGCGCGGTGGCGGCACTTGCCTGCCGCCGGTTCTTCAAGTTCGAGACCGTGGTTCCCTGTCACTTCGGCACATTTCCGATGATCGATCCGACCGCCGATAAGTTCGAGGCCGGCCTGGAAGGATCCGGTGTGACGGTGGCATTGCCTGACATCGGAGAGACGATTACGATTTAGAAGTAGCCAAGGCGGAATAAATCGGTGTTGGGGCGATCTCTTTACGTGTCCATGTTTGTTGCGGCATCGCCCGCGCTCGCCGCGGATGATTTCATAGAGGGCGTCTATCTTCAGTCCGAGGAGCTTTGCAAACAGGCCAAAAAAGACACGCTGCAAACGCTTGTCGACGCAGGGAACATCGTGCTTTCGGCCCGCGGCCTGCAAAGCGTCGAATACAATTGCGAGTTTCTGCAGATCAGCAAGGCGACGGCCTCGCAAAGCTGGGCGGTGACGGCAATCTGCCAGGAGCCGGGCTATGTCTTTCCGGATGTCCTCTCGGTGACGCAAATCAACCCGAAGCAGGTCGATCTCGCGTCGGTTCGGCCCACCGATAGCGAAAGCGAGGCAAGCGGCAACAGCGGCAGCTACTATCTGTGCGAGGGCGTTGCCCTGCCGTAGACAGCACCTTGCCCTTGGACCGATGGCCGAGAGCCGGGCCGCCACCACGGTCCGGTCTGCCGCATGATGCATGTTGCGCACCGCGCGCGGCGCCGCTATAGCCCGAACTGGTTTTCCCCGAGGCAAAAACATGTCCGTCGATCTGCAAACAGTGAAGCGCGTCGCGCATCTCGCCCGCATCGCGGTGAATGAAGAAGATGCCGAGCGCATGACTGGCGAGCTGAACGCCATCCTCGGCTTCGTCGAGCAGCTGAACGAGGTCGATGTTTCCGGCGTCGAGCCGATGACCTCGGTGACCCCGATGGAGATGAAGAAGCGCCAGGACGTTGTCACCGACGGCAGCAAGGCGACCGATATCGTCGCCAACGCGCCGGCGACCGACGAGAATTTCTTCCTCGTTCCGAAGGTCGTGGAGTAGCGGGCCAATGGCAATCGAGATCGCCATCGAGACGCCGCTGCAGGACGATGTGCGCGGCCTGGTCAAGGAACTCAACCAGACCTTGCTCGAATTGACACCGCCGGAGCACTGCTACCACCTGACGGTCGAGCAGATGGCCGGCGACGACACGACCGTCTTCATCGCCCGCGAGGATGGTCTCGCTGTTGGCTGCGGCGCGCTGAAGCGCCATGACGGCGCCATCGGCGAGGTCAAGCGCATGTTCACGCGGCCTTCGCATCGCGGCCGCAAGATCGGCGCCAGGATCGTCGAGCGGGTCGAGGCGCTGGCGCGCAATGAGGGACTGACGCGCCTGGTGCTGGAGACGGGCGATCGCCATCCCGCCGCGTGGACCGTCTACGAACGTGCCGGGTTTTCGCGCTGCGGCCCGGTGCTGGATTATCCCGATTCCAAGTGGTCGGTTTTTTACGAAAAGAGCCTTTGATGAGCGACCTGACCCAGCTGACGATTTCGCAGGCCCGCGCCAAGCTGCGCGGCAAGGAGATCACCGCGACCGAGATCACCGAGGCCTATCTGTCGGCCATCGATCGCGCCAATCCGGCCCTCAATGCCTATGTCGCGGTGACCGGCGACAAGGCGCGCGACATGGCCAAGGCCTCCGACGCAAAACTGGCGAAGGGCGAGGGCGGTGCGCTGGAAGGCATCCCGCTCGGCATCAAGGACCTGTTCGGCACCGAAGGCGTCCATACCCAGGCCTGCAGCCATGTGCTCGACGGTTTCAAGCCGCGTTATGAATCGACCGTCACCGCCAATCTGTGGGCCGACGGCGCGGTCATGTTGGGCAAGCTCAACATGGACGAATTCGCCATGGGCTCGTCGAACGAGACGTCTTATTACGGGCCGGTCATCAACCCGTGGCGGCGGTCGCGCCTCGACACTGTGGTGATGCCGACGACGCATCAGGGCGACGGCGGCTTCGTCTCGGCCGGCGGCACCAGGACCGCGCGCAGCCTGGACAATGCGCAGCTGGTGCCGGGTGGTTCTTCCGGCGGTTCGGCGACCGCGGTTTCGGCTTTCCTGTGCGCCGGCGCCACGGCGACGGATACTGGCGGCTCGATCCGCCAGCCGGCAGCCTTCACCGGCACCGTCGGCATCAAGCCCACCTATGGCCGCTGCTCGCGCTGGGGCATCGTCGCCTTCGCTTCGTCGCTCGACCAGGCCGGCCCGATCGCCCGCGACGTGCGCGATGCCGCGATCCTGTTGAAGTCCATGGCGTCCGTCGATCCGAAGGATACGACCTCGGTCGACCGGCCGGTGCCGGACTATGAGGCGGCGATCGGCAAGCCGATCAAGGGCATGAAGGTCGGCATCCCCAGGGAATACCGCGTCGACGGGATGCCCGAAGAGATCGAGGCGCTTTGGCAGAAGGGCATTGCCTGGCTGAAGGACGCCGGCGCCGAAATCGTCGACATTTCCCTGCCGCATACCAAATATGCCTTGCCGGCCTATTACATCGTAGCCCCGGCTGAAGCTTCGTCCAACCTCGCCCGCTATGACGGCGTCCGTTATGGATTGCGCGTGCCGGGCAAGGATATCGTCGACATGTATGAGAAGACCCGCGCCGCCGGCTTCGGCCGCGAGGTCAAGCGCCGCATCATGATCGGCACCTATGTGCTGTCGGCCGGCTACTACGATGCCTACTATCTGCAGGCGCAGAAGGTGCGCAATCTGATCAAGCGCGACTTCGAGACCGTCTTCGCCGCCGGCGTCGATGTCATCCTGACCCCGGCAACGCCGTCCGCCGCCTTCGGCATCGCCGATGAGGACATGGCTGCCGATCCGGTCAAGATGTATCTCAACGACATTTTTACGGTCACGGTGAACATGGCCGGCCTGCCCGGCATAGCCGTGCCCGCCGGGCTCGACGCCAAGGGCCTGCCGCTTGGGCTGCAGCTGATCGGCCGGCCATTCGACGAGGAAACCCTGTTCCAGACCGCTGCCGTCATCGAGCAGGCGGCCGGCACATTTCAGCCGGAAAAGTGGTGGTAAGCATGCCGCTCGTCTAGCGCATGACCCCGAAAATCGACATCGATTTTCGGAAAGGATCATGCGCAAAATCAAAGTGTTACAGCGTCCTTTGCGCGTCCAAGCACGCGCGGCGCTGTAATGGGGTGAGCGATGTTCTTCTATTTTTCCAAGATATTCTGGTTTTTCATCCAACCGCTCAATTTGGCGATCTTCCTGCTGCTGGCGGGATTGCTCGCGGCGATGATCGGCCGGCGGCGGCTGGCGGTCACCGGCAGCGTGCTGGCCCTCCTGATCCTTGCGCTGTCGGCCTGGACGTCGCTTGGCGCCATGATGCTCAACCCGCTGGAAGAGCGCTTTGCGCGCCCGAAGCTGCCGGAAAAGGTCGACGGCATCGTCGTGCTCGGCGGCGGTTTTGAAGGCGCCATCAATCTGGTGCGCGGCGGCTATGAGCTTAACAGCAGCGGCGATCGGATGGTCGAGGCCGCGATTCTGGCCCGGCGCTTCCCCACTGCCAAGGTGATCGTCTCGGGCGGCACCGGCGAGTTGTTTCCCGACGGCGAGGGCGACGCCGCCACAGCGCCTCGTCTGCTCACCGCGCTTGGTGTGACGGCCGATCGCCTGATCCTGGAGAACAGATCCCGAAACACCTACGAGAATGCCGTCTTCACCAAGGAACTGGTGACGCCGAAGCCCGGCGAGACCTGGCTGCTGGTGACCTCTGCCTTCCATATGCCGCGCGCCAAGGCGCTGTTCGACAAGGCCGGCTTTGCGACCGTTCCCTGGCCGGTCGACTATCGCACCTCGGGGCGGGAAGGCATCGGCCTCTTCCGCGACAATCCCACCGATTCGCTGCAGACCACCAGCATCGCTATTCGCGAATGGGCCGGACTGATCGCCTACTGGCTGTCGGGGCGGATCGATCGACCCTTTCCTGGCGGCTGACCGATCACCGCTTGCCTGGCCGCCGAGAAGAACTGGCGCCGCACCAGCACGGCCAGCAGCAACAGCGTCGACAACACGAAAACCATGGGGTCGACGAACCAGCCGAGATAGCCGATCGAGAAGAACACGCCGCGCAGGCCGGAGTTGAAATGTTTTCCGGCGAGCATGTTCATCTGTGTCGCGCGCCAGACCGCCGTTTCGGTAACCGGATTGCGCGAGGCTTCGCCATGCGGGATCGGCACGGCGCCGATCAGGATCGTGCAGTAGTTGAACAGCCGATAAGCCCAGCCGAATTTAAAGAACGAAAACGCCAGGATCAGCACCAGTCCGAACACCTTTATCTGGAAGGCCGCGCGTGACGGGGCGCCGCCCAGGGGCAGATCGCTGAGCACTTCAAGAACCCGGTCGGACGCGCCCAGCAAGGCAAAGCAGCCGCCGATCGCGATCAGGGAGCTGGACGCGAAGAAGGCGGTGCCTTGCTGCAGACCGCTCATGATGGCGGTGTCGACGATGCGGATCTCGCGCTCGGCCATGGTCCGCATCCAGGCTTGCCGCTGTGCATTCATCGCCGTGGTCAGCGACACCCGGCTGGTCAGCTTGCCGTCGGAAGCGAGCGTGTGCAGCAGCCACGCGACGAGGAAGAAGGCCAGCGCCGCGAGATCGGCTGTCGAAAGATCGATAGAATCGCCCATAGGCTGAATCTATCACATCCGGTGCGGTCGCTTCGATGTCCGCAACCAGCGATCTAGGGCTTCGAATTCAGGTGAACAAAAGACCTGACGACGGCCAGTTCGGCGATGTCGGCAGCTTTTGTGCCGGTAGCTTTTCACGATAGGAATTTTTTCTTGATTTCGTGACCCCAGCTATGGTACATATTCGTTCATGGTGTTGATTTGCGCCAGCGACCCGCCGCGCAGGCGGGTTTTTCGTTTCCGTCAGCCAACGCGCCGGCGAAGGCTCCGAAGGAACCCCTTAACCCGAGTTCGTAGCCTTGACCAGCGATCGGCATCAATGTCGCTGCCGGAGCAAACAAGGTCGGCGGGTGCGGCGCCGCGGTTTCCAAAAGAGCGGAAACATCTGGGAATTCCTATATGTAGTCCTCGACCTGAATCCAGGAGACAACGCCGCGTGTTCCTTTCGGTTTTCGACCTGTTCAAGATCGGCATCGGACCCTCGAGTTCTCATACGATGGGGCCGATGACCGCCGCAGTGCGGTTTCTCGATGAGGTCGCGGGAAATGACTGGCCGCGCCCGGCGGGCGTGAAGGTCGATCAGCTTGGCGCCAGCCTGCACGGATCACTCGCCTATACGGGCATTGGCCATGGCTCGGATCGCGCCGTCGTGCTCGGCCTTGCCGGCCTGACGCCACAGACGGTCGATCCCGACCAGGCCGATGGCATTGCCGGCCGCATCGCCGCCGAAAAGCGCATCTCGCCGCCCGGCCATCCCTCCTATCGCTTCGATCCGGCAACCGATCTGGTGCTGGACCGCAAAACTCCGCTCACCGGACACGCCAACGGCATGGCGTTCTACGCCTATGATTCAGGCGGCCGCCTGCTGCTCAAGCGCATCTACTATTCGATCGGCGGCGGCTTCGTGGTTTCGGAAGAAGAACTGCAGCGGATGAAGGCCAAGGGCTCGGTGACATCAGAAGGCAAGAAGGTGCCTTATCCGTTCAAGAACGCGGTCGAGATGCTGGCCATGGCCGGCAAGAGCGGCCTTTCCATCGCTGACATGAAGCGCGTCAACGAGGAGACGCAGATGTCGCGCGAGG
This sequence comes from Mesorhizobium sp. M0051, assembly GCF_040323235.1. Classification (NCBI taxonomy): domain Bacteria; kingdom Pseudomonadati; phylum Pseudomonadota; class Alphaproteobacteria; order Hyphomicrobiales; family Phyllobacteriaceae; genus Mesorhizobium; species Mesorhizobium sp. M0051. The sequence continues at coordinate 70,211 of NZ_JAMYUT010000010.1, forward strand.
AGCTCGATGCCGGCCTTGACGACATCTGGAGCGCCATGAAGGGCTGCATCGACCGTGGCCTGTCGCAGGACGGCATCATGCCGGGCGGATTGAAGGTGCGCCGCCGCGCGCGCATGCTGCATGACAAGCTGCAGGAGCAGTGGCAGCAGAACAGGCCCAACCCGCTGCTCGCCAATGACTGGCTGTCGATCTACGCCATGGCTGTCAATGAGGAGAATGCCGCCGGCGGTCGCGTCGTCACCGCGCCGACCAACGGTGCTGCCGGCACGCTGCCGGCGGTGTTGCGCTACTGGCTGCATTTCCATCCCGAGGCCGACCAGCCGAGCATCCGCGACTTCCTTCTCACGGCAGCTGCGGTTGGCGGCATCATCAAGACCAACGCCTCGATCTCGGGCGCAGAGGTCGGCTGTCAGGGCGAGGTCGGGTCGGCGTCGGCGATGGCCGCGGCCGGCCTGTGCGCCGTCATGGGCGGCACGCCCGAGCAGGTCGAAAACGCCGCCGAGATAGCGCTCGAACACCATCTCGGCATGACCTGCGATCCGGTCGGCGGGCTGGTGCAGGTGCCGTGTATCGAGCGCAATGCGCTGGGCGCCGTCAAGGCGGTGACGGCCGCGTCGCTGGCCATCAAGGGCGACGGCATCCATTTCGTACCGCTCGATGCAGCGATCGAGACCATGCGCCAGACCGGCCTCGACATGAACGAGAAGTACAAGGAAACCAGCCTTGGCGGGCTAGCCGTCAACGTCGTGGAATGCTGAGGGCTGGCCTAAACTGCTACTGTGGAGAAGTCGGTCAAGCCGTTGACGCGTCCGCGCGGCGGACTAAACCTTAAGCGATGTCTCTCAATCTCATAAAACTGTGTGTAGGCTGCGACAGCGTCGAGGATCTCGAAGAGTGGATTGCTTTCCGTCTCGACGAACGGCGGCGCGCCGGTGAGCCGGTCGAGCAATATCACACCACCCGCATGGTGCCGACGCGCGGTGCCGAAGTTACCGATGGCGGTTCGCTCTACTGGGTGATCAAGGGCAATGTGCAGTGCCGCCAGCTGATCACCGAGATCCGTCCATTCACGGACGGTGAGGGCATCGGCCGTTGCCACCTGATTCTCGACCCCGAGGTTGTTCGAACCGACTGGCAGCCGCGGCGGGCCTTTCAGGGCTGGCGCTATCTGAAGCCGGCGGACGCGCCGGCCGATCTCGGCCAGGGCAAGGCGGGGCTGATCGAGATGCCGCCGAAACTCAGGCGTGAGCTTGCCGATCTCGGTCTGCTCTGACCCCCCGGAATCCGAGCCTCTGGCTCTCAATGTTGCCTTGGGCGGGGCTTGCAAGCGGTGGCACAGCGCCACATCTTGTTTCCATGAACGACAAGAAGCAGCCCGTGCCCGCAAGGGCCAATCCTGCGCCGGTCAAACCTCAATCCAATGCCGGCGAGATCGAAGCCTTTCTTCGGCAGGCAAGGACGCTGGCTGCCTCGGCGAAGGGGTCGGGCAGGCTGATCCTTTCGCTCGACGCGACGATGAGCCGCCAGCCGACCTGGGATCTGGCTTGTGAGCTGCAGGGCCAGATGTTCGATGCCGTCGGCAAGGCCGGAACCCTCAGTGTCCAACTGGTCTATTTTCGCGGCCTGGGCGAGTGCCGTTCTTCTGCTTTCGTGACCGATACCAGTGCCTTGAAACAGTTGATGACGCGAATCCAATGCCGCAGCGGCCACACCCAGATCGGCAAGGTGCTGACGCACGCGCTGAAACAGACCGGTACGGCCAAGGTCAATGCGCTGGTCTATATCGGCGATGCCATGGAAGAAAACATCGACGATCTGGCCGAAAAGGCCGGCAGCCTCGGCCTGCATGGCGTGCCTGTCTTCGTTTTCCAGGAAGGTCATGATTCCGGCGCAGAAAAAGCGTTCAAGGAAATCGCCCGGTTGTCCAAAGGGGCTTGGTTCCGATTTGACAGGCGGGCTGCCGCGACTCTAGCCGAACTGCTTTCGGCGGTTGCGGTGTTTGCAACCGGCGGGCTGGCGGCGCTCGAGGCCAGAGGCAGGCCGGAGGACCGGCTGATGATCGAGCATCTGCGGGGCAGCGGGAACTGATGGGCGCGGTTATCTTATTCGTTGCATTGCTTCTGGTGCTTCTCGGCGCGGTGACCATCTTTCTGCGCGCCGATCCGGGAAAACTGGCGAGCGGAATGCGCACGCTCGGACCGGTTCTCCTGGCGCTGGTCGGCGTCACTTTGCTTGTGGTCGGGCGCGAAGGCATCGCCGGCATCATACTGGCCGCGGCAATTGCCTGGTACAGTTCTGTGCGGATGAAACACCAGACGGCCAGACCGGTGCAGGGCAAGCGTTCGACGGTGCGTACCGCCGCATTGGAAATGGAGCTTGATCACGCTACTGGCGGCCTGGAGGGCCTCGTGCTGGCCGGCCGCCATGAAGGCAAGATGCTTGGTGCGATGGGATTAGCCGAATTGCAGCATCTCTACCGGGAACTCTCCGGCGACCCGGAGAGCCGACAGCTGCTAGAGACGTATCTTGACGGCAGATTTCCCGTCTGGCGCAAAAACACTGATGCGGACGGTGGCGAAGGGTTGGGTGTTGCGCCAGGTTCGGGCGCCATGACTAAGGAGGAGGCCTACAAGGTCCTTGGTCTTGAAGCGGGGGCCGCCGCGGCGGATGTCCGCAAGGCGCACCGCCGCCTGATGCAGCGCCTCCACCCCGATATCGGCGGCACGTCTTTCCTGGCGGCGCGGATTAACGAAGCCAAGGACGTCTTGCTCTCCAACCACAACTAGTCTCCTTCGACGCAGAAATCTTCCGGGAGATGGCTTCCACGCCGTCCTACTGCTGGACGGCGTAGCACTCGATGTTCTTCTTCTTCAAAGCAGTACAGGTCTTCCAGGCGGCGGTCTTCGAACCAAAGCCACCAAAGCGGGCCCGGTAATAGGTGACCCCGTCCTTGTCGAAGGCGACGGTGAAGCCGGACGCGTCGGCCAACACGTTGGGTGCCTTCTTGGCCGCCTTGTCGAGGAAAGCCTGGGCTTCAGACTGTTTCGGCGACGAGGCGACCTGAATGGCCCAGCCCGACGGCACCGACGCCGTGCTGACCGGATCGACAGGCGCAGCCGGCGTCGGCTCGGCAGCCGGCTCGGCGTAAGCAGCGACGACCTGGGCAGTGGCAATTTGAGGGGCCGAGACGATGACGGTCTTGACCTTCCTGGTCTTGATGGCCGGGGCTGCCTCTTCGGCCTGCGCGGTGTCGTCTTCCGCGACGGTGGCGTCCTCGGCAACCGTGGCATCATCTTGTGCCACCATCGGCTTGTCGTCCAGGGTCGGCGCGTCATGCTTGGGCAGGAGGACCTTGGCAAGCGCAGTGACTGGGTTGTTGCCGCTGGCCTTGGCAACCAGATCGCCGCCGCCTCGGGTAGAGGCCCTCGGCAAGTAGGTGTTGATCAACATCGCCATCTGGTTATCGCGGCTGCCGCCGGAGGTGCCGCCCATGACCACGCCGACGAGGCGGCGATTGCCGTCGGAAACCGACGAGACGAGATTGAAGCCGGAGGCGCGGGTGTAGCCCGTCTTGATGCCGTCGACACCCTTGATGCGTCCGAGCAGGCGGTTGTGGCCGTTGATGCGCTGGCGCCCGTAGAGAAAGGAACGCTGCGAGAAGTAACCGTAGTACTGCGGGAAATGCTCCCTCAGCGCGATGCCGAGCGTCGCCATGTCGCGCGCGGTGGTGAACTGGCCGGGGTCGGGCAGGCCATTAGCGTTGCGGAAGACGGTGCCGTTCATGCCCAGCGCCCGTGCCTTGGCGGTCATCATGCGGGCAAAAGTGGGTTCATTGCCGCCGAGCATTTCACCTAGCGCGGTGGCCGAGTCGTTCGCTGACTTGGTGACAATCGACAGGATCGCGGTCTCGACCGTGACAGAACCGCCCGGCTTAACCCCGAGTTTCGTCGGTGCCTCGGCGGATGCATGGGCCGAAAACACGACTGGCGAGTTCCTGCTGATCTTCCCCTTCGCCAGTGCTTCGAAGGTCAGATAGAGCGTCATCATCTTGGTCAGCGATGCCGGATAGCGCCTGCCGTCGGCGTCCGCCGAATACAGCACCTTGCCGGTCTTGGCGTCGATGACGATGGCCGCCGACCTCGCCGCCAGCGACGAGGCAACGTCGCCGCAAACGAATGCCATCGCCATCGCGATGATCATGATCGTTTTGAGAGGGGAGGTGGATTTGGAAACGATGCCCAACAACGCCTTACGCACTGGTACTTCCCTTGGATTCTTCGTTGCGCTGGAGGCGGCAAAGGGTCCTGCCTCGCTTCCGGCCAAGCTACCGGGGCAGCGTTACCAATCCGTTTATGGTAACCGCCGCGTTCACCATTTTCTTCGAGCTTGAAGCTCTCTTTATTCGATTTTTAGCCATTGGCTGCGCAGGCGGGTTCGCGCGCCGGTGGAATATTGACTTTTGTGCGGCGCACAATATATTAAGGTGCACTGCACAAGGGCGCCCCGAAGAAGGACGCCTCAACCGTCAAGGGAATTAGAAATGACCCAGACCTATGAGGATTTCAGCAAATACGGCAAAGAGTTTGCCGACACCGGATTGAAGAGCTTCGCGTCGCTCTCCAAGGGCGCCCAGGCGATCGCCACCGAGGCTGGCGAATACACCAAGAAGAGTTTTGAGTCAGGCAGCGCTACTATAGAGAAGCTGTTTTCGGCCAAGTCGCTGGAAAAGGCGATCGAGATCCAGTCGGATTATGCCAAGCAGTCCTACGAGGCGTTCGTCGCCGAGGCCACCAAGATTGGCGACCTTTATGCCGAACTCGCCAAGGAAGCTTACAAGCCCTTCGAATCGATCGTTGCCAAGGCGAAGTAATTTTCGCCCGGGCGAATTAACTTCGTCCAGACACGACCCTGAGTTGGCCCTTTGGGGCCCGTAAAAAACCCGGCAGCGGAAACGTGGCCGGGTTTTTCATGTCAACTGCCGATCAAAGGCCTCGCGCCCCTTCACGATTGCGAAAATCGTCCAAGTTTGGTCACCTAGCCATATTGTCAGCTAAACAGAAGGGCTTAAAATCGTCCATCGAACACCTACATGTCGAGTTCGCATGGGGATTCGAAAGAGGCAGGAATACGTGACGATCGGTTTGACTGCCACGAGATGCGTGGTGCGGATGCAAAACGGCGGCGGCGACGGCAATGAGGCCGGCCGCGGGACGGCCGTCATCACGCGCACGAAAACCAAAACCAAGAAGCCCAGCCTTTATCGGGTCCTCATCCTCAACGACGACTACACGCCCATGGAGTTCGTGGTTCACGTGCTGGAGCGTTTTTTCCAGAAGGACCGCGAAGCCGCCACACGCATCATGCTTCATGTTCACAATCATGGAGTGGGCGAGTGCGGGGTCTATACATTCGAGGTGGCCGAGACCAAAGTGTCCCAGGTCATGGATTTCGCCCGACAGAATCAGCATCCGCTGCAATGCGTGATGGAGAAGAAGTGAGGTAACATGCCGGCTTTCTCCCAAGGCCTGGAAAAGGCGCTTCACCAAGCGCTGACGCTCGCCAATGAGCGGCACCATGAATACGCAACCCTTGAACATCTGTTGCTCGCGCTCATCGACGACACCGAAGCGGCTGCCGTCATGCGCGCCTGCAATGTCGATCTCGATGAGCTCAAGCATACGGTTCTCACCTATATCGACACCGAACTCGACAATCTCGTCACCGGCTACGACGAGGACTCCAAGCCGACGGCCGGTTTCCAGCGCGTCATACAGCGCGCGGTGATCCATGTGCAGTCATCGGGCCGCGAGGAAGTGTCGGGCGCCAATGTGCTCGTCGCCATCTTCGCCGAACGCGAGAGCCATGCCGCCTATTTCCTGCAAGAACAGCAGATGACCCGCTACGACGCGGTCAACTACATCTCGCACGGCATTGCCAAGCGTCCGGGCGCGTCGGAAACACGCTCGCCGCGCGGCGCCGAAGACGAGCAGGGTGGCCAGAACGGCGCCGAGCCGCAGGAGGAAGGCGGCAAGAAGAAGCAGCAGCAGGACGCGCTGACCGCTTATTGCATCAACCTCAACAACAAGGCCAAGGCCGGCAAGATCGACCCGCTGATCGGCCGCGAGTCCGAGATCAACCGCACCATCCAGGTGCTGTGCCGCCGCTCCAAGAACAACCCGCTCTATGTCGGCGATCCCGGCGTCGGCAAGACGGCGATAGCCGAGGGCCTGGCCAAGCGTATCGTCGAAGGCGACGTTCCCGAAGTGCTGCACAACGCCACCATCTTTGCGCTCGACATGGGCACGTTGCTGGCAGGCACGCGCTATCGCGGTGACTTCGAGGAACGGCTGAAGCAGGTCGTCAAGGAGCTCGAGGACTATCCAGGTGCTGTGCTGTTCATCGACGAGATCCACACGGTGATCGGGGCTGGGGCCACATCAGGCGGCGCCATGGACGCGTCCAACCTGTTGAAGCCGGCCTTGTCGTCGGGTGCGATCCGCTGCATCGGTTCGACCACCTACAAGGAATTCCGCCAGTTCTTCGAGAAGGACCGCGCCCTGGTGCGACGCTTCCAGAAGATAGACGTTAACGAGCCGACCATCGAGGACGCCATCGCGATCATGAAGGGCCTGAAGCCCTATTACGAGGAATTCCACAAGGTGAAGTTCACCAACGAGGCGATCAAGGCCTCGGTGGAGCTGTCGGCGCGCTACATCAACGACCGCAAGTTGCCGGACAAGGCGATCGACGTGATCGACGAGACCGGCGCCTCGCAAATGCTGGTGCCGGAAGCCAAGCGCAAGAAGACCATCGGCATCAAGGAGATCGAAGCCACGATCGCCACCATGGCGCGCATCCCTCCGAAGACGGTTTCGGCCGATGACGAGAAGGTGCTGCAGGGCCTCGACATCGAGCTGAAGCGCGTCGTCTATGGCCAGGACACCGCGATCACCGCGTTGACCTCGGCCATCAAGCTGGCGCGTGCGGGCCTGCGTGAACCGGAAAAGCCAATCGGTTCCTACTTGTTCTCCGGCCCGACCGGCGTCGGCAAGACCGAAGTGGCCAAGCAGTTGGCCGCCTCTCTCGGCGTCGAGCTGATCCGCTTCGACATGTCGGAGTACATGGAACGTCACACCGTATCGCGGCTGATCGGTGCGCCTCCCGGCTATGTCGGCTTCGACCAGGGCGGCCTTTTGACCGACGGCGTCGACCAGCATCCGCATTGCGTGCTGTTGCTGGACGAAGTCGAGAAGGCGCATCCGGACCTGTTCAACATCCTGTTGCAGGTGATGGACCATGGCAAGCTGACGGACCACAACGGCAAGCAGATCGACTTCCGCAATGTGATCTTGATCATGACCACCAATGCGGGTGCGTCGGATGCGCAGCGCGCGGCGATCGGCTTCGGCTCGACCAAGCGCGAAGGCGACGATGTCGAGGCGATCAACCGGCTGTTCACGCCGGAGTTCCGCAATCGTCTCGATGCGATCATCCCGTTCGGCTCGCTGCCGGTACCGGTTATCCATCAGGTGGTGCAGAAGTTCGTCATGCAGCTCGAGGCCCAGCTTTCCGAGCGTGGCGTCACCTTCGACCTGTCGCCGGATGCGATCGCCTGGCTCGCCGACAAGGGTTATGACGAGCGCATGGGAGCGCGGCCGCTCGGCCGGGTGATCCAGGAGCACATCAAGAAGCCGCTGGCCGACGAGGTGCTGTTCGGCAAGCTCAAGAAGGGCGGTACGGTGCGCGTCACCGTCGAGAAGAAGGAAACCGGCGAAACCGGTCTGAAGCTCGAATCGCTCGCCGACGAGGCGCCGGTGAAGCCGAAGAAGGAAGAGCCGGAAGAAACGCCGAAGCCCAGAAAGGCCGTGGCGAAAAAGCCCGCGGCCAAGAAGCTGGTGGCTCAGAAGCCCGAAGCCAAAGGCAAGGACGGCGGCAAGCGCAGCCTCGTGCCGCAACTGCCCAGAAAGAACTGACCTTGATGGAAGTCGAAAAAGCCCCGGAGACGGGGCTTTTTCATTGGAGCGAGAGCTGCTTGTCGGTGTTCGCTGCCCGGTCGAAATCATCACGAAGAGGTGTGCGGCCAGAGCGCTGCCAGCGGCTGGAGCAAGGCATCGCACGGCCGAGTCCGATCGAGCGATGGGCTCAGCCCGACTAAGACTGTTCCAGTTTGCCGGCGATTGCGGTGTCAGCTTTGCAGTGCCGCCCGTATCTTTTCGGCGTTTTCGGCCAACACCTCCGACTTTTCCATCGCGCCCGTGTGTGGCTTCAGCGGGATGCCGTCGAAGCGCGGGATGACATGCACATGGAGATGATAAACGGTCTGGCCCGAGGCCGGCTCATTGAACTGCATGACGGTGACGCCGTCGGCGCCGAAGGCCTTTTTCACCGCCTGCGCCACTTTCTGAACGACCGTGAAAAGCGGGCCGAAAATTGACGGATCGGCGTCGAGCAGGTTGCGCGACGGCACCTTCGGCACCACGAGCGTATGGCCCGGCCCCTGCGGCATCACATCCATGAAGGCTATGAACGCATCGTCCTGGTAGACGCGGTGCGAGGGAATTTCGCCGCGCAGGATCTTCGCGAAGATGTTGTCGGTGTCATAGGCGGTTTCAGCCATGGCAAATGCTCCCGATTGTGACTTTGGTGTAGCGAAGCGGTCGAAAATCGGCAAGACGATCGTCGATCCTGCCCCTCCGGGCAGCGGGTCGCTACTCCTCCAAATCCTTGCGGAACGGGGTATGCTCTTCGAGATATTCGCTCATCCGCTCCACCTCATGGCGTTCGCGCCTGAGATAGTCGGCAACGGCGTTGCGCAGGCCGGGATGGGCGATGTAGTGCGCGGAATGCATGGTCACCGGCCGGTAGCCGCGCGCCAGTTTGTGCTCGCCTTGCGCGCCTGCCTCGACCACTTTCAGCTTGCGCTCGATGGCGAAGTCGATCGCCTGATGGTAGCAGACCTCGAAATGCAGGAAGGGATGATCCTCGATGCAGCCCCAGTTGCGGCCATAGAGTGCGTCGGAGCCGATGAAATTGATGGCGCCGGCAATGTAGCGCCCGTTGCGCCTGGCCATTACCAGAAGGATGTCGTCGGCCATGCGCTCGCCGATCAACGAAAAGAACTGACGGTTGAGATAGGGGCGGCCCCATTTGCGGCTGCCGGTGTCCATGTAGAAGGCGTAAAAATCGTCCCAGGCCTTCTCGGTGATATCCTTGCCGGTCAGCCGGTCGATCGAAATGCCATCTGCAAGCGCCTCGCGCCTTTCCTTCTTCATCGCCTTTCGCTTGCGCGAGGCAAGGGTGGCGAGGAAATCGTCGTAGGTTGAAAAGTCTTCATTGAAGAAATGGAATTGCTGATCGGTGCGGCGCAGGAAACCTGCCGCTTCCAGCACCTTCACGTCGCTATCTTGCGCGAAGGTGACATGCGCGGAAGAGACGCCGAGTTTTTGCGTGACCGCTTTCAGACCCGCCGCGAGACCGGCCTTCACCGTGGCGCTGTCCTCGCCCTTGCTGACCAGCAGGCGAGGGCCGGTGACCGGCGTGAACGGCACAGCACTTTGCAGTTTGGGATAGTAGCGGCCGCCGGCCCGCTCGAAGGCATCCGACCAGCCATGATCGAAGACATATTCGCCCTGGCTGTGCGACTTGAGATAGCAGGGAACCGCACCGAGCAACGTGCCTTGCCCATCCTCCAGCCTGAGATGGTGGCCCTGCCAGCCGGTGCGCCGCACGGCGCAGCCGGACTCCTCAAGCGCGCTCAGGAAAGCGAATGAAACGAGTGGGTTGTAGCCGTTTTCTGCGTCGTCGCGCGTGGTCCCACGGAGGCTGTTCCATTCATCGCAGGTGAAAGCGCCGACGCCGGCGGCGACGCGGATCGAATAGTCCGCATTTGCTGTTTGGCCATCGCCCTCGTCGCCTTGATCCATGAGGCTTATTTAAGCTCCGTCCGGCTCGGTACAAGTCACGTTTCAGGCACTCAGGCGACTTTGACCAGATCGGGTTCGAACCCTTCGAATGTCATCTGGTCGGCGTATCTGAAGGTCAGGTCGACAGCCGGCTGGTCATGCACGGTCCAGGTGATGACAGGCATTTTCAGCTTTTCACGCACGAAGCTGACGAACCGGTTCGGCAGGTCGCCGGCCGCATAGGAGGTGAAGGCGATCTCGTGCGCAAGCATGGAGAAATGCGCTTCGATCAACTTGACGTCGTTGCCGTACGCGGTGAGTCCCCCCGGGATACCCGGCGCGTCCTTCGGGAAATCGCGGATCAACCAGTGGTCGAACGACATGATCGCGGCTTTGCCCTTGTAGCGCTTGAGCATCTTGCCGACGCTTGCCACCAGGCCTTCGTCATAGCCTGGCACGCCCTTCAGTTCGACCACCAGTGGTACGCGGCCATCGATCAGGTCGAGCACTTCCCGCAGCGTCGGCACATGGTCCGCCGTGCCACCGATCTTGAGCGCCGCCAGTTCCGCCGCGCTGCGCTGCCAGACGAAGCCGTCCTGGCCGGTCAGGCGCTTGAGATCGCCATCATGGATGATGACGGGAACGCGGTCAGACGACAGGTGCACGTCGCATTCGATGGCATAGCCACGCTCGGCCGCGGCCGCAAAGGCGGAAAGCGTGTTTTCCCAGCGCTTCTTGTTCATGTCGTGAAAGCCGCGATGGGCGACGGGCCGGGCGGTCAGCCAGGATAGGTCGGTCATATCTGTCCTCTGGCTCATTCGACTTCGAAGACGGCTTCGATTTCCACTGCGGCATTAAGCGGCAGGCAGGCGGTGCCGGCAGCCGAGCGTGAATGCTTACCGCGTTCGCCGAGGGCCGCAACCAGGAAATCCGAGGCGCCGTTGGCAACCAGATGCTGTTCGACAAACTCAGGTGTCGAAGCCACGAAAACGGTGATCTTCACCAGCCGGCGGATCTTCTCGAGGTCGCCGAGCGCTGCCTTGGCCTGCGCCAGGATGTTGATCGCGCAGTGCTTTGCCGCGTCCTTGCCGCCTGCCGTGTCGACATCGCGGCCAAGCAATCCGCTCGCCTGCAGCTTGCCATCCTTGAGCGGCAACTGCCCGGCGGTGAACAGCAAATTGCCGGTCCTGCAATAGGGCACGTAATTGGCGGCGGGCGCGGCGGCGACAGGAAGCGTCACGCCCAGATCGCTTAGCCGCTTTTCGATTGTTTCACTCATGGTATTTCCCTATTGCTTGGTGACGCCGCGCTGGCCGGGCCGAAATTGCTATTTTTGCCTCGCTTCCGCCATGACTTTTTTTAAGCTGGACCATCTTTCCCTGCGGCATACCATCAGCCGCGACGATCGGAGTACCTTATGCGCGCAGCGCGCCTTGCATTCCATGCCGTCCTGTTGTCGGGGATCTTCTCGATCGGCCCGGCCTTTGCCGCGCCGGCGCTGCAAGCCCACCGCGCCGTCTACGACCTTACCCTGAAAAAGGCGTCCGATCAGTCCGGCATCACAGGCATATCCGGTCGCATGGTCTATGAGTTCAACGGCTCTGCCTGTGAAGGCTATACGGTGAAATTCCGTTTCGTGACCCAGATCGTGACCGCCGACAACACCAGGCTGACCGACCAGCAGACAACCACTTTCGAGGATGCCGAAGGCAAAACATTCTCGTTTGTGACGAAGTCCTTCGTCGATCAGAACCTCGACAAGGAGGTCAAGGGCATCGCCACGAAGGAGACCAAGGGCCTGAAGGTCGATATCGACAAGCCGGAAAAGAACAGCGTCGAGCTGTCGACCACCCAGTTCCCGACCCAGCATCTGGTCGAACTGATCGGCAAGGCCGAAAAGGGCGAGAATTTCTACGAAACCAATCTGTTCGACGGTTCCGAAGATGCCAACAAGGTGATGACCACCACCGTCGTCGTCGGCAAGAAAACCGATGCCGACAAGGCCGATCCGGAGGCTCCGGCACTGGCGAAGCTCGCCACCGAAAAGTATTGGCCGGTCGACATCGCCTATTTCGACGACACCGGCAAGACTGGCGAAGAGGTGCCGGAATACCGCATCAGCTTCAAACTGCATGAGAACGGCATCACCCGTGACCTCACCATGGACTATGGCGACTTCTCGATGACGGGCAAGCTGGTCAATCTGTCGCTGTTCGACCAGACGAAAGCCTGCCCGACGAAATAAGGCTTCGATCCGGACCGGTTAAGCATGCCACGCCGTGGCGAACGACTTGAACGTGCCGCAATTTTCTCTCAACCTCTCCCCAGCGTCCAGGCGCAAGGGGGGAGCAGCTTGAGCAAGATCGATGTCTTCGTTGCGCCGAGACCTAGCCGGTTACTGATCAGGGCCATGACATCCGTTAACCGGATCGTCATGCTGCGCGGCATTCCCGGATTTCGCGATCTGTTGCCGTTCAACCGCCTAGCCGGTTTGCGCGGCGTCTCCAATGTCCGCCACATCGACTTGCCCGACGCCGACCTTGAGCAGCTGAAGGCCAGTTGCGGGGCGGGGAAGGCGACCTTCATCACGCCCAATCACCCCGAGTTCTTCACCGACTGGATGATCGACAAGGAGATCGTCTCGCAGGTCAGCCCGCTCACTGCGTCATGGGCGACGAATGGCGTCGTCAACGGTCTCGGCAGAATGATGCAGAAATTCTGGCTGGCCAACAACCTGATCGCCCAGATTCCGGGCAACAGCGGGGCAGCTAAGGAACACTCCATCGCCTGGGCCTTGAAGGGCCATGGCGTGCTGCTGCATCCCGAAGGCGGCGTCGGCTGGCATGCCAATGTCGTCGCGCCGCTGCTGCCGGGTGCCGTGGAGATGGGGCTTGAGGCTCTCCGGCGCGGCCGGGCCACGGATCCGGATTTCAAGGTCTGGATCGCGCCGGTCGTCTGGAAGCTTGCCTTCACCGGGAATGTCGAAGCGGCGCTGGCAAAGGAATGCGCCTATGTCGAGAAAAGCCTGAAGATAGAACGCCAGGCGACCGACACACTGCCGCAGCGCATCCACCATGTCTATTCGACGCTGCTGACCCGCGATGAAGCCGCCTGCGGCATACAATCCGACGAAGGCGCGACATATACCGAGCGCCGGAAAGCGTTGGTCATCGAGCTCGGCCGCCGGCTCGGCGAGAGCATCTCGGCCGACACTGCCATCGATACCGCCGAGCTTCTGCGTCGGGCGCGTCGCTGGCAGCGCGAAAACACCGGCGATGCGGAACGGCAAAAGGAGGTTCGCACGCTTGCCGACACCATTCAGAGGCTACAACGCGTCGGGCCCTGGGCCTCGGCCAACCCGCGCATCACCCAGGAGGAGATCGCCGAACATCTGAAGCGGATCCGCAACGATTATTGCCAGAACGGACTACGTGACACGATGAACCGGTTCATTCCGCAGCCGGCCGGGCCGCGTTGCGCCCACATCCGGGTGCCGGAGGCGCTGGGCCTGCATGCGTATGCGGGCTCGATCGATGATGCGGTTGCCGAACTGCACCGTCGCATGCAGGAAGCCGTCACCAGCACGGTGACCGAGCTTGCGGCCAAAGGCAGCTTCATTTTCTATCCGAATCCATTCTATCGTCACTGACATCCGGACGGGCCATGTGGCCGACTGTCGTGAAAGATGGAAGGCAGACAGCAAGCTTCATGGCAGTCTATGTCGACGCAGCGATCTGGAAATGGGCTGGCCATCGCTGGTGCCATCTGTTGGCCGACGACACCGACGAACTGCATCGCTTTGCCGCGGAGCTGGCGATCAAGCGTTCATCCTACCAGGGGCCGCCCAAGACATCGGCGCCGCATTATGACATAACCGGCTTCGAGCGCGACCGTGCGGTGCGGCTCGGCGCCATCGAATGCAGCCGCGAGGAGATCGTCGCGATCTTTCGGCGGGTGCGGGTGCCGAAGGGAAAGGTCCGATCGTGACGCTCACAGCATTTCTGACTTATTGCGCTGCGATCACTCTTGCCGCCGCGACGCCGGGACCGGCGATGTTCGCGGTCATCACCAACGGCGTGTCGCGCGGGTTCCTTCGCGCGTTCATGGCCGGAGTCGGTGTTGCCGCCGGCGATGCCGTGCTGGTCACCCTGGCATTGCTCGGACTGGTGGCGCTGGCCCAGACGTTCGAATGGATTTTCCTCTTGCTGAAATATGCGGGTGCTGCCTATCTGATCTTTCTCGGCGTCAGGATGTGGCGCGCTGCCGCGCAATCGAATGAGCCGCAGGCGACGCAGGCAAGATTGTCGCGGTCATTCTTCCTCGGTGCGTCCATTGCGCTCGGCAATCCGAAGGCCATCCTGTTCCATGCCTCGATCATGCCGCTGATCCTGAACCTCGACACCATGACCCTTGCCGACGGCCTGCTGGTGATCCTGGTCGTGATCAGCGTCAACATCCTCACTATGGGTTTCTATGCTGCGCTCGCGGGCCGGGCTTCGGGTTGGTTCAGGACGCCGAGGCGCATGCGGCTGATGAACCGGTTTGCCGGCAGTGCCATGATCGGCACCGGGGCGCTGATTGCCGCACGCTGAGCGTGAAGCGCCACACGGCTTGCGTTTGTCGCGTATCCCCTCTATATGCGCGCTCATTCCACACACGGACTTTGGTGTCTGCCCGGGAGAAATCCGGCTGAAACCTCCGGTGGCGTTCGAGGACAAAGTCCAAAAATGCCTGTGTCCGTGGAGGCTAACCGGAAAGGAACTTTGAATGGCACTGCCTGATTTCAGCATGCGCCAGCTTTTGGAAGCTGGCATTCACTTCGGCCACCAGACCCATCGCTGGAACCCGAAGATGGCGCCCTATATCTACGGCGCACGCAATAACATCCACATCATCGACCTCTCGCAGACGGTGCCTTTGCTGCACCAGGCGCTGAAGCAGGTTTCCGACACTGTCGCCAAGGGCGGCCGCGTGTTGTTCGTCGGCACCAAGCGCCAGGCGTCCGACATTGTCGCCGATGCGGCACAGCGTTCGGCTCAGTACTATGTCAACTCGCGTTGGCTCGGCGGCATGCTGACCAACTGGAAGACGATCTCGAATTCGATCCAGCGCCTGCGCAAGCTCGACGAAATGCTGGCCGGCGAGGCCCAGGGCCTGACCAAGAAGGAACGCCTCAACCTCGATCGCGAGCGCGAGAAGCTCGACAAGGCGCTGGGCGGCATCAAGGACATGGGCTCGACGCCCGACCTGATGTTCGTCATCGACACCAACAAGGAAGCGATCGCCATCCTCGAGGCCAAGCGTCTCGGCATCCCGGTCGTCGCCATCATCGATTCGAACTGCGATCCGGACAAGATCGACTTCCCGATCCCCGGCAATGACGACGCGGCCCGCGCCATTCAGCTCTATTGCGACCTGATCGCCAAGGCTGCCATCGACGGCATCGCCCGCCAGCAAGGCGCGCTCGGTATCGACATCGGCGCTTCGGTCGAAGCCCCGGTCGAGCCGGCGCTCGAGCCGGCCCCGGCCCCGGCGTCGGAAGCCCCCGAAGCTTGACAAGCGAAGGCCGGTTGCGGCCTTCATCTTTCTCATATTTTGGCACGCTAAACAGACGCATCATCGAATATCGATGGTGCGTCGGTGCATTTAAAACCAAAGAGGCGACAATGAGCATTTCGGCTGCACAGGTCAAAGAACTCCGCGACTTGACCGGCGCGGGCATGATGGATTGCAAGGCGGCGTTGACCGAGACCAACGGCAACATGGAAGAAGCCGTGGACTGGCTGCGCAAGAAGGGTATTTCCAAGGCCGACAAGAAGGCTGGACGTACTGCAGCGGAGGGCCTGATCGGCGTCGATTCCGGCGTTCGCGAGGCTGCCGTGGTAGAAGTCAATTCGGAGACCGACTTCGTTGCCCGCAATGCCGCGTTCCAGGAAATCGTCGCCAAAATTGCCAAGGTTGCTCTGGCCTATGGCACGACAGAAGCCGTGGCTGCCGCGAAGTATCCGGGTTCTGACAAGTCGGTAGCCGATACCATCAAGGACGCTGTCGGCACCATTGGCGAAAACATGGGCTTCCGCCGCTCGGCCAAGCTGACCGTTCCGCATGGCGCCGTCGCCACCTACGTCCACAACGCGGTTGCCGATGGTCTCGGCAAGCTCGGCGTTCTGGTTGCCATCGAGACCACCGGCAACGAGCATGCGGCGCATGCTTTCGCTCGTCAGGTCGCCATGCATGTTGCCGCCACCAATCCGATGGCGCTGACCGCTGAGCAGATCGATCCGGCCGCGGTCGAACGCGAGAAGGCGATCTTCTCCGACCAGGCACGCCAGTCCGGCAAGCCGGAAGCGATCATCGAGAAGATGGTCGAAGGCCGTCTGCGCAAGTTCTACGAGGAGGTCGTGCTCCTGAAGCAGGCCTTCGTGCTCAATCCCGACATCACCGTCGAGAAGGCGCTGACGGATGCCGAGAAGGACATCGGCGCGCCGGCCAAGATCACGGCTTACCTGCGCTTTGCGCTGGGCGAGGGCATCGAGAAGGAAGAGACCGACTTCGCGGCGGAAGTCGCGGCCGCGGTCAAGAAGTAACTTCCTACCGCTTTATTCCGAAAGCGTTTTTCGGCCGGATGTCCGCAGGGATGTCCGGCCGATTTCTTGTGCGGTGTCGATAAAGGCCCGCAGTTTCGGCGCCATCGCCGCCCGGCGCGGGAAATAGAGGAAAAGGCCGGGTTCCTCGATTGCCGACTGCGGCAGAACCTGCACCAGGCGGCCGGCCGCAAGATCGGCGCGCGCCAGCGGCTCGAACATATAGGCAAGGCCCACTCCGGCAAGCGCCAGGGCAATCGCCGCGAGCGAATCCGTGACGATGGTCGTACCGCCGGTCTCCATGACGACATCCTTGCCATCTTCGGTCAAATCCCAGCGATAGAGGGCACCGGAGCGGACAAGCCGGTAGCCGATGCAATTGTGGTTGGCGAGATCGGCGACGCAACGCGGACGGCCGCGGCGTCCGATATAGTCGGGAGAGGCGACGATGACGGCTTTGAACGGAGGCGTGAGCCGCACGGCCACCATGTCCTGCGCGATCATCTCGCCCAGCCGGATGCCCGCATCAAAGCCTTCGCCGACGATGTCGACCAGCCCCTGGTCGGCGAAAATCTCCACCGTAACGTCCGGATAGCGCTCGGCCATCGCCGCGACGACAGGCGTCACCGCCAATGGAATCGCGATGGTGGAGGCGTTGATCCTGAGCAGGCCGGAGGGCCTGCCCTTGACGCTGCGGATTCGGTCGATCCGTTCACCAATATCCTGAAGGGCAGGGGCCGCGGTCTCCACCAACGCCTTTCCGGCTTCGGTCAGCGAAACGCTGCGCGTCGTGCGTGCGAACAAGGGCTGGCCGATACGCTCCTCGACCAGCCGCACGGCATGGCTGACCGCTGACGGGCTCATGCCGAGTTCGGCCGCCGCAAGCGCGAACCCGCCGCGCCGGGCAACGGCAACGATCACAGGCAAATGTATGAGGAGATCGCGGTCCATTCATGAGCAATATCGCATTGTCTTTGCGAACTATGCAATCTTATCGACGCCGATTCAGTGGTCTACATTGTCGCCAACACATCGGCGCCCACACTTTGCCGATCGACTGATGGCATCAGGAGGAGAGACATGTATGCGTTGAAGCACGTAACGTTCGCGGCAGGCATGGCGCTGGCGCCCATTGATACCGGCGGGGCGGAACCTTCCGGCTGGCAGGCGCTAGCGGACGAACGCGCGGTCATCCGGATAGCCGATGGCATCGACCGCGCCGTCGACGCGCAGGACTGGAAACTGGCGCGCAGCTATTTCGCGGATCGGGTCACCGCCGATTTCAGCAGCCTGTCCGGGCAGCCGGCGGCCAACATCGCCTCCGACGACCTGATCGGCGCCTGGGCCGGCAACCTCAAGGGTAGCAAGACAAGCCTGCATCTGCGCACCAACCATCAGGTCGCTCTCCAGGCGAACACGGCGACGGTCCGTTCGAACGGCTATGCCTGGAACCGGATGGAGGGCAATGGCGACCCGCTTTGGGAAGTCTGGGGCACCTATGAGCATCACTTGACGCGCTCCGCCGCCGGCTGGAAGGTCGACGGCTTCGCGTTCCACATGACGCATGAGCGCGGCAACCCGTGGGTCAAGGCAACCCCGGGCAATGACACGGCGGGCCAGTGACGCCACGGCATTCACCAGCAAGCATTGGAAGACGATCATGACCATGACCTATTACACGCTCGGCAACAGCGGCCTCAGGGTCAGCCGGCTGGCGCTCGGCACGATGACTTTCGGCAAGGAATGGGGGTGGGGAGCAGACAGGGACACGGCCCGCGCCATGTTCGACGCCTATGTCGAGGCGGGCGGAAATTTCTTGGATACGGCGGACCTCTACACTGGCGGCACGGCCGAAGCCTGGCTTGGCGAATTCATCGCCGAGCGAGGCTTGCGCGACACCGCGGTGATCGCCAGCAAGTTCACCATGAACATGCAGCCGGGCAATCCGAATGCCGGCGGCAATGGCCGCAAGAACATTATGCGGGCGGTTGATGCCTCACTGAAGCGGTTGGGCACTGACTATATCGATCTCTATCTCATGCATGTGTGGGACAGGCTGACGCCGGCCGAAGAGGTCATGCGTACGCTGGATGACCTGGTGCGGATGGGCAAGGTGCGCCATGTCGGCCTGTCCGATGTGCCGGCCTGGTATGCGGGGCGCGCGCAGACGATTGCCGAACTGCGCGGATATGAGCCGGTTTCGGCCCTGCAACTCGAATATTCCCTGGCCGAACGCGCGATCGAGAACGAGTTCGTGCCTTTCGGCACGCGCCATGGCGCCGGCATCATGGTCTGGAGCCCGCTCGCCAGCGGGCTGCTCAGCGGCAAGTATCGGCCGGCCCGGGCCGGAAATGTGGGCCGGCTCGACGGGTTCCGCAATTCGACGCATCCGGGCTTCCAGAAATTCACTGAGCGTAACTGGGCCATCGTGGCCGAACTCAAGAAGGTTGCATCCGAGCTCGGCCGCAGCATGCCACAGGTCGCGCTCAACTGGGTGGCGACGCAGCCGGGGATCGCCACCGTCATCATTGGTGCGACCACGCTGGCCCAGATACAGGACAATCTTGGCGCGCTGGACTTCGAGATTCCGCCAGGGCTTCGCGACCGGCTGGATTCGGTCAGCAGAACGCCCGCGTCGTTCCCCTATTCCTATTTCGGGCCGCAGATACAGGCGCGCGTCACAGGCGGTGCCGCAACCGGCGACAAGCCCTCCGGCTACGCATCGCCGGTGCTTGTCGAGGGCGAGCCAGCCAGCGTGTCCGCCGACTGATCGATCCGGCAGGTTACCACCAATTTGCCGGTCGGGGGGGGGGGGGGGGGGGGGGGGCGGGGGGGGGGGGGGGAGGGGGGATGTGGGGGGGCGGGGGGGCGGGGGGGGGCGCCCTTCGTGTATCGGAACGCGATTGTTCGGGGCGGTGACTGCGCGGGGGTTGCCGCCCGGAGCGCGCCACACGCAAATGACGAGGACCAGATGACGGTGAAGCCCCTCTACCGACGTGTCTTGCTGAAAGCGTCGGGCGAAGCATTGATGGGCGAACAGCATTTCGGCATCGACGTTTCGGTCGTCGATCGCATCGCCGGCGACATCGCCGAGGCGCGTGCACTGGGCATCGAGGTCGGCGTCGTCATCGGCGGCGGCAATATCTTTCGTGGCGTGGCCGTTGCTTCCAAGGGCGGCGACCGTGTCACCGGCGACCACATGGGCATGCTTGCGACGGTCATCAATTCGCTGGCGCTGCGCACGTCATTGAACAAGATCGGTGTCGACGCCGTGGTGCTTTCGGCTATCGCCATGCCTGAGCTTTGCGAGAGTTTTTCGCAGCGCCAGGCGACCAGCTACATGAATCAGGGCAAGGTGGTGATCTTTGCCGGCGGCACCGGCAATCCGTTCTTCACCACTGATTCGGCCGCTGCACTTCGCGCGGCTGAAATCGGCGCCGACGCGCTGTTCAAGGGCACCCAGGTCGACGGGGTCTACTCGGCGGACCCGAAGAAGGACCCAAATGCGACACGTTTCGAGCGCATCAGCCATGGCGAAGTCATAAATCGCGGCCTTTCCATCATGGATACGGCAGCGATTGCACTTGCGCGCGAAAACAACATTCCGATAATCGTCTATTCGATCCACGAAAAAGGTGGTTTCGGCGATATTCTAAGGGGCGGCGGCCGCTGCACGGTCGTCACAGACGATTGACCCGGGCCTGATCCCGAAGAAAGGGAAGCAGGCTCGAACACGGCCCCGAAGCAGTGAACCCGCGTCAGACGGGTCGAGGAGATTAAGATGAGTGGTGAGTACGACGATCTCAAGCGGCGCATGGATGGAGCAATCGCAGCGTTCAAGCATGATCTGGCTTCGCTGCGGACCGGTCGCGCCTCCAGCAATCTGCTCGATGCGATCCAGGTGCAGGCCTATGGCACCACGATGCCGATCAATCAGGTCGCCAACGTCTCGGTGCCGGAGCCTCGTATGATCTCGGTATCGGTCTGGGACAAGTCGATGGTCGGCGCGGGCGACCGCGCCATCCGCGAATCCAATCTGGGTTTTAACCCGATCGTCGACGGCACCAACCTCAGGATTCCACTGCCCGAACTCAACGAACAGCGTCGCAAGGAACTGGTGAAAATCTCGCACACCTATGCCGAGAATGCCCGGGTCGCCGCGCGCCATGTGCGCCGCGACGGCATGGACTTCCTGAAGAAAGCGGAGAAGGACGGCGAGATCAGCGAAGACGATCAGCGCAAGCGCTCGGACCAGGTCCAGAAACTTACCGACGAGACGATCAGCACCATTGACCACCTGCTTTCCGATAAGGAAGCTGAAATCATGCAGGTTTAGGGTCGTGGCCATAGGCTGACCCGAAAGCGAGAACATGGCAACGCCCGCGCATGTCGCGATCATCATGGACGGAAACGGACGCTGGGCCAAGGCGCGCGGCATGCCTCGTCTTGCGGGCCATCGTGCCGGCGTCGAGGCGCTGCGCAAGACGGTTCGCGCCGCACCCGGGCTCGGCATCTCCTACCTGACCGTCTATGCGTTCTCGTCGGAGAACTGGTCGCGTCCGAAGTCCGAGGTCAGCGACCTGATGGGCCTCTTGAAAATGTTCATCCGCCGGGACCTGGCCGAACTGCACCAGAGTGGCGTGCGGATCAGAATCATCGGCGACAGGGCAGGGCTGCAGCCCGATATCAGGGGGCTGCTCGACGAGGCCGAATCGCTTACATCAGCCAATGAATCGCTGACGCTGGTGATCGCCTTCAACTACGGCGGACGCGACGAGATCGTGCGCACGGCGCGCAAGCTTGCTTCGGCGGTGGCGCGTGGCGAACTCGAGAGCGACGCGATATCAGCCGAAAGCTTTGCCGGCGCCCTCGACACGCATGGCATTCCCGACCCCGAGCTGGTCATCCGCACCAGCGGCGAGCTCCGGCTGTCGAACTTCCTTTTGTGGCAGGCCGCCTATAGCGAGCTCGTCTTCCTGCCTTGCTATTGGCCCGACTTCAGCCGCGAGCATCTTGCCGAAGCGTTGCGTGAGTTTGCCGGCCGCGAACGCCGATTCGGCGGACTTGGAGCCCAGGACGTCGCTTCGCGACCGGCCGCGGGATGAGCAATCTCCGGCTGCGCGTCATTTCGGCGATCGTGCTTGCCATCATCACCCTTGGCTTGACCTGGCTCGGCGGTATGCCGTTCCGCTTGCTGTGCGCCGTGATCGCTGCGGTCATTTTCTATGAATGGACCCGCATGTCGCGCCGGGCCGGGGCCACGGGTCTGGGTTTCCTGCCGGAAGCGCTGCTGGTTGTCTTCATTGGCGCCTTGATTGGCGGCCTTGGCGCGTCCTGGCTGTTGCCATATGTCGTGGTCATGGTTGCCACAACGGCGATTGCCGCGTCGGTTCGCAAGGCCGGGCAATGGGACGCGAGCGGTCTTGCCTATGCTGCCGTTTCAGGCCTGTCGCTGGCCTTGCTGCGCGACGGTGACCGTTCGGGCCTTGTCGCCATCCTGTTCCTGTTCGCGGTCGTCTGGGCCACCGATATTTTTGCGTATTTCGTTGGCCGTGCGGTTGGAGGCCCGAAGCTGGCGCCGGCGATCTCACCTGGCAAGACACGCAGCGGCGCGCTCGGCGGCGCTGTCGGAGGCGTTGTCGCGGGGTTGATCCTCGGCGCCGCTGCCGGCGTCGGCAACCTGGCGTTGCTCAGCCTGGTGGCGCTCGTGTTGTCAATTGTCTCACAGGCCGGGGACCTGTTTGAATCCTGGGTCAAACGCCGCCACGGCCGCAAGGATTCGGGTACGCTGATCCCAGGCCATGGTGGCGTGATGGATCGCGTCGATGGGCTTGTCGCGGCGGCTTTCGCCCTATACGTCATTGGCTGGATTTCGGCGACCGCCGATCATCCGGCGCAGGGTCTGTTCCCCGTTTGAGTGGTGTCATTTCAGGTCCGATGCGCGATGCGCCTTGGATTCGCCCGGATTGGTGTCACAGTCACGGCGCAATCCGCGCTGTGGAAGAATTTGAGGGTTTGTCTTGAACGAGATTCTTCACGCGCTTTTCAGCACAGAAGGCTTTGTCCTCGGCACGCTGGTGCCGTTCCTCTTTGTGCTGACCGTGGTCGTATTCGTCCATGAGATGGGCCATTACCTTGTCGGGCGCTGGTGCGGCATCGGCGTCAAGGCCTTCTCGATCGGCTTCGGTCCCGAACTCTTCGGCTTCAACGACAGCCACGGCACGCGCTGGAAACTCTGCGCGATACCGCTTGGCGGCTATGTCAAATTCGTCGGCGACATGAGCGCCACCTCGAGCCAGCCCTCGACGGAAGAACTCAAGACGCTGACGGAGGAGGAGCGCAAGGTCGCCTTTCACACGCAGCCGATCTGGAAGCGCGCGGCAACAGTGGTGGCCGGGCCAGTGTTCAATTTCCTGCTGACGATCGTCGTCTTTGCCGTGCTGTTCACTGCCTATGGCCGTTATGTCGCGGAGCCGATGGTGGCCGAGGTGACGGCCGACAGCCCGGCGGCGAAGGCCGGCATCCTGCCCGGCGATCGATTCGTCAGCGTCGACGGCAACAAGGTCGAAACCTTTGGCGACGTCCAGCGCCTGGTCTCGGGCCGCGCCGACGACATTATTACCTTCGTCATGCTGCGCGGCGGCAAGGAGGTCACGGTGACCGCGGCGCCGCGGCTAATGGAACAGGAAGACGCGCTCGGCAACAAGGTCAAGGTCGCCGTGATCGGCGTTGTCAACAACAAGGAACTCGGCCAGCCGCGACTCGTCACCTACACACCCGTCGGGGCGGTTGCAGCGGCCGTCCAGGAAACCGGGCATGTCATCCAGCGCACCGGCCAGTTCCTGCAGCGCTTTGTCGTTGGGCGCGAGGACAAATGTCAGCTGGGCGGCCCCGTGAAGATCGCGGACATGGCCGGCAAGGCGGCGAAACTGGGATTCGAATGGCTCGTGCAGCTGGTTGCAATGCTGTCGGTTGGCATCGGGTTTCTCAACCTTTTGCCGATTCCCCCCCTCGACGGCGGCCATCTCCTGTTCTACGGGGTGGAGGCCGTCATTCGCCGTCCGGTGTCGGAACGGATGATGGAAATGGCCTATCGGGCCGGGTTGCTTCTGGTGCTGTGCTTCATGGGGTTCGTTTTCTGGAACGATCTGTTTGGATGCTGAAATCATGAAGAAATTCGGCTTCTGCATGGCCGATGTTGAGACGCCGTTTACCATGCACGGGGATATGAGTGACGCGAAAGCCACGCCGCAAGGCTAAGTAAATACAAATTAACCAGAAGCCTTGCGTGTAGGGAAAATCCGGTTAATACGGTAGGGGAAATTACCGCACGTCCGGTTTTCTCGCCGTGGGGACTACGAGAAAAGGTTATTAAGCCCGATGAAGGCAGCATCCAAGTTTCTGAGCGCCGCTTCCGCGGTGACCCTGTCCGCGGCTCTTGTCGTGTCAGGCGCTCTCGCAGTGCAGTTCGTTGCCACATCGGCGGCCGAAGCCGCTGTCGTCAGCAGAGTCGAAGTGAGCGGCAACCAGCGTATCGACGCTGAGACAATCCGCAATTACATCACCATCAAGCCGGGCAAGGCGTTCTCCAGTTCCGATATCGACAGCGCCATCAAGGCGCTGTTCGGCACCGGCCTGTTCTCGGATGTGCAGATCAACCAGGTCGGATCGACCCTGGTGGTCAAGGTTGCCGAGTACCAGGTCGTCAACCAGGTGCTGTTCCAGAACAACAAGAAGCTCAAGGACAATGCGCTTGCGGCGGCGGTGCAGCTGAAGCCGCGCGGGACGTTCTCGCAGGCAACGCTCGATGCCGACGTCGAATCGATCAAGGCTGCCTACAAACGTATCGGCCGGGACGATGTGACGGTGACCACGCAGGTCATGCAGCTCGGCGACAACCGCGTGAACGTGGTCTTCAACATCACCGAAGGCGAACGTACGCAGATCGCGGCGATCAATTTCGTCGGCAACAGCGCCTATTCGAGCCGCCGCCTGTCGGATGTGATCAATACCAAGCGTTCGTCGTGGGTATCGTTCATCCTGCGCGACGACGTCTATGACGAGGATAAGCTGCGCGCCGACCAGGAGCTGCTGCGCCGTTTCTACTACAATCACGGCTATGCCGACTTCCAGGTCGTGTCCGCAGTCGGCGAGCTCGACAGCGCGACGAACAAGTACACGGTCACCATCACCGTCCAGGAAGGCGACCGCTACACATTCGGTGACGTCAGCGTCGAAAGCACGATCCCGGAAGTAGACGGCAAGGCACTGGAATCGGTGATCGAGACCCGCAAGGGCGACGTCTACAACGCCAAGGACGTCGAGGATTCCATCATTGCCCTGACCGAGAAGGTGGCCGGTTCCGGCTATGCCTTCGCGCAGGTGACGCCACGCGGCGACCGCAATTTCGAAAACCACACCATTTCGGTGGTCTACACGATCGACCAAGGCACCAAAGCCTATATCGAGCGCATCGAGATCCGTGGCAACGACCGCACGCGCGATTATGTCATCCGTCGCGAGTTTGACGTCAGTGAGGGCGACGCCTTCAACCAGGTGCTCATCCAGCGCGCGAAGAAGCGTCTGGAAAACCTTAATTACTTTGACAAAGTCGATATCTCGACCGTTCCGGGCTCGCAGCCTGACCAGGTCGTTCTGGTGGTCGACGTGGTCGAGAAGTCGACCGGTGAATTCTCGGTTGGTGCTGGCTATTCGACCGGTGGCGATACGGCTGGCCCATCCGTCGAAGGGTCGATCACCGAGCGCAACTTCCTTGGTCGTGGCCAGTTCATCAAGGTGTCGGCAGGCGGCGGCAAGAATTCGCGCGATTACAGCCTGTCCTTCACCGAGCCCTATTTCCTCGGACGGCGTATCGCTGCCGGCTTCGACATCTTTAAGCAGACCCGGAACTACGATCACTACGACAGCGACACCACGGGTGCGACCGTTCGCTTCGGTCTGCCGATCACGGACAGCATCTCGACCCAGTTGGCCTACAACATCTCGCAAGAGAAATATAAGCTGGATGATGATTGCGATCCCAACGCCGGCTGCGACGTTTCCACGGCTATCCTAGACGGCATCGAACAAAGCCCTTGGATCAAGTCGTCGGTCAGCCTCGGGCTGGTCTACAACACCATCGACGATATGAAGAGCCCGCACGAGGGTATCTACGCCACCACGACGGTGGAAGTCGCAGGCCTCGGCGGTGATGCCAAGTTCGTGAAGGTCACGGGGCGCGGCAGTATCTACCAGACGCTGTCGGAGCAGTACGACCTGGTCGGGCTCATTTCAGGTGGCGCTGGCCATGTTGTAGGATACGGCAGCGATGGTTTGCGGATCTTCGATCAGTTCCAAAGCTCCGACCGCATGATCCGTGGCTTCGCCTATGGCGGCATCGGTCCTGTAGACGTCAACACGGGTGACCATCTCGGCGGCACGACCTATTTCAATGCCTCCGCAGAAGCCCAGTTTCCGTTGCCGGTCGTGCCGGAAAGCTTCGGCTTGCGTGGCGCGGTATTCGCCGACGCGGCAACGCTCTATGGAAGCAAGGTCGACACCGCTGGAGTCACTCAGGACTCGGTCGGTATGAAGTTGCGTGCCTCGGTCGGCCTCGGCCTGATGTGGGCGTCGCCGTTCGGTCCGATCCGTATCGACTATGCGATCCCGGTCAAGAAGGAAGCGCGCGACGATGTGCAGGAATTCAACTTCGGCATATCGACCCGCTTCTGATCGGTGGCCAACGATGCTCCCGGGTCTTTAAGGTCCGGGAGAAAATGTTCCGATCTAGCTGGATATAGCTTCTGGAATGACCGATCCGGTGTTCTTCGCGCCATCACGCCGGTATACGGCGGGCGAAGTCGCGAATCTGACCGGCTCGGTGCTTGTCGATTCCGGCCAATCCGATATTTTCATCGATGCGCTCGCGCCGGCCAGCGAGGGCGGCGAGAATGCGCTCGTATTTGTCGACGGCAGGCGTAATTCCGCGCTGATGCCGTCGCTGCGGGCGGCCGCGGTGCTGTGTCCGGCGGAATTTGCGGGCAAGGCGCCGGCCGGCATGGCCGTTCTGGTTCATGCCCGTCCGCAGCAGGCCTTCGCGCTGGTCGGACGCCTTCTGTTTCCTAGGGCGGCGACGCCAGGACCGATGACCAGTGAAACCGGTGTCTCGCCGCATGCTCATGTCGATGTCACCGCGCATGTCGAAGCAGGTGCCATCGTCGAGGCCGGAGCGGTCATCGGGCCGGGAGCGTCGATCGGCAGCGGTACCGTCATCGCGCCCAATGCGGTCATCGGACAATCCTGCCAGATCGGCCGCGACGGTTATGTCGGTCCGGGCGCCAGCATCCAGTATGCCTTGATCGGCAACCGCGTCATCATCCATGGCGGTGCCAGGATCGGCCAGGATGGTTTTGGCTTCGTCGGTGGCGCCAAGGGCCCGGAACGCGTGCCGCAGATCGGCCGTGTCGTCATTCAGGACGACGTCGAGATCGGCTCCAACACCACCGTCGATCGCGGCGCCATGTCCGATACGATCATCGGCCAGGGTACCAAAATCGACAATCTCGTGCAGATCGCCCATAACGTTCGCATCGGCCGCAATTGCATAATCGCCGGGCTTTCGGGTATTTCTGGGTCCGTGGTCGTGGGTGACAACGTCACTATGGGCGGTGGCGTCGGGCTTGCGGATCACCTAACCATCGGGACAGGGGCCAAACTTGCCGCCAGAAGTGGATTTATGAGCAATGTCCCTGCAGGCGAGATCTGGGGCGGTTATCCGGCACAGCCGATGGCGGAAGCCATGCGGGAGATAGCCATGCTGCGCAAGCTCGCCAGGAGCCGCAAAAAGGGCGAGGGAGGCAATGGCTGACATGATCGCGTCGACGACGCTGGAAGCGGTCGACATTATGGGGCTGATAAAGCTCTTGCCGCACCGCTATCCGTTCCTGATGATCGATCGCATCGTCGACATCGATGGCGACGAGTCCGCCGTTGGCATCAAGAACGTGACCATAAACGAGCCACATTTTCAGGGGCATTTTCCAGAGCAGCCTGTGATGCCAGGTGTGCTTATCGTCGAAGCGATGGCGCAGACGGCTGGTGCCATCTGCATCCGTAGCCTCGGGACTGAAAAGCCGTCGCTGGTCTATTTCCTGACCATCGACAACGCCAAATTCCGCAAACCGGTCGTCCCCGGCGACCAGTTGAAGATCTATGTCAAGAAAATCAAGAAACGCGGCAATCTGCTCAAATTCGCTTGTGAAGCCATGGTCGACGGCGCCAAGGCGGCCGAGGCCGAGATTTCAGCCATGATGGTCACCAGCGACTGACGATCGAATGCTTATGAAAATCAAGACATCCATCCATGTTTCTTCCGTTGTGGAGGAAGGCGCCCAAATCGGCGACGGTGTGCGCATCGGACCGTTCTGCCACGTCGGCGCCGATGTCGTGATCGGCGACGGCGTCGAACTGGTCAGTCATATCTCGGTAATGGGCGCGACTTCAATCGGTGCTTCGACCAAGGTCTACCCAATGGCGACATTGGGCGCCCCACCACAGAACACCAAGCACAGGGGCGGCCGCACCACCCTGGTCATCGGCCAGAACTGCACGATCCGCGAAGGCGTGACCATGCATCTCGGCACCGATTCCAGCCGCGGCGAGACGACGGTCGGCGACAATGGCAATTTCCTTGCCTACGCCCACATCGCCCATGATTGCGTGGTGGGCAACAACGCGACGTTCGCCAACGGCGCGACGCTGGGCGGCCACTGCGAGGTCGGCAACAATGTCTATATCGGTGGGCTGACCGCCGTGCATCAGTTTGTCCGCATCGGCGACAACGCCTTTCTGGGCGGCTGCTCGGCGATCGTCGGCGACGTCATTCCCTATGCCATCGCGGTCGGCAACCGTGCCAGCCTGCGCGGCCTCAACATCATAGGCCTGAAGCGCTCCGGCCTGCCGAGGTCCGAGATCCATGTGCTGCGCAAGGCCTACAGGATGATCTTCGACCGTTCCCGCACAGTTGGCGAGAACATCGAATTCGCCAAGGCGGAGTTCGCGTCTTCGCCGACCGCCATGAAAATCATCGATTTCATCTCCAGTCGCGGCAAGCGGCACTACGCTGTGCCGTCGCTCAAGGGCGGCGATGGCGACGATGTCGA
Source organism: Mesorhizobium sp. M0051 (assembly GCF_040323235.1). Classification (NCBI taxonomy): domain Bacteria; kingdom Pseudomonadati; phylum Pseudomonadota; class Alphaproteobacteria; order Hyphomicrobiales; family Phyllobacteriaceae; genus Mesorhizobium; species Mesorhizobium sp. M0051. Next base: position 98,858 of record NZ_JAMYUT010000010.1, read on the forward strand.
TGACGAAGACTGAGACAGCGGCAGCGCGTCTTGATCTCCCGCCAGGCGCCAGGGTCGGCATTATCGCCGGCGGTGGCAGTCTGCCCGTAGAGGTCGCGGCCGGTTCGGCTGAACAAGGCTATCCGCCCTTTGTCATCCTGATGGACGGCGAGGTCGACCGCACGGCGGAGCTCTCCCGGTATGAGCATGAAAGCCTCGCTCTGGAAGGCATCGGCTCGCTGATATCGTTGCTGCGGCGGCACCGGATCACCCATCTGGTGCTTGCCGGGGAGATCAAGCGCCGGCCAAGACTGACACAGCTGCGTCCAAGTCTCGGTCTGCTCGCAGTGATACCGGTCGTTGTCGCGGCGCTGGCGCGTGGCGATGATGGCCTGCTGAAGGTCTTGGCGCGAGGCCTCGAAGCGCGGGGAATAAAGGTCGTCGGCGCCCATGAGATCGTGCCGAACCTTGTCGCTGCCGAAGGCGTGCTGACGAAAGCCTCGCCAAGGAAATCCGACTGGCGCGACATCGAGGCCGGCCTTGCGGCGGCAAAGGCCATAGGGGCGCTCGATATTGGCCAGGCGGCGATCGCCGTCGGCGGCCGGACCATCGCGTTGGAAGGTATCGAGGGAACAGCAGGACTGCTCGACCGTGCGAAGCTGCTGCGTGGCCACGGCCGTATTGCCGGCAAGACCCGCGGTGTCCTGGTCAAGTGCGCCAAGCCTGGTCAGGAACTGCGCGCGGATCTTCCCTCCATCGGCCCGCAAACGGTCGAAGCCGTGCATGCGGCCGGGCTTGCCGGCATTGCCGTGGAAGCGGGACGTTCGCTGGTTCTCGAAGGCCCGGAAACCATCGCGCGCGCCAACGCGCTTGGTCTGTTCGTCATTGGTCTGCCTGCCGCGACGGAGCCACGCAATGGTTGACAGGGCATTGAAGATCGCAATCGTTGCCGGCGAGGAGTCCGGCGATCTGCTCGGTGCCGACATCGTGCGTTCGCTCAAGCAGGCTACCGGGCGCGACGTGCGACTCGTCGGCCTCGGCGGTCGCCATTTGCAGGCACAGGGACTGGTCCCGCCATTCGATGCCGGTGAGATCGCCCTCATGGGCTTCAGCGCCATCCTGCGCGACCTGCCGCGGCTGATGCGGCGGATCAACGAGCTGGCCAGGAGCGTTGCGGACGAGAAGCCTGATTGCCTCATCACCATCGACAGCCCGGACTTTTCGTTGCGCGTCGCCAAAAAGGTCCGTGCGGCCAATCCATCGATCCCGATCATCCACTATGTCTGCCCGAGCGTCTGGGCGTGGCGGCCGGGCAGGGCGGCGGCGATGAAGCCCTATGTCGACCATATCCTCTGCATCCTGCCGTTCGAGGTGAAGGAGCTTGAGCGGCTGGGCGGCCCCCTGGGCACCTATGTCGGGCATCGCCTCATGCATGATGCGGGCGTGCTCAGCGCGGCCAAGGCACAGGACCTGCCGCGCGACCTTGCTGCGGACCGCGTGAAGACGCTGCTCGTTCTGCCCGGCTCGCGGCGCGGCGAGGTGCGTCGGCTGCTCGATCCGTTTGGCGAAACCGGGTCGATGCTGCGCGCGCGCGGGCACCGCCTGCGGCTGTTGCTGCCGACAGTTCCGCATGTCGCCGACCTGGTCAAATCCTCGGTAAACCGTTGGGATGAAAAGCCTGAGATCATCATCGATCCGCAGCGCAAATGGCAAGCGTTCGGCAAAGCCGATGCCGCACTCATCGCGTCCGGGACGGTGTCCCTGGAACTGGCGCTGGCCGGTGTGCCGATGATCTCCTGCTATCGGCTCGATCCTGTCGCGCGCGTCGTCGCGCCGTATATGGTTTCGGTCTGGTCGGCACTGCTGCCCAATCTGATCTCGGATCGAGCGTTGATCCCTGAATTCTACAATGAGTACGTCAAGCCGAACAATTTGGCTCGGCAATTGGAGGCGCTGTTTGCCGACAGCGGCATGCGGGCCTGGCAGAAGCAAGGCTTCGCCGAGATCACGCGGCGCATGGCGACCGAGAAGCCATCCGGAGAGATCGCTGCGCAGGTCGTGATGCGGTACATTAAGAGAGCGAATAGCGAATAGGAAGAAGGCCGTTCTCACCGCCTCGGTCTATATGAGGGCATAGCGTTGGTTTCCCGCTAAACAACGCCAAGGGAGATCAAATCGCGAACACGAACCGGATGGTGTGCTGAACTTCTCTGTGGGTGGAACGTTGCCCTTCTCTCGTCGGTGGGAACGAGCAAGCAGCGCCACTTCCGGTCATTTGCGGTTATGGCGAACAAGGTCGCATGTATATCCGCAAGCAGACTTTCGGGCTTTTGCGGCATTTTGGAGTTCACTTGACGACCGAAAACTCGAACTGGTCCCCGCGGTAAACGGCCTTGTATTCGTCGTCGCGCCCTGGCGTCCTGAACACATTGCGAAAAATCGCCCCACAGCTTGTCAGTTCTATGGGAAAGGCGTTGCACAAGAAATCGCCTTGCACCCACGAGGTTCCTACGCGGCTCCTCTGGCCAACGGTCTCGCTGACGGCGCCGTCGACCGAGGTTGTGCGCTGCATCGGCAGGAACGTGGGCATTACCAATTTTCCGCGCGTTTCGTGCCCGAACATGAGAGACTTTATTTCCGCCCCTGTGAGCCGGTCCTTCGGATTCATGCCTGCCTTTGCCAATGCCGACAGCTCTGGCACACCTGCCTTGGTCAGCCCGGCCAAAAGGCGTTCGATATCGGCTGTATTCTTGAACACCATGTAATCCTGGGTCATCAACTGGCTCGGCTCCCATTCCATTCTCTGCGCAACAACCTTCCTAAGCGTTTCCAAAGCCGCCGCGGCCTGGTCTGTGCGCCCAAGATGCCCATAGGCCGAAATAAGGACCTGCAGGGCATAAAATTTCGCCCGTGGATCGGCCGATATAAGGTCCATCTTCTCGATAGAGCGAACCGCGTCCTCAAACTTCTCCTGGCCGAACTCGGCCAGTCCGGCTTGGTAGCGCCTGTAGTCCATCCACGAGTTTGGGTCGACGCGCGCAGCCGCATCGAGATAGCTAAGCACTTCCTTCGGCCTGCCGTTGAAATTCAGAGCATTGGCCAGCGAGAGATAATTCCAAGTATCGCTGGGATCTAGCGCCACCGACTTCAGAAGAACGGTAACTGCGTCGTCCGAGTCGTGCTCGCGGACCATCAACTCGGCGACGAGCTGATAGTAGCCCGGCGAAGGATACCTGGCCGCCGCTTCCAGGGTTTCATAGATCTTGCCCTGGGCCACGTCGGTCGTAAGCCCCATTACTACGACCCGACCGACATCCGCGTCCCAGTAGGCCCAGGCGAGCTGGGCGTACGCCGCGCCGAAATCGGGGTCGAGTTGCACGGCTTGCTGGAAATACTTCACAGCCTGCGCAAACTCCTCGGGCGTGTTGATACGGTTGTAGATGTCCATCCCCTTGAGATAGGCCTCATAGGCCTCGGGATTACTGGTGCCTCCGGCCCGGGTAGCCGGCGCGCCGCTCACCAGGCGGAGCTGGAGCGCACCCGCGATGCTGCTGACAACGCTGTCCTGCAGCGCGAATACGTCTGCCCACCGGCCGTCGAAACGCTCCGCCCAGAGATGTCTGGAAGTCGAGCCATCGATCAGCTGCGCATTGATGCGCATGTCGTCGCCGACGCGGCGAATCGAGCCTTTCAGCAGGTACCGGACGCCCAATGCCGCCGCAATCTCCGCCGGCTTTGGGTCCTTGTCCTTGTAAGCGGAGGCCGCGTTGGGGGAGAAGACGAAAAGACCCGGCACACGCGCCAGTGCGGTCGTCAGATCCTCGGTGAAGCCGTTGGCGAGATATTCTTGTTCCTTGTCGTCGCTGAGATTGTCGAAGGGCAGGACGACTAGCGAGGCCCGGGTGTCGGCTGCCTCGCTGACGGTCGGAACGGCAAGCTGTGCAGGCCTCTCCCACGGCTGCCACCATGCTACTGCAAGGCCGAGAGCCAGGACGAGAACACCCGCCGTGACTGGAAGACGCCAGGCGCGCGGCTGGCGGCGAGCATGGAGGGTCTTGCCCGCTGCCGCTGGATCAAGCAGTACGCGATACGCCCGAACTGGTTCGGTGATGTTCTTAACCCTCTGTTCGCCCATTGACGCAAATGTGAACGCTAGCTTCCTCTCGACCTCCTTGGCCACTTTTCCCGAGACGCAGATGCCGCCCGGTTCCGCTAACTGCTGAAGTCTGGCCGCGATGTTGACCCCATCGCCATACCGGTCGTCGCCGTCAACGATCACCTCGCCGAGGTTGATACCGATCCGCACCAGGATCTGTTCCGACTCGGGAAGCGAGGCGTTGCGCTCGGACAGGCCGCGCTGCAGCGACACTGCACATTCGACGGCATCGACGACACTGCCGAATTCGGCCAGCATCCCATCGCCCATCAGCTTGAAGATATGGCCGTGGTGGCGAGCGATTTCGGGTTCGAACAGCTCTTTGCGTCCGGCACGAAGGCGCTCGAATGTACCGGCCTCGTCGCGCTCCATCAGAGACGAATAGCCCACTACATCTGCGGCTAGAATCGCGGAAAGCTTGCGGTCCATTGTTGGCCTGGCCCCGGCGGAACATAGCATTGGTTGTTCCGATAAGAAACTGACCTCACCAGCACTCAGCAAATCCCTATTTTCCGCGCGTTCATTGATGGCTGATGCGGCGACGGTTGACCAATATCGTATTCTACCACATTCAAGACATTCGAGCTTACCTGTCGGAATGGCTCGTTTGGGTCATGGATGTGAATTCGGCCGAGCGGGTGGGAGCATATTGCCTTCTCCGGCGACTTCCTTTGGGATCGAGCAGCCAAAGCAGCCGGCCGGAAAGCTCTCAATCTGTCCGCGAAACAGCGGGCAGCATGACGATGTTCAAGCTTCGTTCCCCCTTAGCGTTGTTTAGCGGGAAACCAACGCTATGCCCTATATAAAAGTCCCTATTCGCTACTGGCTATTCGCTATTCGCTCCCATCACCGCTTGGCGATCGGCACGTAGTCGCGCTCCGGCGCGCCGGTGTAGAGCTGGCGCGGGCGGCCGATCTTCTGGCGCGGATCCTCGATCATCTCTTTCCACTGCGCGATCCAGCCTACGGTGCGGGCGACCGCGAACAGCACGGTGAACATCGTGGTGGGGAAGCCCAGCGCCTTCAGCGTGATTCCGGAATAGAAGTCGACATTCGGGTAGAGCTTCTTCTCGATGAAATAGGGATCGGTCAGCGCGATCTTCTCCAGTTCCATAGCGATGTCGAGCAGCGGATCGTCCTTGATGCCGAGCTCGCCCAGAACCTCGTGCGCCGTCTTCTGCATGATCTTGGCGCGCGGATCGTAGTTCTTGTAGACGCGGTGGCCGAAGCCCATCAACCGGAACGGGTCGTTCTTGTCCTTGGCGCGGGCGATGAACTCCGGGATATTATCGACATGGCCGATCTCGCCCAGCATGTTGAGCGCCGCTTCATTGGCGCCGCCATGGGCCGGCCCCCACAGGCAAGCAATGCCGGCGGCGATGCACGCGAACGGGTTGGCGCCAGAAGAGCCGGCGAGCCGAACGGTCGAGGTCGAGGCATTCTGCTCGTGATCGGCATGCAGGATGAAGATGCGCTCCATGGCGCGCGCCAGCACCGGGTTGATCTTGTATTCCTCGCATGGCACGGCAAAGCACATATGCAGGAAATTGGCGGCGAAATTCAGCTCGTTCTTCGGGTAAATGAAGGGCTGGCCGATGTGGTATTTGTAGGCCATCGCGGCGATCGTCGGCATCTTGGCGATTAGCCGCATCGACGCCACCATGCGCTGATACGGGTCGGAGATGTCGGTGGAATCGTGATAGAAAGCCGACAGCGCGCCGACCACGCCGCACATCACGGCCATCGGGTGCGCGTCGCGGCGGAAGCCGGTGAAGAAGCGCGACATCTGTTCGTGCACCATGGTGTGGCGCGTCACGCGGTAATCGAAATCGTCCTTCTGCGCCTTGGTCGGCAATTCACCGTAGAGCAGGAGATAGCAGACCTCGAGGAAGTCGCCGTGTTCGGCCAACTGGTCGATCGGGTAGCCGCGATGCAGCAGTATGCCGGCGTCGCCGTCGATGAAGGTGATTTCGGATTCGCAGCTTGCGGTCGAGGTGAAGCCGGGATCGTAGGTGAAGGCCCCGGTGGTGGTGTAGAGCGAAGCGATGTCGATGACGTCAGGCCCGACAGAACCGCTTCTCACCTTGAATTCATGGGTCTTGCCGGCGAATGCAAGCGTTGCCGTGGCCTCCTGGCCCTTGCCGCCCAAGTCCAGTTTTTTAGCAGCGTCGGTCATTGCAAACTCCTTCTTGTTTCCTCATGCCGGCAAAGGCAAAAATTCCGCAGAGCGACACGTTGAGATCACCGCAATGCGCGTATTCGCCACCGCATTTCAGGAGGTGCGTGCCAGATTGGGCCAAGGCCTAATGTTGCACTGCGAAACCCGCCTTTCAATGCCAATCTTCTTGGGCCAGTTTGCTCCTAATCGATTTGGTCTTCTATGCGCGCCAGGCTTTCCTCGCGGCCGAGCACGGCAAGCACATCGAACACGCCCGGCGAGGTGCTTTTGCCGGTCAAAGCGGCGCGCAGAGGTTGGGCCACGGCGCCGAGCTTGTGGCCACCAGCCATGGCAACCTCGCGGATCGCGGCCTCCGCCGAGGCGGCCGTCCAATCACTTGTAAGCCCATTCAAAGCTTCGTGAGCGCCGCGCAGGATCTTGCGGGCATCGTCATTGAGCAGAAGGGCCGCCTTGTCGTCGATCGGTAGTGGCCGGGTGGCAAACAGGAAGGCAGCACCATCGACGAGTTCGACCAGCGTCTTGGCTCGCTCCTTAAGGCCCGGCAACGCGGCCAGCAGCTGCGCCTTGTTGCTGTCGTTCAGGCGCGCGGCCATCGCCGGGCCGCCTTCGAGATAGGGCAGGGTGGCGATGAAGATATCGAACAGCTCGGCATCGCTCATGCGGCGCATATGCGCGCCGTTGATCGCCTCCAGCTTGGCGAAGTCGAATCGGGCCGCGCTTTTGTTGACGTCACCGATGTCGAACCAGGAGATCATATCGTCGATCGACATGATCTCGTCGTCGCCGTGGCTCCAGCCCAAGCGCGCCAGGTAGTTCAGCAATGCCTCCGGCAGATAACCCATGGCACGATAGGCTTCGACGCCGAGCGCGCCATGCCGCTTCGACAGCTTGGCGCCATCGGCACCGTGGATCAACGGGATGTGCGACATCGAGGGCACGGCCCAGCCCATGGCGTTGTAGATCACAGTCTGGCGCGCGGCGTTGGTCAGATGATCGTCGCCGCGGATGATATGGGTGACGCCCATGTCATGATCGTCGACGACGACTGCATGCATGTAGGTCGGATTGCCGTCCGAACGCAGGATGATGAAATCGTCGAGATCCTTGTTGGGGAAGCGTACCTCGCCCTGGACACGGTCATGGACAATCGTCTCGCCCTCGGTCGGCGCCTTGATGCGGATGGCACCCTTGTCGCCTGCAGGCGCCTCTGAGGGGGCGCGGTCGCGCCAGCGGCCATCATAGCGGGGCGGCAGGCCTTTGGCTCTGGCGGCCTCGCGCATCGCCTCCAGTTCGGCCGGCGTGGCATAGCAATAATAAGCCTTGCCCAGGCGCACGAGTTCCTCGGCCACCTCGCGGTGGCGCGGCGCGCGCTCGAACTGCGACACCGGCTCGCCGTCCCAGGTCAGGCCGAGCCAGGAAAGTCCGTCGAGAATGGCAGCCGTCGCCGCGTCGTTGGAGCGTTCGCGATCGGTATCTTCGATGCGCAGCAGCATCGTGCCGCCGGTGTGCCTTGCATACAGCCAGTTGAACAGCGCCGTGCGCGCGCCGCCTATATGCAGGTAGCCGGTGGGCGAGGGAGCAAAACGGGTGACGACCTTGTCGGACATGTAACTCTCGGAAACCATCTGAAGCGGGTGCGGTGCGCGGACTTTCGCGCGCCCGGCGTTCATGTAGCATAGGGTGTCGAGGGCGCAAGGGGCAGACCCGATGGCTGGACGAGGCTGGGGCTCGGATCAGGACGAGGACGCTGTCATTGGCGTCAGCGAGCGGTCCCTGTTTGCAGCGCCACTGCCAGCTTCATTGCCGCCGCCATCGCCCCTTGTGCCGGCACCCGACAAGGCGCCTTTGCAAGCCGGTGTCTCCGCCCCTGTTCCAACTGCCGAAGCCAGCAGGATCGTGCGCTTGCGCCGGCAGATTGGCCTGATATCACCGCCGCGCCTGCGCAATAGCTGGCCATGGCGGCGGGCCTGGAACTCGACCGAGGCGTGGCCTTCCTGCTGGTGCCGGTCTGCCTGGCAAGCGGGGCGATCGGCTATTTTTCGCTTGTGGCGGAGCCGGACTTCGCAAAGCCTGTCGCAGTTGTCATCTTGGCGGGGCTCTGTGCGCTGGTCTCGCGTTCCTGGCCGAAAACCCATATGTCCTTCATGGCGGCGCTTTTGTGTACACTCGGCCTGCTCGCCGCGAAGGTCGAGACATGGCGAGCCGGAACGCAGATGCTGGGCTCGGAAATCTCGACGCAAGTGACCGGCCGGGTCGTCTCGCTCGAACGGATGGAGAGCGGTCGCATCCGGCTGACAATCGACGTGGCATCGACTGCAAGGCCGAAACTGCGCTATGCGCCGGAGCGGGTGCGGCTTTCGGCACGCAATATCCCGGCGGACATGACCGCCGGTTCCCTGATCACTGGGTATGCCAAGCTGTTGCCACCGACCGGGCCGGTGCGGCCGGACAGCTACGACTTCTCCTTCGACAGCTATTTCGCCGGCATCGGCGGCAGCGGTTTCTTTCTCGGCAATCCAAAACTTGTCGTCACCGAGGACGATAGCATGCCGCTGGCGGCCCGGCTTTCCTCGGGGATCGAAAAAGCCCGTGAAGCCATTGCCGATCACATTAGGGGCAGCGTCGGTGGCGCCGAAGGCGAGATCGCCGCGGCGCTGATCGTCGGCGTTCGCGCCGGCATTCCCGATGACGTGAACGAGGCGATGCGGCGTACCGGCATCTATCACATCATCTCCATTTCCGGACTGCACATGGCGCTGGTCGCTGGCACCATCATGGGTTTGCTGCGTGGCGCCTTCGCCCTGTTTCCGGATTTTTCCGCGCGTCGCCCGGTCAAGAAGTATGCTGCGGCTGCCGCACTGTTCTCGATCGCCGCCTATCTTATCATCTCAGGCGTCGTCGTTGCCGCCGAGCGCAGTTTCATCATGCTGGCGGTGATGCTGATTGCCGTTCTTTTTGATCGGGCAGCACTGACGATGCGCAATCTGGCGATCTCGGCGATCGCGGTCATCATGGTGTCGCCGCATGAAGTGGTCGGCCCGAGTTTTCAAATGTCGTTTGCCGCGACGGCCGCGCTGGTCGGTGCCTATGCCGGCTGGGCGGATCATCGTGCGGGGAAGGCGAGGCCACCGCCGCCAAAGCGATCCTTGCCCGGCTTCCTGACGCGAAAATTCCTGCTGGCGGCAGGCGGCCTTGCCATGACCTCCATCATCGCCGGCAGCGCCACGGCGCTGTTTGCCATCTGGCATTTTCAGCGTGTGTCGCCGCTCAGCCTGTTCGCCAACCTGGCCATCATGCCTATCGTAACAGTCGTGATGTTCCTGGCTGTCGCCAGCGCGCTGCTGATGCCATTCGGGTTGGACTGGCCGGCCCTCTATCTGATGGGCAAAGGCCTGACGGTGATGATCGCGATGTCCGGATGGATTTCCGAGCGTTCGCCAGTCGACGCAATCGGTTTGATTTCGCAGCAATCCGTCGTGCTGGTGACGATTGCCTTGGTCATCGCGACGATGGCGACCACATGGTTGCGGCTCGCAGCGCTTCCCTTCGCGCTTGCCGGCCTGTTGACCGTCTCGGATACGCGCGTACCTGACGTGCTGGTCTCGGAGGATGCGAGGCTGGTGGCGCTGCCGATTGGCGGCGGCGAACTCGCGGTCAGCCGGGCCAGGCCGAACGAATTCACCGTCGACAACTGGAAGCGTGCGCTGACATCCGAAAGCATTATCGCGCCGGAGGTGTTCGACGAAGGCGACGGGCAATTCGACGTCGAGGATGCGGCTGAAATGCCGCCGGGAGCGCCATTCTATTGCACATCAGGCGTTTGTCTCGCCAGGCATCCGTCCGGAGCTATCATTGCCTATGTCGAGGACCGAAAGGACACCTGGAAAGCCTGCGGCTTCGCCGACCTGATCGTCATCAACGACGCGACGGCCTATGACGCTTGTCACAACCCGCTGGTTCTCGTCATCACCAAACGGCAACTGGCTCGCAATGGCAGTGCTGCCGTCTTCTTCGATCGCCAGTCGGCGACCACGCCGGCAACGGTCAGCTTTGCGGTGGGTAGGCCCTACCGGCCTTGGCACGTGCAACGCAAGTTTTCGCGTGAGGCGAGGGGCCTGCCGCCCTTCAAGAGACCGGACAAGCCCGTCGTTAAACCGCAGCTGCCTCAGTAACGGCGGATCAGGCCGACAAGCTTGCCCTGCACCTTGACCCGGTCTGGTCCGAAAATCCGTGTCTCATAGGCCGGATTGGCGGCTTCGAGAGCAATCGAGGCACCCTTGCGGCGGAACCGCTTCAGCGTCGCTTCCTCTTCATCCACCAGCGCCACGATGATCTCGCCAGGGCTCGCCGTATCGGCGTTGCGGATGATGACGGTGTCGCCGTCGAAGATGCCGGCCTCGATCATCGAGTCGCCCTTGACCTCCAGCGCATAGTGCTCGCCTCCCATGATCATGTCCGGCGGCACCGAGATCGAATGGGTCTGGTGCTGGATGGCATCGATCGGCACACCGGCGGCGATGCGCCCCATCACAGGGATCGACACGGCGGAGACCACGTCGTCGTCATTGCCGGCTGAAGGCATCCGTGAAGACGCCGGCTTGATCTGCCGGCCAAGGCCGCCCTGGCCGAGACTGGCCTGACCAAGACTGCCCTGGATGACGCTAGGCGAGAACTTTTTCGCCGCGTTGAGGCCGGGCGCGATCGAATCCGGCAGCCGCAGCACTTCCAACGCGCGCGCCCGGTTGGGCAGCCGGCGAATGAAGCCGCGCTCTTCCAGTGCCGTGATCAAACGATGAATCCCGGATTTGGAGGCAAGGTCGAGCGCCTCCTTCATCTCGTCGAAGGATGGCGGAATGCCGCTTTCCTTCAGGCGTTCATGAATGAACATCAGCAGTTCGTGTTGCTTGCGTGTCAGCATGGCGGCCCCCAGGGTACCTAAAACCAGAATCAGAAAACAAACCCAGAACAAACACTATATGTTCCAGTTGTGTTCTGCAACCGTTTAAAGTTTAATGAATCTGTTAAGGCCGCTGAAATTATTTGGCGCGCGCCAGCGCGCTTGGGTGATCACGGCATGCCGTCACAAGGCGCTTTCCGGCATTGAAATTGTTATGGTTAATGGGCTGCCGCCCATCGTTGGCCCAAGCTTTGGCATGAGCTGCCCATGGATCCGCGACGGGGCATTTCCAGCCTTCCATGCGTTCGTCTGCCGTGAACGAAACGAAGCCAAAATGCCAACCTTGGTTAATTTGTTGATGCCAGTGTTGGCCAGCAGCGGCAACCGGATTTGTGCACTGGAAATTCGTCCCTCCATCATCCGACCAAGAGGCAACGATGCGACAACAGTTGGGACGACTGCGTCAGGTCACGGCCTCCTTGACGGCGAAACGCTGGTCCTTCCATGCATCCGTTCGCAGAATGTCTTCCAGCACCTCGACCGCCAGCCACACGTCCTTGTAGCCGACATAGAGCGGCGTAAATCCGAAACGGATGGTTGACGGCGCGCGGAAGTCACCGATCACTCCGCGCTCGATCAGCGCCCGCACGATTTGATAGCCATGATCGTGAACGAACGACACCTGGCTGCCGCGCCTGGTCGCGTCGCGGGTGCTCTCCAGCGTGAGGCCATAGGCACCGCACTTCGCTTCGACGAGCTGGATGAACAGTTCGGTCAGCGCGACGCTTTTCTTTCGCAATGCCGCCACGTCGACGTCGTTCCAGATTGCGAGCGCACCTTTGAGCGCCCGCATCGACAGGACCGGCTGCGTGCCGCACAGAAAGCGGCGGATACCGGTGCCGGCAACATAGCCTCGTTCGAAGGCAAAGGGCCGTGCATGCCCCCACCAGCCGCTGAGCGGCTGGCTGATCGCGCCGTGGTGGCGTTGCGCGGCATAGATGAAGGCTGGCGCGCCTGGACCGCCGTTGAGGTACTTGTAGGTGCAGCCGACAGCGAAATCGGCTTTTGCATGATCGAGCTCGACTGGCAGAGCGCCAGCGGTGTGGCATAGATCCCAGACGATCAGCACTCCGGCCGCATGAGCTATGCGCGTCAGCGCCGCCATGTCGCGCAGTTCACCCGATTTGTAATTGACGTGGTTGACCAGCACCACCGCGACGCTTTCGTCGATCAGCTCTTCGATGGTTGGCGCGTCGACGCCCGCGAGGCGCAGAAGGACCCCATCGCGGGTCGAGGCAACGCCTTCGGCGATGTAGAGGTCGGTGGGAAAACTGTCAGCCTCGGCGACGATCGCCGATCGGCCGGGCCGCATCTCCATCGCGGCATGTAGCACCTTGTAGATGTTGATCGACGTCGTGTCGCAGACAACAGTCTGTCCGGCTGCGGCCCCGATCAAGCGTCCGAGCTGGTCGCCAAGTTCGATCGGCATCTCGAACCATCCGGCTGTATTCCAGGCCCGAATGAGATCCTTGGCCCATTCCTCGGTGGCCGCCTGCTGCAGCTCGCCGAAAACGGCATGCGACGCTGCCCCAAGCGAATTGCCGTCGAGATAGATCACCCCCTCCGGCAGAATGAAACGATCGCGCATGGCGCGGAGCGGATCCGTGGCATCCATCGCTTCGATTGCAGCGAGATCAGGAATTCCACTCATGGTCAGTCAGTCCTCGGTTGTTCGCGAAGGTTTTCCGCTGCAAGCGCGCCCTCGATGTGCCTGTTCTCATTTCGATTGTGTCAAAGCCGGGTACGGACTGCCCACAGCTCCGGAAACAGCACGACCTCGAGCATCTTCTTGAGATACGAAGCACCCGACGTGCCGCCGGTGCCGCGTTTCAGGCCGATGATGCGCTCGACCGTGGTGACGTGGTTGAAGCGCCAGCGGCGGAAATAGTCCTCGAAGTCGACCAGCTTCTCGGCCAGTTCGTAGAACATCCAGTAGCGCTGCGGGTCGCGGTAGATGGTCTGCCAGGCGACCAGAACCTCTTCATTCTCGGTTCGCGTCTCACGCCAATCCGTGCGCCTGGCATCGGTGCCGATGTCGAATCCGTTGCGCGCCAGAAGCAGCAGCGCTTCGTCGTAGAGCGACGGCTCCGCCAGGATCGCCTCCAGCTTGCCGCTGAGGTCCGGCCGGTGCTTGTGAGGGCCCAGCATGGCGAGGTTGCGGTTGCCGGCCATGAACTCTATGGCGCGATACTGCCAGGACTGGAAACCCGAGGACTGGCCGAGTGCATCGCGGAACTCGGTATATTCGCTGGGCGTCATCGTGCGCAGCACATCCCAGGCGTTGTTGAGCTGTTCGAAAATGCGGGCGACGCGCGACAGCATCTTGAAGCTTGGCTCGAGGCGATCGGCGCGGATCGAGCGGATCGCAGCGCCAATCTCGTGCAGGGCGAGCTTCATCCACAGTTCGGAGGTCTGGTGCTGGATGATGAACAGCATCTCGTCATGCGCCGAAGACAGCGGCGTCTGGGCCTCCAGCACTTTCTCCAGGTGCAGATAGTCGCTGTAGGACATGCTCTCCTTGAACGACATCTGTGCGCCTTCGGACGCCGGATCGTAGGGTTCGCTCAATTGATCTTCTCCGTGCGCAGCCGAAAACGCTGGATCTTGCCGGTCTGGGTCTTGGGCAGCGCGGCGATAAATTTCACCGATCGCGGATATTTATAGGGCGCGATCGTTGCCTTGACGTGGTCCTGCAGGCGCTTGGTCGTCAATGCGTCCGGCGCTACGCCCTGCACCAGCACGACGTGCGCTTCGACGATCTGGCCGCGTTCGGCATCTTCCGTGCCGATCACCGCGCATTCGGCAACATCCGGGTGCGACAGGAGTGCCGCCTCGACCTCGGGTCCGGCAATGTTGTAGCCGGCGCTGACGATCATGTCGTCGGAGCGCGCGGCGAAATGGAAGAAGCCGTCTTCGTCCTGCGTGAAGGTGTCGCCGGTGAGGTTCCAGCCGTCGCGGACGTAGTCCTTCTGCCTGTTATCGGCCATGTAGCGGCAGCCGGTCGGTCCGCGCACCGCCAGCCTGCCGGTCGCGCCGCGCGGCAGCTCGCGCATCTCCTCGTCGACGATGCGCGCCTCGTAGCCGCCCACCGGCTTGCCGGTCGACGCCGGCTTCATGTCGTCAAAGCGGTTGGAGATGAAGATGTGCAGCATCTCGGTGGCGCCGATGCCGTCGAGGATAGGCTTGCCGGTCTTTTGCGTCCACTCTTCGAAAACCGGAGCGGGCAAGGTTTCGCCAGCCGAAACGGCGACACGCAGCGATGACAGATCGGCCCCTTCATCCATGGCCTTCAGCATGGCGCGGTAGGCGGTCGGCGCGGTGAAGGAGACGGTCGCCTTATAGGTCTCGATGATGTGTATCATGTTGGGCGGCGTCGCCTGTTCCAACAGTGTCGCTGCCGCACCGAAGCGGAGCGGGAAGATGGCGAGCCCGCCAAGGCCGAAGGTGAAGGCCAGCGGCGGCGAGCCGACAAAGATATCGTCCGGTGTCACCCGAAGGATTTCGCGTGCGTACGCATCGGCGATGATCAGGAGGTCGCGGTGGAAATGCATCGTCGCCTTCGGCACGCCAGTCGTGCCCGAGGTGAAGCCGAGCAGCGCGACATCGTCGCGGCCGGTGTCGACGGCGGTGAACGTCACCGGCTTATCGAGAGCGGCACGGTCGAGTTCAGCATCATGGTTGGCGGTGCCGTCGAAGCCGATGACCTGTTTGAGGAACGCGCTGTCCTTGGCGCAGGCTGTCATCTCGTCCATCAGCCTGGTGTCACACAACGCGATGGTGATTTCCGCCTTGTCGACGATCTTGGCAAGCTCACCGGCGCGCAGCATCGGCATGGTGTTGACGACCACGGCGCCGACCTTGGTGGCGGCCAGCCAGCAGGCGACCATGGCGGGGTTGTTGGCGGAGCGGACCAGCACCCGGTTGCCCGGCTTGACGCCGTAGTTCTCGACCAGCGCGTGGGCTAGCCTGTTCGTCCAGTCGGACAGTTCCTTGTAGGTGCGGCGGCGGCCATTGCCGATCAGCGCGGTGTGGTCACCGAGGCCCCTCTCGACCAGCCTGTCCGTCAGTTCGACGCCGGCATTGAGACGTTCGGGATAATCAAAGCCGTCGAGCAGGAAATCCGGCCACTGCTCCGGAGGCGGCAGGTGATCGCGCGTGAACGTGTCGATATGCGCTGAAGGCCCAAGCATGTCGCCGCTATCCCGTCTGCTGCCTGGCCAGTGCGCGATGTGCCTGACCTGTGTGGTGGATTTGAAGTTCCTGTCTTTCGCGGGAGGTTTTCGTACCGCCAATCGTGCCAGCTCGACTATGCCACCGGGAAAGGACGAGCATCTACGGGGTCAGGGCAGCACAGCAGACCTCCCATTTCGTCGGCTGATCGTCTTGTCAGGATCGCACCAGTCGAAATTTGTTTCAAGCCTAAAATGTTTTGGCCTTGAAGCATTGACGCATGGCGTGCCGGTGGCCATTGCTAGCTCACAAGCGATGCCGTTTTGGGGGAGGCGCAGATGTTCGAACGTCACATTGTCGATTGGGATGATGCCTATGCCAACGGCGCGAACATCGCCGGCAGTGACCGCTGGCCGGCTGCGTGGGCGGAGCCAGCGCAAGCATTTCGTGATGCGCTCTCAATGGAGGGCCGGGCACGGCTCGACATCGCCTATGGTGACGGACCGCGCAATCGGCTCGATCTTTTCCTTCCCAATGTCGCGCCCAAGGGGTTGGTGGTAGTCCTCCACGGCGGTTACTGGCTGGAGACCGACAAGAACATGTGGTCGCACCTCGCCAATGGCGCGGTCAGCAGCGGCTTTGCCGTGGCGATGCCGTCCTACACGCTGTGCCCGGACATACGCATTGCCGGTATAGTCGGGGAAATCGGCGCGGCTATCGGCAAGGCAGCGGCAATGATCGACGGGCCGCTGATGCTGACGGGACATTCGGCCGGCGGCCATCTCGCAACTCGAATGGTGACGATATCAACGCCTCTGGCGGCCGATGTGGCGCGGCGCATACGCCATGTCGTTTCGATTTCAGGCCTCCACGACCTGCGTCCGCTTATGCGCACCGGGATGAACAAGGCACTGGCAATCGACGAAGGGGAGGCGCTGGCTGAAAGCCCGGCGCTGCTGCGACCCATGGACGGCGCCCGCATCACCTGCTGGGCTGGTGGTGGTGAGCGCGCCGAATTCCTGCGCCAGAACGCGCTGCTTGCCAACATCTGGACCGGCCTCGGCGCCACCACCAGCACCGTGGTCGAGCCCGACCGTCATCATTACAACATTGTCGATGGCCTTGCAGATCCGGCGCATCCGCTGACACAAGCCTTGATCTCGGAATAGCCGAGCACAATTTTCACAACTCTATTAAAGGTTTGCCGGAGCTTCTTCAGCGCAGCATCAGCACGCTACAGGCCTCGCCCGCAGCGGCTGCGGGGGCAAACGGCGCACGCACGATCAGCCCGTTGGCGTCGGCCAGCATTCTCAGCATCGAGGAATCTTGGATGCCGAACGGCGTCGCCACCAGCGCGCCATTGTCTTCCCTGACCACCGCCCGCACATAGTCCTGGCGCAGATCATTGGCCGGCATTGCGGCACCCAATCGCGCCGGACGAATGTCCTGGCGATAGTCGCGGCCACCGAGCCGCGCCAGCAGCGGCTTCAGGAACAGCTGCGAGCAGACCAGGCTTGCGACCGGGTTGCCGGGTAGGCCGATGCATCTAATGTCGCCAAGGCGGCCGAACATCAGCGGCTTGCCGGGACGCATGGCGATTTTCCAGAAGCCGAGCGTCATGCCTTCGCCGGTCAGCACGTCATGGATTAGGTCGTGATCGCCGACCGAGGCGCCTCCAAGCGTGACGATGACATCCGCGCCGGCACTGACCGCCTCTTTCACCAAGGCTGCAATCGCGTCCTTGCGGTCGGCGGCAATGCCGAGATCGAGCGCGTGGGCGCCGACGGATTGCGCTGTCGCGGCAACGCCATAGGCATTGGATGAGATGATCTGGTCCGGCCCAAGTTCGCTGCCGGGCGGCAACAATTCGTCGCCGGTGGCGATGATGGCGACCAGCGGCCGTTTTACCACGCTGACCCGGGAATGGTTTGCCGAAGCCGCCAGCGACAGCGCCGCCGGATCCAGCACGCGGCCTTTTTCCAGCAGCACGTCGCCTTTTGAAAAGTCGAGGCCGATGCGGCGGATGTTTCGCCCTTGGGCGGTTGGTTCGATCACTTCGACGTCGCTGCCACCGAGATCCCTGACATTTTCCTGGACGACAATGGTGTCGGCGCCTTCGGGCAGCGGCGCACCCGTGAAGATGCGCACGGCCTGAGCGTGGCTGACGGTGCCGTCAAAGCCGCGTCCGGCCGGCGCCATGCCGATCACCGAAAGTCGCGACGGCACCGACGCCACATCGATAGCGCGGACTGCGTAGCCATCCATGGCGGAAGCGTTGAAGGGCGGCTGGGTACGCAGCGCAACAAGCGGTTCCGCCAGCACGCGATCCGCCGCCTCGAACAGGGGAACGTTTTCGCCGGCCAAAGGTGCTGCACCCTCGAGCAGGCGCTCGAGCGCTTCGGCGATTGGAACCAGCGCCATCAGGCGCCTGCCTTGTACGCGCCCGACTTGCCGCCGGTCTTTTCGACCAGCCGAACGCCGGAGATGACCATGGCGCGGTCCACCGCCTTGGCCATGTCATATATCGTCAGACAAGCCACCGAAGCGGCGGTCAGCGCTTCCATCTCGACGCCCGTCTTGCCAGTGACGCGCGCCAGTGCCGTGACCTTTAGGCCGGGCAGGGCATGGTCCGGCTCGATGTCGACGGAAACCTTGGTCAGAAGCAGCGGATGGCAGAGAGGGATCAGTTCATGTGTCTTCTTCGCCGCCATGATGCCGGCGATACGCGCGGTGCCGAGCACGTCGCCCTTCTTGGCGTTGCCGGCGAGAATCGTCTTCAGGGTCTCGGGCTGCATCGCGACAAAGCCCTCGGCGATCGCCGTACGTGTCGTCTCCACCTTGTCGCCGACATCGACCATGTTGGCCTCGCCCTGCGCGCCGAGATGGGTGAGGCCTGATGTCATCGTCAGATCGCCATAGAGCGACGTGCGTCCGTTCGGACGCACAAAGTACGCTCTATCATTTTGAATCTATGCATCGTGCTCTCCGAAAATCGATTCCGATTTTCGGGCCGATGCATCTGGCGCCTTGCCCGTCAGAAGCAGGCGTGTCGCCGTGACGACGTCCTGTTGCCGCATCAGGCTCTCGCCGACCAGAAAGGTGCCGATGTCGCTCTTTCGAAGCCTGAGGCAATCGTCATGCGAGAAAATTCCGCTCTCGCTGACCAGCAAGCGGTCCGCCGGCACCATCGTCGCCAGCCGCACTGAGGTCTCGAGGCTAGTCTCGAACGTGCGCAGATTGCGGTTGTTGATGCCGATCAGCCGCGACGACAGCTTTAGCGCGCGCTGCGTCTCGGCCTCGTCATGCACTTCGACCAGTGCATCCATGCCAAGTTCGAACGCCGTGGATTCGAGGTCGCTGGCCAGGGTGTCGTCGACGCTGGCCATGATGATGAGGATGGCGTCCGCACCCCAGGCGCGGGCTTCGTAGACCTGATACGGGTCGAATAGGAAATCCTTGCGCAGCGCGGGCAGGGCGACGGCGGCTCGCGCCCTGGTGAGAAATTCAGGCGCACCCTGGAACGACGGCGCATCGGTCAGCACCGAAAGACAGGCAGCGCCGCCTTTCGCATAGGCCTGTGCCAGCGCTGGCGGGTCGAAATCGGCGCGGATCAGGCCCTTGGATGGGCTCGCTTTCTTGATCTCGGCGATCAGCGCAAAAGCGCCGGATTTGCGCTTCGCTTCGAGCGCGGCAAGAAAGCCGCGCGGTGCATCGGCATCCTTCGCGCGCGCCTTGATTTCGGCGAGCGGCACATGTGCCTTTGCCGCTGCGATCTCGTCGCGCTTGTAGGCCTCGATCTTGCGAAGAATGTCAGACACGTTCTATCCGTTCGAAATCTCGACCAGCCTGTCGAGCACTTGCAGCGCCCGGCCGCTGTCGATGGCTTGCGCCGCCGTCGCGATGCCGTCGCCAAGCGTCGTCACTTTGCCTGCCACGACCAGTCCGGCGCCGGCATTGATCAGCACGGTGTCGCGATAAGCGCCGGCAGCGCCACCCAGCATATCGCGCAATGCCTTGGCGTTGTAGTCCGCGTCGCCACCGCGCAACTCATCCTTGGTATGGCGCGCCAACCCGACCGCTTCAGGGGTTAGCGTGAAGCTGCGGATCTCGCCGCCGATCAGTTCGGCGACCTGCGTCTCGCCGGTGGTGGTGATCTCGTCATAGCCGTCGCCATGGGCAACCCAGACATGCTCGGCGCCCAGCGCCTTCAGCGTCTCGGCTACCGGCAGGATCCATTCCGGCAGGAACACGCCGACCATCTGCCGCTTGACGCCGGCCGGATTAGAGAGGGGCCCCAGCAGGTTGAAGATGGTGCGGGTGCCGAGCTCGACGCGGGTCGGGCCGACATGCTTCATCGCCGGATGGTGCGCGGGCGCGAACATGAAGCCGACGCCCGCCTCGTGGATGCAACGGCCGATAAACTCGGGCGGTATGTCGATCTTGACGCCGAGTGCAACCAGCACGTCGGCGGCTCCTGTCAGCGACGACAGGCCGCGATTGCCATGCTTGGCAACCGGCACACCGCTTCCGGCAATGACAAAGGCCGATGCCGTCGAAATGTTGACGCTGTGGGAATTGTCGCCACCCGTGCCGGCGATATCGATGGCGCCGTCAGGCGCTTCGACGCGCAACATTTTGGCCCGCATGGTGGCGACGGCGCCGGAAATCTCGCTCACCGTTTCGCCGCGCACGCGCAGCGCCATCAGGAAGCCGCCTATCTGGCCGGGCGTGGCGTCACCCGACATGATGATGTCGAAGGCCTCGCGCGCCTCCTCGAAGGAAAGCGCGCTTCCGGTCGCGACCTTGGCGATATAAGTTTTCAGCGCGCTCATCTTGTCGAGGCTTGGGCGACTGCGGCCTGGTCGACGCGAACGTCGTACTGCGTCTGCAACTGCGCCACCAACTGGTCGAGCAGGTCGTCAGACATGCCGGAAGTGAAGGACTTCTGCGCATCGTCTGGCACCGAGCTGGCATCGGCCCCTGCAGGCTCGAACACTTCGGCGACCTTGTACAGGATCTGCCCGTCTCCGGTAGGCGAGGGGATCAGGCCGGTGCCGCCTTCGCCGACTCCGAACATCGCCGCGGCGCCCTCCTTGCCGAAATCGACATCGTCGGCCTCACGTTTGACGCCGCGCTTGGTCTGCTTTTCCAACTTCAGTTCGCCCGCGATGACGTCGAGCGTGGTGCTAGCCTTGAGCCGCTTTTCAAGCTCATCTGCCTTGGCGGCCAACCGCTTGGTTGTCTCCGCCGCCGTCCAGTCGGCGACGACTTTCTGACGAACCTCGTCCAACGTGCGGTCCCGAGCCGGCGTGACCGAAGCCAGTTCATAAAAGACAAAGCCGTTGTCGGCGGTGGTCAAAGCGTCATTCTCCGTACCGGGCTCGGCATCGAAGACAGCCTTGATCAGCTCTGGCGATTGCGGCAGGTCCTTGACGATGCTTCCGTCGGGCCGCAGCCCGCTGCGGTCGATGGCATCGATGGTGACGACCTTCAGCTTCAGCTTGGCGGCGGCATCGGCAAGCGAACCGCCGGCGGCGCGGGTGTCTTCGTAATTGTCACGCACGTCGAGGAGGATGCGGCTTGCCTCGCCCAGCGCCAGGTCCTTGCGGATCTGGTCGGACACTTCTGCCAGTGGCTTCACCACCTCGGGTTTGATCTCGGTGACGCGCAGCAACACCGGACCAAAGGCGCCTTGCACGACTTGGCTGACTTCATTGGTATTGAGCGCGAAGGCCGCATCGGCGACGGCCTTGTCGGCGATCTTGTCCTTGGCCAACGTGCCGAGCAGCGTGTCGGCCGGGGTTTTGCCTTCCGCCGTGACGAGCTTGTCGAACGTCACACCGGTCTTAAGCGAATCGAGCGCGGCCTTGGCCGCATCAGGCGTCTTGAACACAAGCTGCTCGATGGTGCGCATTTCCGGCGTGGTGTAGCGCGCCTTGTTCTTGTTGTAATCGTCTCTGACCTGTTGGTCGGTGACGGCGGTCGTATCCATGATGTCGACCGGTTCAAGCCTGACATAGGAGAATTTGCGGTATTCGGGCGCCGCATACTTCTTCTTGTTCGCCTCGAAATAGGCGGAAAGCACGCTGTCGGACGGCGCCTCGATCGGCTCGACCAGTGCTTTGGGCAGCGTCAGATAGTCGATCGTGCGGTCTTCGCCGCGATACAGCGCGACGGCCTTGAAGAAGGTGTCCGGGGCTTTCAGACCATCCGAGACCGCTTCGACGATCTGCTGGCGAACCGCCACCTGGGCACGGTTCTTCAGATAGTCCTCCGGCCGCATGCCAATCTGCCGCAGCATATATTCGAAGGTTCTGCGGTCGAACTGGCCGCCCGGGCCCTTGAAGGCCGGATCTTCGCGCGTCAGTTCGGCCAGCCGGTCCTTGGAGAGGCCGAGGCCAAGCTTGCGGGCCTGTTCGTCGAGAACGGCGCCCGAGACGAGCTGGGCAAGAACCTGGTTATCGACGCCGAGCGCCTTTGCCTGTTCGTGGCTGAGACGCTGGCCAAACTGTTGCGACATGACCGCAAGCTGGCGATCATAAGCGAGCCGGTATTCCTTGATCGACACCTTGGTGCCGCCAGCGGTTATGACCGAATCATGGCCGGCGAAACCGCCCATCAGCCGTCCAGAAATGCCCCAGGCGGCGAAACTGACCACCAACAGCGAAAGCAGCGTCTTCGCGACCCAGGTACCTGCCGCGCTTCTCAATACACCAAGCATCGTTACTTCCGATTTATGCGCAATTTCGCATGCGCCGAGTCTGAACCAAGCGCAATAGCGCCCTTCCGGTCCACTGTCGATTGCTTTGTGGGCTGATTTTGGTAGTGAGGGCCAGAGCCCGATATCGCCCGGAGAAGCAAACCATGACGCCAGGAATTCGCCCGCTTGTCGCCGGCAACTGGAAAATGAACGGCACCAGTGCCTCGCTCAACGAACTCAGGATGATCGGCAACGGTTTCCTGAGTGGGCTCGATGCGGAGACCGAAGCGCTGGTCTGCGTTCCCGCGACATTGCTAGCCCATGCCGCGGAGATCTTGTCGCGCACGCCGGTGCATGCCGGCGGTGAAGATTGCCACAGCAGGGAGAGCGGCGCCTACACCGGCTGCATTTCGGCGGAAATGCTCAAGGATGCGGGCGCCAGCCATGTCATCGTCGGCCATTCCGAGTGCCGTGAGCAGCGCGGCGAGGATGACGCGACGGTACAAGCCAAGGCCTCCGCCGCCTGGCGTGCCGGGCTCGTGGCCATCATCTGCATTGGCGAGACCCAGCAGCAGCGTGAAGCGGGCGCGACTCTCGACGTGCTGTCGCGTCAGGTCGACGGATCGGTGCCGCCAAGCGCCACCCCGTCCAACACCATCATTGCTTATGAGCCCGTATGGGCGATCGGTACCGGCCTGACGCCGACCGCGGCCGATGTGGCCGAAGCACACGCACATATCCGCGAAAAGCTGGCGGAAAAACTCGGCGGCGTTGCGGCAAAGGTGCGCATCCTCTATGGCGGCTCGGTCAAGCCCTCAAATGCAGTCGAACTGCTCGGCGTCAGGAATGTCGACGGCGCGCTGGTCGGTGGCGCCAGCCTGAAGGCCGCGGATTTTCTTGCCATCGCCGAGGCTTATCGCAACATCGCTTGAACATGTTCGCCGCGCCGGACGGGGCTCCCGGCGCTGGAAATCGTTGCAAAGAAGGCGTTGCTTCCCATATTCCGGCCACGGGCTTGGAAATGCCATCAAAGCATTGTATTGAGCCGCCTCCAATTCACCGGTCGTGTCCGCGACCGGGCAAGGCTTTGCCAGGATAAACTATGGAAACCGTACTGATCGTCATCCATCTCATGGTCGTGCTCGCCCTCGTCGGGGTGGTGCTGCTGCAGCGTTCCGAAGGCGGCGGCCTTGGCATCGGTGGCGGATCCGGCTTCATGACCGCGCGCGGTGCCGCCAATGCGCTGACGCGTGCGACGGCGATCCTGGCGGCGGCCTTCTTTGCCACGTCGCTGACACTGTCGATCGTCGCCCGCTATGGCGAGAAGCCGATCGACATCCTCGACCGCGTGCCCGCGACATCGGATGGTGCCGGCAAGGGTGTCCTCAACCAATTGCCAGGCACGACCACACCGGCGCCCGCCGGCAACGCCACGCCGACGCCGCCGTCCGGCAACGACGCCGCAGCTCCGGCGGGCACGGCGCCTGCCGCCGGCTCGAAACCGTCTTCGACCAATGGCACCGCTCCGGCGGCCCCGCAGGTTCCGAACCAGTAATCTCCAGGCTCTGCAGCCGCGGCCTGTTGTCGATTGAACACAGTCGCGGCAAATGCAGCACAATCACGAAGATTCGACGTGGTGAGGCGCGGCCTCGCGCTTGAGGCGTTCGCGTTTATTCGACTATAGATTGCGCGCGGCATTTCCGGCGCCTTGGGGGCGCTGGGCGACGCCGTGGGCAACAAGCATAGAACGATCGGATCTTCGCCATGCAGCTTCGCAGCTTCATTTTCCTGGGACTTTGCGCCGCACTCGGCATGAGTTCCCCAGCCTTCGCCGGCGCGCCGGCAAATATGGCCGCACCTTCCGTTGAGAAAACCGGCGCCATCAATGTCGCCGTCAAGAGTGACGCGTCGCAGTTGAAGCTTCTCAAGAAGAAGAAAAATCCGACGCCGGACGATCTCGCCCAGATCAAGAAGATCGAGGCCAAGATCGTTGCCGACAAGGAAGCCGCCAAAGCCAAGGCTCTCGAAGCCAGGAAGCTGGCGATGCGCGAGGCGGCCAAGGCCAGGGCCGACGCTGAACGGCAGGCGTTCCTGGCCAAGAAGGGCAAGAGCGCGCCGGCTACCGAAGTGGCTGACGCCAAGCCGGCCAAGACGCAGGCTGTAAAGATCATCGAACCGATCGCGCCGATCCAGTCGGCCGAGTCGCTCCCGGCTGAGGCGATGAATGTCGCCTTGACCGGCAACAATGGCGAGCTGCGCAGCGAGGTCGTCGGCCAGAAGCGGCCAAGCGGCGGCGGTCTGTTCGCCGGTCTTTTCGGCGGTACTTCATCCGGCTCGTCGGTGAGCTATCTTCCCGAGACGCGGGCTCTCGATCAGGCTCTCGCCAAGAAGGAAGCCAAGAAGCAGTTCAAGGTGAAGCCGGAATTCGTGCCGCAGGACGTGGAATTCACCGGCTATGACGCCGGCACCATCGTCATCGACACCAGCGCGCGGCGGCTCTACCTCGTCGAATCATCTTCGACCGCTCGCCGCTACGCCATTGCGGTCGGCCGCGAAGGCCTGCAGTACAAAGGCACGGTGGCGGTCGGCGACAAGCAGGAATGGCCGCGCTGGATCCCGACGCTGGACATGCAGAAGCGCGAGCCGAAGCATTACGGCCAGTACAAGGACGGCATGCCGGGCGGTGGCCAAAACCCGCTCGGTGCCCGCGCCATCTATCTCTATGACGGCAAGAAGGACACGCATCTGCGCATCCACGGCACCATCGCGCCGCAGTCGATCGGAACCAGCGCCTCGAATGGCTGCTTCCGCATGATCAACGAGCACGTGATGGACCTCTACAGCCGCGTCAGGGTAGGCACCAAGGTCGTCATCATCTGACGTTTTCGTCATCCTGCCAAAGGGCCGGCTCAGCCGGCCCTTTTCTTTTGCCTTGCCTATGGTCCAAGCGCCTTCTTGGGAAAAAACCTTCGCGGTGGTTTTTTCTCTGGCGGAATCAATCCGGCCGCGTTAAGCGATGACTCCCATGGCGCGATATGTATTCATCACAGGCGGCGTGGTTTCCTCACTTGGAAAAGGCATTGCCGCAGCGGCCCTTGGGGCTCTCTTGCAGGCGCGAGGCTATCGCGCACGCATCAAAAAACTCGATCCCTACCTCAATGTCGATCCGGGCACGATGTCGCCGTACCAGCATGGCGAGGTTTTCGTTACCGATGATGGCGCCGAGACCGATCTCGATCTCGGCCATTACGAGCGCTTCACGGGGCGTTCCGCCAATCAGCAGGACAACATCACCACCGGCCGCATCTACAAGAACATCATTGAGCGCGAGCGCCGCGGCGATTATCTCGGCGCCACCGTGCAGGTCATCCCGCACGTTACCGACGAGATCAAGAATTTCGTCCTCAATGGCAATGACGACTATGATTTCGTGTTGTGCGAGATAGGTGGCACAGTCGGCGACATCGAGGCGATGCCATTTCTGGAAGCTATACGCCAGCTCGGCAACGACCTGCCGCGCAACAATGCCGTCTACGTTCATCTGACGCTGATGCCCTACATCCCGACGGCCGGTGAGCTGAAGACCAAGCCGACCCAGCATTCGGTCAAGGAACTGCGCGGCATCGGCATCGCGCCCGACATCCTTCTGGTCCGCGCCGACCGCGCCATTCCCAAGGAAGAGCGCAGAAAACTGTCGCTGTTTTGTAATGTGCGCGAGAGTGCGGTGATCCAGGCGCTCGACGTGCCGCATATCTACGACGTGCCAATGGCCTACCACAAGGAAGGGCTCGATTCGGAAGTGTTGGCCGCCTTCGGCATCGATCCGGCGCCGAAGCCGCGCATGGAGCCGTGGCAAGCGGTGTCCAACCGCATCCACAATCCGGAAGGCGAAGTCACCATTGCCGTGGTCGGCAAATATACCGGGCTCAAGGATGCCTACAAATCGCTGATCGAGGCGCTGTCGCATGGCGGCCTGGCCAACCACGTCAAGGTCAAGCTCGACTGGATCGAATCGGAGATCTTCGAAAAGGAGGATCCGACGCCTTGGCTGGAAAAGGTTCATGGCATCCTGGTTCCCGGTGGCTTTGGCGAACGCGGTGCTGAAGGGAAGATCCTGGCGGCGAAGTTCGCGCGTGAGCGAAAAGTGCCGTATTTCGGCATCTGCTTCGGCATGCAGATGGCCTGCATCGAGGCAGCGCGGTCGCTGGCCGGTGTCGAGCATGCGTCATCGACCGAGTTTGGCCCGACCAAGGAGCCGGTCGTCGGCCTGATGACCGAATGGCTGAAAGGCAACATGCTGGAGAAGCGCCGCGAGACCGGTGACCTCGGCGGCACGATGCGGCTCGGAGCCTATCAGGCAGAGCTCGCCAAGGGCTCGAAGATCGCCGAGATCTATGGCGACACACAGATTTCCGAGCGCCACCGCCACCGCTACGAGGTCAATGTCGACTACAAGGAGCGGCTCGAGGATTGCGGCCTGGTCTTCGCCGGCATGTCGCCCGACGGCGTGCTGCCGGAAACGGTCGAGTACCCCGATCATCCGTGGTTCATCGGCGTGCAGTATCACCCGGAACTGAAAAGCCGGCCGCTCGACCCGCATCCGCTGTTCGCCAGTTTCATCGAGGCGGCGGTGGAGCAGAGCCGGCTGGTGTAGTTGCACAGGCCGGCAGATGATGCGGACTTATGTCGCGCTGCTCTACAGCATCATTCTGGGTGAGGGGCGACGGGTCGTCATGGCCGACCTCAAGGCGATGGCCGAAGAACTCGGGCTGAAGAACCCGCGCACGCTGGTAGCGACCGGCAACCTGGTCTTCGAGGCGCCGGCAACGAACGTCGCCGATCTGGAACAACGGCTGGAAGCTGCCTTCGAAAAAACCTTCGGCCGCCATGTCGACATCATCGTGCGTTGTGCCGAGGACTGGCTGAAGCTTGCCGCCGGCAATCCGTTCCCGGACGAATCTGCCAAGGCAGGCGACCAGGTGGCCGTAAGGGTGATGCGCAAGCCTGCACCCAAAGGTGCCGAAGCGGCGCTCCAAGCCTATGCCGCCAAGGACGAGAAGGTGTTTTCGGTCGGCGGTGACATCTGGGTCCTCTTTTCTCGCGAGAGGCCAAGCTCGCGGCTGCTTGCGGCGACCAGCCACAAGCGCCTGGGTGTCGGCACCTCGCGCAACTGGAACACGGTGCGCAAACTGGCCGAGATGGTAGGCGGTAGGCAGTAGGCAGTAGGCAAGCGGTTCTCTACGCGCTAGCACCTACTGCCTACTGCCTCATTTTCAAGCCTTTGCCGTCTTGGCGCCAGCGCCCAAAGCGGCGGTGCGCAGCACGTAGTAGATGATGCCGGCGATCGCCACGCCGAAGAACCAGCCATAGACGCCCCACCACGACGGCAGCCAGTTGGTGAAGTTCGGCAGGATCGACGAGAAGATGGCACCGATACCGGCGGCGATGAAGGCATTGACATGCCAGCCGCCCTGGAATCGGAACTCGCCGTCCTCGCGATAGAGTGCCTCGACATCGACCTCACCCTTCCGGATCAGATAGTAGTCGACCATCATCACGCCGAAGATCGGCCCCATCGTCGCGCCAATGACGTTGACAAAGGAAGCGGCACTGCCTTCCCACGGTGCGAAGGGATAGAGCACGAGCGCGATGACGGCCGCGATATAGCCGCCCTTTTTGAAGTCGATCTGCCTGGGAAAGACGTTGGAGAAGTCGAAGGCCGGCGAGACGAAGTTTGCCACCACGTTGATGCCGAGGGTTGCCACGGCAAAGGTCAAGGCCGCGAGCGCTGCCAGGAACCAGCTGTCGAACTTCGCCGAGATCTGGTCGGGATGCAGCAGCACTTCGCCATAGACGTCAAAGGCGGCAATGGTGGTGACACCGGCGACCAGGGAAAACAGGATCAGGTTGATCGGCAGGCCCCAGATGTTGCCCTTGCGCAGCGATGCCTTGTCCGGCGCGTAACGGGCGAAATCGCAGAAATTGAGATAGAGCGCGGAAAAGTAGGTGACCCAGATCGCCGCCACCGCAAACAGCGACGTCCATGTTCCTGGCGTGCCCGGTACGCCCGCGTCCTTGGTCTTGTCCAGCAGCACGTCCATAGGGATATCGCTGGTGAAGGCAAATCTCCCGGATTTGACGCAGAGGTAGATCGCCAGGATCAGCATCATCACCCACACTGCCGGTCCTGCCCAATCCTGGAAGCGGCGCACCGTTTCCATGCCGTTCTGGATGATCAGCAATTGCAGCGCCCAGATGACCACGAAGCAGATCACCTCCAGGCCGGTATGGCCGAGGAAATGCGTGTTGGCGTTGAAATCGGCAAACCATTGCGAGCGGATCAAAAGTGCCACGATCGCGCCTGAGGCGGCGGCGGTCTGTGCGCCATACCAGAAGCAGGCGACGACGGCGCGCACCAGCGCCGGTATGTTGGCGCCCCAGATGCCGAAAGAGGCGCGCGCAAGCACGGGGTAGGGCACGCCTGTCTTCACGCCGGCGTAGCCGACCATGTTCATCAGCGCGTAGATGATCAGTGAACCGATGCCGATGGCGATGAGGAAATTGACGAACCCGCCACAGAACAGAAAAAGGCTGGCGGCGAGATAGTAGCCCCAGAGGCTGTGAACGTCCGACGTCCAGACGTTGAAGATCGAGAATGGTCCCCAGTTTCGAGTTTTGGCTGGCGCCAGGTCCTCGTTGTACAGATCAGGTGAAGCACCCTGTATTGTCATTGCAATGGTCCCCTTTTGCAGCACGCGCCCTCACGCGTTGGCGGTGCAGGGTAAGCCTGACGCAGGGGAACCGACAAGCAATCTATTTGTCGGCTTTGGCCTTAAAGATATTCAATGAGAACTGCGATTATCGACGGCACTCCATGGTGGGCCGCCTCTGGATCTGCCGGGCCGATGATTCGAAATTCCGATCTCCTAAAAAGAAATCTCGGATTGCGTGGAACCGGCTGTCGAATGGCGCGTTTCATTGGGTTCGATTGAGCGCATCGCGATCGACGGGGAGGAAACGATGAACGACCTGCATTTCATTTCGCCCGTGCGGATCTCGCGCGGGCAGGGGCATCCTACTGAAGAAATTGATAGTGTTGCCGAGGCCATGGCGTTCTTGCGGAAATGGCCGACGGGACGGCGCGGTCCGGTTTATCAGTGCGCGCTGAATTGCTGCTCGGCCGCCCTGTCGGGCCAGATGACGGCCGAGGAAGCTCGGAAAGCGTTCACAGGCTTTGCCCGCATAACACGTCTTCTCGATGATGACATGGCATTGCCGGCGGCCGGCGAGGACAAGGCAAGCGTGCACGCGCTGCGGCGGTAGGTGGCTCGCATCATCATCCTTACGGGGAAGTACCTACGACAACGGGTTCCGTCGGCCCAGCCGTCCCATCTGTGGTCGGGGTGGTCGTTCAGCTATTCACTTGCCTCGCGACCCGACACCTGCTCGACCAGGATGCGAAAAAACACATGTGGGCTGCTGTCCGACACAGGAGGCACGACCGGCTTGAGCGCACCAGGCTCCCACCAGTCGGCGTGTTTGCTCAGCACTGACCATGCATGGTCGCGCTCGATCTTGTGGCCAACCCGGTCCGGCAATTCCTCATAGCGGCCATCGACTACGACGCTTCTCCATCCACGCCCTTTGCCGCGCTCGTCGACCTGGACGGATACCAGCGGATTGCCTCGCATCCATTCGATCTTCTTGCCCGGCATTGAAAATGCGTAGAGGTGATTATCCGCATGTGCGTAGTAGAGAGGCACGACGTAAGGCTGCCCGTTCTTTGAGCATGCTAGCCGTCCGACCCGATTGGCAGTCAGCAATCTCGTACTTTCCAGGGCGGAAAGGGTTTGAATCAGCATCGGTGCCGTCTCCTATTTCGCGGCTATCCCAAAGTGTTGTTTGCGCCGCTTTGAACCATCACCATTCGGGTGCTTCCGCCCGGCTCATGGCTGGCAAAGTCCACATTCGCGCATTTGGCAATTGCGGAAAATGATTCAGATCAAGGCGCGGGCTGGGGCTTCTGGAGAATCATCTGGAGATGTGGAAACCGATCCTCACCGCTCCGTTTGGGCGCAACCTCACACTGGCCGTCTTCGACGAGGATGGCGAGCATGCGTTAGTGTTTCCCTGCATGAAGGAGCGGGAAGGCTGGAGGAACGCCGCCACCGGCGCATGGGTAGACATCCGCCCGACACACTGGTGCGATTGGGGGTCTCACGGTGTGCCGGCTCTCGACGACAACTCCTTTGACGATGGTTCCTAGGATTTGGATTCTACGATCAGTGCCATGCGCACGAGGTGCGACAGGCTGCTCGCGCTCATCTTGCTCATGACATTGGCGCGATGGATCTCGACCGTACGTGGGCTGATTCCGAGGTCATAAGCGATCGTCTTGTTTGGTAGACCTGAGACAAGTCCATCGAGCACTTGTCGCTCTCTCTCCGACAGCGTCGATAAACGGCCGTTGATTTCGGTGGATTGTGGGTGCGTCGTATTCGCCTGATTGCGCTTATCCAAAGCGGAACGGATCGCACTTATCAGAATATCGTCGTCGAAAGGTTTTTCGATGAAATCGGACGCCCCCTCCTTCATTGCCTGAACGGCGAGCGCCACATCAGCATGGCCCGTCATCACGATGACCGGAACCAAATGTCCGCGGGTTCGGAGCTGCCGCAGGAACTCGATCCCGTCGATGCCCGGCATGCGCACGTCGGTGACGATGCAACCGTCGGGATTGCCCGTCGCGGTATCCAGAAAAGCTGTCGCCGATTCGTGCAGCCGCACGGCAAAGTCGGCTGTTGCCAGAAGAAAGCCAAGCGATTTGCGCACGTCCACATCGTCGTCAACCACGTGCACCAGATCACTAACCGACATTTGTGACCTCTTCCTTCTCCACAATGCGCAACGTGAACCGGAAAGCGGTTCCTCCGGCCGGCATTGGCTCGGTCCAGATGTGACCTCCGTGCGATTCGACGATGGTACGGCAAATCGAGAGGCCGACGCCCATGCCCTGCTTCTTTGTGGTGACAAATGGCTGGAAAAGCTGTGCGGAGACTTCCGGCGCGAGGCCGGGGCCGGTGTCGATCACGCTTACCTCCGCCATGCCATCGTCCCGGGCGACAGTTGTGACTTTCAACTCGCGGCGCGGCGCGCCTTGCATGGCCTCCACGGCGTTGCGTATCAAGTTTAGCAGCACCTGCTGAATTTGGATGCGATCAGTCAAAACCAGTTCGGCCTCCGGATCAAGCTGGTAGCTGACGAGCACGTCTATTTCCCTCGCGCCCACCAAAGCCAGTGAGGAGGCTTCCTCGATCAGCATCGGCAAGCGTTCGACCTGACGCTCGCTTTCGCCCCTGGCGACGAAATCGCGAAGATGACGAATGACCTCTCCAGCCCGCAAAGCTTGCTCAGCCGCGTTCTCGACGGCCTCTCTCAGCATCGGTGCGTCCACTTCCGTGCTCTTCTCGAGAAGCCGGCGGCTGCCTTTGAGGTAGTTTGTGATCGCCGTGAGCGGCTGGTTTATCTCATGGGCAAGCGTCGAGGCCATTTCGCCGAGCGCGGTGAACCTGGCCATGTGGAGCAGTTCCAGCTGCTGGTCCTGTATTCGCGCTTCCGCCCTGTGGCGCTCGGTCAGGTCTCGGCAGAAGCCGGTAAAGAAGCGCCCGGTTCCAGGATGCATTTCGCCAACGGAAAGCTCCATTGGAAAGGTCGAACCGTCTTTCCGCATTCCGGTGACCGTGCGGCCTAGCCCGATGATCCGGCGCTCGCCGGTCGTCAGATAGCGAAGCAGATAGGCGTCGTGCTCGTCGCGGTAGGGCGACGGCATCAGTATGCTGACGTTTCGCCCAATGGCTTCGCTGGCCTGATAACCGAACAGCGCTTCGGCAGCTGTGCTGAACGATTGAATGCTGCCCAGTTCATCGATAACCACCATTGCATCGGGCACCGTCGCCAGGATCGAACGCAAATGATCTTCGCGCAGCTGAAGGGCTGCATTCGCGAAGGAAAGCTCACTGACATCAGTGCCTTGGACAAAGATGGCCGTGATGCGGCCATCGTCGGCCTTGATCGGCTGGTAGACGAAATCGAGGATACGCTCTTCAAGCGGCTGGTCGTTCCTGTTGCGAAGACCGACCTTGATGCCTTGGCCCCTGTATGGCTCGCCAGTCCTGTAGACATGGTCCAGCTGTTCCAAGAACCCTTGGCCTTCGAGTTCGGGAAGGGCTTCGCGCAGCGATTTCCCAATCACTTGCCTGTCGCCGATGAGCCGTTGATAGGCGGTATTCGTCAGTTCAAAGACATGATCCGGCTCGCGCATGATAGCCATGAAGCCCGGGGCCTGTTCGAACATTTGGGACAAGACCGACTTCAGCATCGTCCCGCCGGCCGACAAAATAGGCGCTTCGTCTTGGCTCACCTGAAATCCTTGGATTCGACACGCCCGCGAGAAAGGCTAACTACCACTTCTCGCCGCGCACGCAAAACGGATCGGGGCCGATGCTTTGGCAGCGGCTCCGCCTGTTGACCGAGATCAATGTCGTCTGCCGCCAGCATGCGATGATCGCAAAGAAGGAGGAGCAACCGACATGAACTTTCTCGACTACCTAGTCTCGGTTGACGCAAGGACCGCGTTGATGGATCGCATGATGCGCAAGCTTGGCGTCGACAGGCAATTGAAAATCGTGTCGGACCATGAAGCCGTCGTCCACCGAGCGGCGGACCGCTGCCGCTCCTGCGGCCACCAGGACGAATGCGCAATTTGGCTCGACGAACACCAGCAAGCCGATGATCCACCCGACTATTGCCGCAACCGGGATTTGATCGCACGTCTGCAACATGCGGCCGGCCAACGCTAGTCGTAGTCTAGTGCTTCGAGCTCTGAGGGCGACCGTCCCTGCCTTCTCAGCTTCTGTGGCCAAATGCCTACGAAACCAGGACGACCGACAGCGGTCCGGCGCAGAAGAGGTTGTCCCTGACGGCCTTGACGCCGGCGACATTTTCGGCGGCGACGATGGCTGCCTGGCGCTCGCGTTCGTCGAAGATGGCGCCGCTCAGTTGCACCGCCCCTGCGTTCACGGTCACGTCGATCATGTCCTTGCCGGTCCATTTCTGCTTCGCAAGTTCGGCAAGGACGTCCTGACGGATTTGTTCGTCGTCTATCGGTGCCGCAACGCGCGCAGCATGTCGGAGCGGGTCACGATGCCGACCACCTTGCCACCGTCGACGACCGGAATGCGTTTGACGTGATGGCGTGTCATGAGCTCGACCGTCCTGGACAGCGATGTGCCAGGTGATACCGTAACGACATCCGCCGTCATCACCTCTTCGATACGCCTTCCGTTGGCTTGAACATATTCGTCGGCGGCCCTTCCTGGGCTGACCAGAGTCTCCAGCCAACGCGGACGCGTGCGTCGCGTGCCCAGTTCTTCCCGGCGCAGAAAATCGCCCTCGCTAACGATCCCCACCAGCGTGCCGTCGCTGCGAATGACAGGCAGGCCGCTGATCCCTTTCGAAAGCATTAACCGTGCCGCATCGGCAATCGAAGCGTCAGGGTCTATTTCGACGACGGGCGTGGTCATTATCGCTTCTGCTCGCATGCCTGCCTCCTCGGATGTTTATCCCTGACTATCCAGATTTATGGGCTGTGCGCTTTGATCTGGGTCACCGGTCCCAGCGGTGTTTGAGCGACCCCGGCGCCCGAGTCAGCCTTGCGGCTTGTCGTCGCCATCGATCAGGATCCGTTCTGCGGCTCCATCGAGATCTTCATATTGACCGCTTCTCAAGGCCCACAGAAAGCCCCCAAGTCCAAGGGCGCCAAGGAAGAGGGCCACGGGTATGAGGTAGGAAAGAGTCGTCATCGGGGTTGTGCCAATTGGCTGCTGATACCGTGGCGCCCGTCCTGTCGAGAGCTTTGCGCCTGTCCGTTCGACACGAAGCCTTGCAGACGCAGCGCATTTCCGATGACAAGCAGCGATGAGGCCGACATGGCGATCGCAGCGATCAGAGGCGTGACGTGTCCCAGAATGGCGATCGGAACGGCGACCGCATTGTATACGATGGCGATCGCGATGTTCTGGCGGATCAGGCTCCCTGCCTTGCGCGAGACGTCCAGCGCGAGAGGCACTGCCGCGAGGCTTTCACGCAGGAATACGAAATCGGCGGCATTGCGGCCGATGTCGGCCGCGGTGGCCGGCGCGATCGACACATGCGCGACGCTCAGTGCAGGCGTGTCGTTGAGGCCGTCGCCAACCATCAGAACCCGCTGTCCCTCTCTTGCCAGGGTCTCGATGCATTCGACCTTGCCGGATGGCAGCAAGCACGGAATGAAGTCGTCGATACCCAGCATTTTCGAGACTTCGCCGCAGGCGGCGGCCGTATCCCCCGACAGCATCCGCACCGACACCCCGGCATCGTTCAATCGCTCGATCGCTGCCCTGGCGTCGGCACGCGGCGCATCCTCGAAATCGAAGGTCGCGACGATGATCCCGTCTTTTGTCAGAACCGTCCCGCCATAGCCGTGTCGGCCTTCGCCGCCGGTGCGGGCTTTCCATCCAGCCCATCCGCGTCGACCCAGCCGCCAGATGTTTCCGGCGGCAGCGGCCTCGATGCCGAATCCCGGGTGCTCGGTGACGGCATCGAATTTGCGCTGCCCGCCAGGCGCGGCAAAGCCGGCTATGGCTCTTGAAAACGGGTGGCGCGAATGCGCTGCCATGTCGGCTGCAATGGCCAGCATGGCCGGATCGATCGACGATGCATTGACGAGCCGGGGCTTTCCGAGCGTGAGCGTTCCGGTCTTGTCGAACACCGCGGCATCGATCGTCGCCAGGCGCTCCATGGCCGAACCGTCCTTGACCATGATGCCGTTCTCGAACAGGCGCCGCGCGGCGACCACCTGAACGATCGGCACGGCGAGGCCGAGCGCGCATGGGCATGTGATGATGAGAACGGCAATGGCGATGGTCATCGCCCGATGCCAGTCGCCAGTCGCCGCCATCCAGCCGAGGAACGTCACGAAGGCGGTAAGATGAACCACCGGGGCATAAAGCGCTGAAACGCGATCGGCGATCCGGCGATAATGTGCCCGGCCGCCCTCGGCAGCTTCCATCATCCGAACCATTTCCGCCAGGAACGAATCCTTCGCGGCGGCTGTCGCCTTGATCGTCAGCGAGCCGGTAAAGTTGAGCACGCCAGCCTGCACGGGTTCGCCTGGCGTTACGCTTCGGGGGTTGCTCTCGCCGGAAACCAGCGAGCAGTCGAGATCCGACGCCCCTTGGATGATCTCGCCGTCGACGGGTATCCTATCGCCTGCCGCGATCAGCAGGAGCATTTCCGGTTCGATCTCGCCAACCGGCAGGTAGTCGCGCGCGCCGTCGGCGCGCAGCACCATGGCCCCACGCGCGGCCAGCTGCGACAGGCCCTTCACGGCGGTGCGGGCGCGCTCCCGCATGACGTGATCCAGCGTCCTGCCGATCAACAGGAAGAACAGCAGCGACACCGACGCGTCGAAATAGGCGTGATCGCCATGGTTGATCGTCTCATAGAGGCTCATTGCGTAAGCGAGCGAGACCCCCACCGCGATCGGCACGTCCATGTTCATGCGACCGTGGCGCAACGCATTCCAGGCCGAGCGGAAGAAGATGCCGCCGGCGAAGGCGAGTGCGGGGATGGCAATCAGCGCTGAGACCCAGTGGAACAGGTCGCGTGTCGCGCCTTCGGCACCGGACCAGACCGAGACCGAAAGCAGCATGATGTTACCCGCCGCGAAGCCCGCAACAGCGACGGCGCGGATAAGCTCCGAGAGCGTCTTGTCCTTTGCATCGATCTCGGTCTCGAACAGGTGAGCTTGATAACCTAGCCTCTCAAGCACGGTGACGAACGGTGGAACCTCGTCCCCGCGCCACCGGACCGAAACCCGCTTCGTTGACAGGTTGACGCGAGCGGCCTCGACGTGATCGAGTTTCCCCAACGCCGTCTCTATGGTCTGGATGCAGGCGCCGCAGTGAACAGTCGGTACGGAAAGGTCGGTCTGACGAAGATCATCGCCAAGAGATCGGCTTGCCAGCCTGATTTCCTGGCTGGATGGCAGGACCGAGGTGGCGCCGACCAGATCCAGCGCCATTTCGGCGCCCGGCGCACAGCAGCTCATTTCAGCGCTCCATGGGAAATCATGATCCTGCGCACGTCGCGAAAAGGTTCCTTCAGGCCGGCATCGGCGTCGACTTCGACGATCCAGACACCATCCTTAGGCGTGTGCAGGGCGGCGAATTCCTGATCCGAGGCGAGGGCGAGCTTGATGGACTCATCCTCTTTTTCGTAAGCGGGATGGCGGAACAGCACCTTGACGCCATGCAAGGGGACCGGCTTGCCGGCGGCGTCGGTGAGGCTGTAGCGGACTTCGCCCCATGCGATGGTCAGCTTGCCGGTCCAGCCGAGGGCTGCCTGCGCGCGCCCTTCCTCGGCCTTCCTGTTGAATTCCTGGCTCGCCACATAGGTGTTTTCGACGACCAGGCCGGTCCAGCTCGTGTTGGCAAGCGTCGCCATCGCCAGATTGACCGCGATGACCACCCCGAAGAAGGCAAGGATAATCGCCAACATGTTCCTGCCGGTGAATTCGCGGGATCTTCGCGTGGTGGCGTTCATCTGGCTTTCTCCGGCGCGTTGAAGGTGGCGGTGTATTCGCTCGACTCGAAACTCGCTTTGTCTTCGACCTGAAGAGTGAAGGTCTGCGCTTCGCCATGGATCTGCTCGGCAGGCAGGCGCACAAAAACCTTCAACATCCTGAGCCGGTCGGGTTCGACCTGGATCGCAAAAGAGCGACCGGCGGGAAGGTCGACACCGACGATGCTCATCTCTGCGCCTGGCAAGCCTGCTATGGTGACGATGACCGTTCTTGGTTCGGGGATCATGTTCAGCAGCTTGACGGTATAGCCATTGCGGATGGAGCCGTCGGACAGCGTCACGAATTGCGGATTGCGATCGTGCAGGACATTGATCTCGAGGCGGTCGCGCGTCAGCAGCGAATAGAGCAGGCCCAGGCCAATCAACGACCACATAGCCATGTAGACGTAGGTGCGCGGGCGAAAGATCTTGCGGATATGGAAATGAGCCACCCTGTCTGAAAACAGGCCGTTGTCTGTTCTGACCAGCGACGGATTGACTGAACCGGAGCCGCCCGCAGTCGCCAACATCATGTTGGCGTTGTAGTCGGAGAGGGTCGCGTAGGAGATCAGCCCACGCTCCTTGCCAAGCTTGTCCATGACACCATCGCAGGCGTCGATGCAGAGCGCACAGGTGATGCATTCGAGCTGCTGGCCATCGCGAATGTCGATCCCCATCGGGCAGACAGCGACGCAGGCATTGCAGTCGACGCAATCCCCGACCGGCTGTCCGGCGGCCTGGACCTTCTTGGCATGACGCGTGCGCGGTTCGCCGCGCCAGTCATTGTAGGTGACGGTGAGCGAACTTTCGTCGAGCATGGCTGCCTGGATGCGCGGCCACGGGCACATATACGTGCAGACCTGCTCGCGCATCAGCCCGCCGAACGTGTAGGTCGTCGCCGTCAGCACGGCGACGGTGGTGTAGGCGACAGGAGCCGCCGTGCAAGTGAAGAGTTCGCCGAGCAGGGTCGGCGCATCGGCGAAATAGAAGATCCAGGCGCCGCCGGTCGCCGCACCTATGATCAGCCAGATGGCGTGTTTCGATACCCGCAGTGCGAGCTTGCGGGGGCTCCAGGAAGCGGCATCGAGCTTGATGCGTGCATTCCGATCGCCCTCGATGGCCCGCTCGACCACCAGAAACAGATCGACCCATACTGTCTGCGGGCATGCGTAGCCGCACCAGGCACGACCGACAGTCGACGTGATCAGGAAAAGACCGAC
This sequence comes from Mesorhizobium sp. M0051, assembly GCF_040323235.1. Lineage (NCBI taxonomy): Bacteria > Pseudomonadati > Pseudomonadota > Alphaproteobacteria > Hyphomicrobiales > Phyllobacteriaceae > Mesorhizobium > Mesorhizobium sp. M0051. The sequence goes on from NZ_JAMYUT010000010.1 coordinate 136,879, forward strand.
GCCAGCCATGACCAGAAGGCCTGCCACATAGTAGAATTCTTGCGGCCATATCTCGATGAAGAAGAAGTAGAAACGCCTGTTGGCGACATCGAGCAGCACTGCCTGGTCGGGGGCAAACGGGCCACGGTCCCAGCGCAGCCACGGCGTTAGATAATAAATACCAAGCGTGACCGCCATCACCAGCCATTTGAACTGGCGAAAATTCCCCGTGGCCCGCTTCGGAAATATCTTCTTGCGCGCGGCATACATCGGCTGTCGCACTTTGGCGGAGTTGACCGCCTCCGCTTCGAGCCGTTCTACCTGCGTATTGTCCAGCACTGGTTTCTCCCGTCGCGCGGCTCGTGATTTCGCCGGGCAACTGTCCTGACTGGGCGCAGGCAGATGCGCGAAATACATCGTCGACCGTATTGTGCCGCCCACCGGATTGCGCCGCGTTGATGCAGGTCAATCGCCGGGGCAGACGAAAACAAATCGAGGCCCGGCAGAGCCGGGCCTCGTCGCTTGGGCGGTGAGGGCCGGAGAATAGACCCCCGTTCCTATTCTCCACCGCCGAGCGAATGCACGTAGACCGCCAGTTCCTTGACCCTGGTTTCGCCCAGGCGCGCGCCCCAGGCCGGCATCACGCCTTGTTTCGGCGTTGTGACCTGGGCGGCGATGGCCGCTTCGCCCGATCCGTAGAGCCAGATGGCATCGGTCAGATCCGGGGCGCCGAGCTCCTTGTTGCCCTTTGCATTGTCACCGTGACAGGCCACGCAGTTTTCCGCAAAAACCTTGGCGCCAGGCGCCAACATCGATTGATCGCCAACGGTTTCGGACAGGCTGGCCACATAGGCGCTGACCTGTTTGATCTGGTCGGCGGTGATGATGTCGCCAAAGGCCGGCATTTCCGAAAGGCGCGTATCCGGATCGGAAGCGAAGCGGATGCCATGCGTGACCGTCTGTTGGATCTGATCCGCCTTACCGCCCCACAGCCAGTCGTCGTCATTGAGGTTGGGGAAGCCCTTGGAGCCCTGGGCGCCGGAACCATGGCACTGGACGCAATTGACCCTGAACGCGGCGCCACCTGCGGCGACGGCGAATTCGCGTAGCGTATCGTCTGCCGCGATCTCCGAAACACTCTTCGATTCTATCGCGGCGACATATTTTCCCTTCGCCGCGTCAGCCGCCGACAGCTCGTTCTTGACTTCGTTGCGGCTCGAATAGCCGAGAACGCCCTTCGTTGCCGAATGCAGCAAAGGCCATGCCGGATAGGCGACGGTGTATCCAATCGCCCAGACAATCGTGATGTAGAACGTTATCACCCACCAGCGCGGAAGCGGGTTGTTCAACTCACGGATGCCATCCCATTCGTGGCCGGTGGTCGAAACGCCAGAGATTTCATCGATGTGCTCGTCGCTCATGATCACTCGTCCTCAAGGGGAATCCGGGCAGCTTCGTCGGCAAGCTTGCGGCTGCCGGGGCGTAGGGCAAAGGCGATCGCGCCGACAAAGAAAAGGGCCATGGCGACCAGCCCCCAGCTGTCGGCGAACTCTCGCATCAAATTGTAATCCATGGATAAAACTCCTCAGCGGTAGCCGGCGGCTTCGTCATAATTCTTGAAATCGACCAGCGTGCCGAGCATCTGCAGGTAGGCGACCAGCGCGTCCATCTCCGTCACCTGTTGCGGGTTGCCGTCGAAGTCGCCGGTCTTGGCTTTTGGGTAGCGGGCCTCGAGGCCGGAGGTGTCGGCGTTGGGATCGGACTGCGCCATCAAATCGGCGTTCGCGTGTGCGACCATGTCATCGCTGTAGGGGACGCCGACATACCTGTTGGCGACCAGGTGCGTCGAGAAGTCCTTCACCTTGATCGGCGTGTCTTTCAGGAACGCATAGCTCGGCATGATCGATTCAGGCACCACGGAACGAGGGTCCGTGAGGTGCTCGACATGCCAAAGATTGGAGTAGCGGTCGCCAACCCGGGCGAGGTCCGGACCGGTACGCTTCGATCCCCACTGGAAGGGATGGTCATACATCGACTCGGCCGCCAGGCTGTAATGCCCATAGCGCTCGACCTCGTCACGGAACGGGCGGATCATCTGGCTATGGCAGAGATAGCATCCCTCACGCACATAGATGTTGCGCCCGACGAGCTCGAGCGGCGAGTAGGGCCGCATGCCTTCGACCTTCTCGATCGTATTGTCGAGGTAGAAGAGAGGTGCGATCTCGACGATGCCACCCACGGTGACGACGAGAAGTGAACCTACGAGAAGAAGCGTGGCGTTCTTCTCGATCAGCGCGTGTTTGTCCATCAAGCCCATTTTCTGGCTCCTTATTCGGCAGGCTGAAGGGCGGGAACGGAGCCGGGCATCGGCTCTTCCTCGCGCTGGTATCCAAGGATGGTCATGGCGATATTCCAGGCCATGATCAGGGCGCCGGAGAGGTACATGGCTCCACCGATTGCGCGCATCACATAGTAGGGGTGCATGGCGGCGACCGTTTCGGCGAAGGAGTAGACCAGGAAGCCCTGCTCGTCGTATTCGCGCCACATCAGGCCCTGCATGATGCCCGACACCCACATGACCGAGGCGTAGACGACGATCCCGAGTGTCGCCAGCCAGAAGTGCCAGGTGACCAGCCGCAGCGAATAGAGACGGTTACGGTTCCAGAGCTTCGGCACCATGTAATAGAGCGCGCCGAACGAGATCATGCCGACCCAGCCGAGTGCGCCCGAATGGACGTGTCCGATTGTCCAGTCGGTATAATGCGACAGCGAGTTGACCGCCTTGATCGACATCATCGGACCTTCGAAGGTCGACATTCCGTAGAAGGCAATGGCCATCACCATCATGCGGATGATCGGATCGGTGCGTAGCTTGTCCCAGGCGCCCGACAGCGTCATCAGGCCGTTGATCATGCCGCCCCATGACGGCATCCACAGCATGATCGAAAACACCATGCCGAGCGTCTGCGCCCAATCGGGCAGGGCGGTGTAGTGCAGGTGATGCGGTCCGGCCCAGATGTAGAGAAAGATGATTGCCCAGAAATGGACGATCGACAGGCGGTAGGAATAGACCGGCCTGTTTGCCTGCTTGGGCACGAAATAATACATCATGCCTAGGAAGCCGGCGGTCAGGAAGAAGCCAACGGCATTGTGGCCGTACCACCATTGCGTCAGGGCGTCCTGGACCCCGGAAAAGGCGGAGTAGCTCTTGGATCCCAGGAATGAGGCCGGCATCGACAGGTTGTTGACCACATGCAGCATCGCGATGGTGACGATGAAGGAGAGGTAAAACCAGTTGGCGACGTAGATATGCGGCTCCTTGCGTTTCAGGATCGTGCCCAGGAACAGGATCAGATAGGCGACCCAGACGATGGTCAGCCAGATATCCACATACCATTCGGGCTCGGCGTATTCGCGGCTCTCGGTGATGCCGAGCAGGTAGCCGGTCGCGGCCATAACGATGAAGAGCTGGTAGCCCCAAAACACGAACCAACCGAGATCGCCGCCGAATAGGCGGGCGCGGCAGGTGCGCTGGACGACATAGAGGGACGTGCAGAGCAGCGCATTGCCGCCGAAGGCGAAGACGACGCCCGACGTATGCAATGGCCGCAGACGGCCGAAGTTGAACCAGGGCTGAATGTTGAGATCGGGGTAGGCAAGCTGCAACGCAATGACGACGCCGACCAGCATACCGACGACACCCCAAAACATGGTGGCGATGGCGCCATAGCGGATTGGCCCATCCATATAGGCGGACGGGTCGATCGGAGCGGCGACCTTGAAATTCGTGTTGCGGATGAGGATGGCGACAAAGCCGAGCAGCACAAAAAACAGCACCCACATATGCTGCCGGAATGGCTCGTCCGCACCGAACCCGGCTGCCACAAGAGCCCCGAATGTGAACAGGCCCAAAGCGAAGATTTGCGTGCCGAACTTCATGACCTGTCCCCGACCTCCGATACCGATGCGCGGACGCCAATCCGCTTGACACCAATTCAGCAGTCGCGTTGTCGCCGCCTTGATCCATGTCAAAGCCATTTGTTTTTGGATTGGGCAGCGTTGCTCGCGCAAACGATCAGGAGACTGTTATTGAACAGGGAGAGGGAGCCGGGATCGACGCTGTTCGAAACGAGCCGCGACGGCTCGATACTGACAGTTCGATCTGACAGAGAAGCGGTCCCGGCGACGCTGATGAAACGTGCGCATCAGGAAAAGCTGCAGCTCTGCGATGCCTTGGAAAGAATAGCCGACACCCTGCCCAGGGTCGACTGCCTGTCATGTCTGGCTGCAGCCAATGCGATCGTTCCGCTATTACGCAACGTTCACCAATACGAAGAGACGGTCATCTTTCCGGTCTACGAGGCTGCTTCGACCAGCAGCGATGCCAACCGTGCTTCAATTCGTCGATTGCGTGCCGAACATGTCGAGGACGAATGCTTTGCCGGCGAGGTGACTGAAATCCTGCTGGCCATCGGCCATGGCGAGACAGTCGAGAATGCCGAGGCTATCGGCTTCATGTTGCGTGGCTTCTTCGAAGGCTTGCGCCGGCATATCGCCTTCGAACGCGAGCACGTCCTGCCGCTGATCGGGGTCGTCGATGCCGGTTAGGCGCCGGAGCGGCGTTCCAGCCGGCTCATGTTCTCCACAGTCACGTGCCGGTTGTTGTCGATCCGAATTACGCTGTCTGTTCGCAGCCTGGTCAGTTGGCGGCTGACCGTCTCGATCGTCAAGCCGAGGAAATCGGCGATGTCGGCGCGTGTCAGCGGCAGGTCAAAGCTTGTCGACTCGGCCGCCGCGTCAACTGCGGGATCGATATTTTTGGCGATCATCAGGAGAAAGCTCGCCACCTTTTCCGATGCACTCTTGCGCCCCAGCGTCACCATCCAGTCGCGTGCTTCGTCCAGTTCATTGAGCGTCTGCTTGAAGAGACGATGCTCGAGCTCTGGCGATTCCTTCATCATGCGCTCGATGGCGGCCTTCGGAAACGAACACAAGGAAACGGTGGTTGCGGCCTCGGCGTTGATCGCACTTTCCGCCTTGAAGGGCCTGCCCAGGAAATCGGGAGCGAACTGCAGGCCAACAATCTGCTGGCGTCCATCCGAAAGGCTCTTGGTGAGCTTCACCACGCCGGAAAGCACATTGGAATAGCAGTCGACGGTCTCTGCGTCACCGATCAACTCCATGCCCGGTTTGACCTGTTGTTTGGACGAGGTCTTGGCGAGCCCCACCAATTGCTCGGGATCGAGTGCGCCGCAAACGCCGCGATGCCGTGCCTCGCACGACTGGCAAAGCACTGGAATGCCGGCACTGTGAACGTCCTGGCGCACCGTCATCTTGATCGTCCAATGGGTTCCATGTGCCGGCAACGTAGCATCGGCGGAGAAAAAAGCCTTGCGGCAGTTTGTCTGCGAGGCCTTGACCGAAATCAAGGCCGCCGGCGACCAAAGTGACCAGTGTCGCGCATGCAAAGAGGATCGGATAGCGACATGCGGCCAGAATTCGTTGCCAGGCTCGGTGAGAACGTTCCACGCTATACCAGCTACCCGACCGCGCCGCATTTCCATCCAGGCGTTGATGCCGCCGTTTGTCGTGGCTGGATGCAGGCACTCGACAGCGGTGACGAGATCTCGCTCTATTTGCACATTCCCTACTGCGATAAGCTTTGCTGGTTCTGTGCCTGCCATACGAAGCAGACCCGCCACTATGAACCGGTGAGGATCTATCTCCGCTCACTGCATGCCGAGATCGTCACAGTCGCCAGTCTTGTCGCAGGCAAAGGTCGCGTGCGGGCAGTTCATTTCGGCGGTGGTTCGCCGACGATGCTCAAGCCAGACGACATGGTTGCGCTGGCAACCGTCTTGCGTAACAGCTTCGATTTTCTTCCCGACGCCAAGATCAGCGTCGAAATCGAACCCAATGATATGGACGAAGCACGCCTTGATGCGCTCGCCGAAATAGGCATGACGCGAGCGAGTCTCGGCGTGCAGGATTTCGAACCGAAAGTGCAGAAAGCGATCAACCGCGAGCAAAGCTTCCTGCAGACCAAGGCGGTCGTCGACGGCGTTCGTTCGCGCGGCGTCGAATCGGTCAATCTGGACCTGCTTTACGGGTTGCCGCATCAGACCAGGGAGAGTGTCTGTTCCACCGTGGCGCAGGCGCTGACTCTGGAACCGGACAGAATGGCACTCTTCGGCTACGCGCATGTGCCCTGGTTCAAGAAACACCAAACGATGATCGACGAGGCGTGGCTGCCCGGTCCCGCGGAGCGGTTTGCTCAATCGCAGCTGGCGGCACGGGTGATCGTGGACCGGGGATACGAAGCAATCGGCCTCGACCATTTCGCCAAACCGGGCGATGCCCTGGCGCTTGCAGCCCGCGCAGGAACTCTGCGCCGGAACTTTCAGGGCTACACGGAGGATCGCTGCGAAACATTGATCGGGCTCGGGCCGTCATCAATCAGCCAGTTTCGGCAGGGCTATGCACAGAACATGCCTTCGACCAGCGAATATGCACGCCTGGTTGAAGCGGGAGGGCTGTCCGCTGTGCGGGGTATCGAGCTTTCCGACGACGACCGCGTACGCGGCTGGGTAATCGAGCGGCTGATGTGTGACTTCGCCTTCTCGGCGATCGAGTTGGTTGAGCGCTTCGGCCAAGCCGGCCAAAGCCTTCTCAGCAAGGCAAGTACAACAGCCCTCCATGATCCTGCGCGGTTGCTCGAGCTTGATGGCGACAGTTTCGTCGTGCCGGCGGAAAGTCGCCCCTTTGTCAGAAGCATCGCGGCGAAGTTCGATAAATATTTCGAAGCCGGCAAAGCCAAGCATTCGGCCGCGGTCTGAATTATCGCCTTGGGTCAGAAATGCTCGCCGGCCTTGAACGGACCGATGCGGGTGCCTGCCGCAATAAGATAGGCGGTCGACCAGCCGATAAGCAGGAATCCGTTCACGCCCTCGAGCGCCGCCAGGACACGCCACTCGTGAGCGGGCACGATGTCGCCATAACCGACGGTCGAAAAGGTAATGGTCGAAAAATACAGTGCGGTTTCGAAATCGGCGAAGATATCAAGCAGCCTGTATAACCCCGCCCAGAGCCAGACCTCCGCGGTCATGACGGCAAAGAGCCCCATCACCACGCTGATCATTGCGACGATACGGCTGCGGCGTCCGTGCATACGAAATCTGGCGACCAGGTGCCCCATCGCATGGGTAACGGCCATCAGGCCAAAAGTGTGAACCAGGACCGTCAGGCTTATGACGATCGTGCCGACGAAGAGATTGAGAGCCATGCAAGGAAATTACGAATTCCGAGGACAATTTCCTTGCGCAAAATCAAACCCGGCACTGGCCTTTGAAGTGCCGGCCCTGTTTCGCCAAAACCAGCCTATTGGCTGCCGTCGGTCGCGGCGGGGGTGAGGCGAAAGAACATCGCGAGCTTCAAGCTTGTCGCTATCCGTTCGGCGCGATCGACAAACACCGCCGCCGTTTCGGGGGCAAAGAGGTCGGCTGCCGTCCGGCCGAACAGGGCCAGCCAGATCTCGAAGTCGTCCTCGGTAACATCCTTGAGCTTGAGGTGCGCCGGCACCGGCCGTCCGTGATAGTCGCCGCTTTTCAGGATGACCGAACTCCAGAAGTCCGTCATTTTCTCCAGGTGGGGCTCCCAGTCGCCGGTGATCTCGCGTGCGAAAATCGGCCCGAGCCGCTCGTTGCTCCTGATCTTGGCATAGAACTCGCGGACTAGTTTTCCAATTGACCCCCGATCGACGCCAGCATGGTCCAAAGGCTGTTCCGCGACGGGGCGCGCCCGATCTGTCAAAGCTGATTTCGATGTCATCATGACTCTTGTCTATGTTGTCAGGATAATCCGAGGCGCCGAAGGGTAGCTTGCACAAGACTGGGCCGATCGCGGACCAGCCGGAAACCCAGATTGTCGGGCGGGGTTCCAACCGCGCAGCCGCCGCTCTTGCCGTCGCGGATGAAGTTCGACATGTAAGTGCGGTGGAAGCCTTCCACAACATGCACTCCGCAATTGTCTATCGAACTCACAACGCCCACGCCGTCGCTGGCCATGGTTGCATGGATGTAGCACGTCGACGTCCATTCCCAGATGTTGCCGGCAACGTCCGCCACTCCCTTGGAGTTGATACCAAAGTCCCCCTGGACCCTTGGTTCAGGATCCGGCTTGCGTCCGAGCGCCGTTTCGATGCGGTATTGAGCGAGCCAGCGCAGCGCCGGGTTGTTCGGGTCGCTTTCATCACTCTCTATGTCGCCCCGGAACCGTTCGCCGGCGGCATACGCCCACTCGACGTCCGTCGGCAGCCGCCATGTCTCGCCCGTGCGGGCTGAAAGCCACGTCGCATAGGCTTCGGCATCGATGTGGCTGACGCCTGTGACCGGAACGTTGCCGATCTTGCGCGGGTCGGCCAGCTTGCAGGCGCCGTCCGCCACGCAGTGCTCATAGTCGGACAGGCTCACCTGGTATTTCATGATCTCCAGTGGAGCATTGATGGACTCCCGCGCGACAGGCGCCGCGACGGAGTGGTTCTTCTGGAGGAATTCGCCCGGCTGTGGATGATCGAAACTGCCGGGCCCGAGGACCACCACGTCGCTCATGGCTACCGGTGGCGGGACCTCCAAGGAATTGTCGAGCGCATGGTTCATGCCGAGACCTATCAGCGCGGCAGCTCCAATTGTTCCGAAGGTGAAGACAGGATCGAAGGACATGGCATCAAGTCCGCCGCGAGTGCAACCCTTCGGCTTTGCCGGGGTTGCACCGAGGATCGGATCTCCGTCTACGAGGCAATTGCCTTGGGCGCTTCGACCTGCATCATCAGATCGTCGTCCCAGGTTCCTTCGACCGTGAAGTGCGCGGTCGCTCCGAGTTCGACTGCCTCGATCAGATTGTGGTTTACATAGGCATAGATGCCCGGCTGCAGGAAGGTGTAGAGTGCCGAACCTGCCGACCCGCCACGGATGAACCATGTTTCCAGATCCTTGGACGGCGGGTTCGCGAATTTGCCCTGTTCCCAGACATAATCGCCATGACCGCCGATCAGGTGAGGTCGGGTATCGCGATTGGCCTGGGAATGGACGATCAGAACGGTTTCGCCGACCTTGGCCTTCATGGCGTTCGCGCCGGTCAGCGATCCTGCCTTGCCGTTGAACACGACATGGGTCGGGATCAGCCCGCGCATGACCTTGACGGTGTCGTCGTAATTGTCGCCGGCCGAGTCGTACTTCTTGAATTTCCCCTGCTCGTCGCGCGGGATGTAGAAGTCGTTTTCGCCGATGTAGTAGATGTGGTCATAGCGGATAGGGTCGCCCTTGTCGTTCTTGAGGCCGTCCCGAGGCAATATCATCACCGCACCGCTCATCCCCGACACGACGTGCCACGGGATCATCGCGCCGCCGGGCGCGCAATGGTAGACGAACGTGCCGGTGCGGGTGGCCTTGAAGCGCAGCGTGACTTGCTCGCCGGGATTGATCAGCGTCAGCCCGCCGCCGCCGAGAGCCCCGGTAGCTGCGTGAAAGTCGATGTTGTGGGCAAGCGTGTTCGTGTCGGGGTTGATTAGCGTGAGCTCGATATAGTCGTCTTGATGCACAACCATCAGAGGGCCGGGAATTGAGCCATTATAGGTCATGGCATTGAGCTGCGTTCCATCGGCATCGATGACGATCGGCTTTTCTTCGATCGTCATGGTGAATTCGACGACTTTTGGACCGCCCTTGGCCACCTGCTCGTGAGCGTGGACAAATGGCGGCGCCACCAGGGTGACCTTTTCGCGCGGCAATCCCGCGACTTCCTTCGAGCTCGCCACTGCCGGCATTGCGACAACGGCCGCGGCAGCGGCGGCGGTAAGGACAGATCCTAACAAAGCTTCGCGTCTCGTGAGCATTTCCATCTCCTTGGCTATCGCTACTTGATGGGCTCAGAATAAACTGCGCACTGGTCAAGTCTTTGCGTTAGCGCAAATCCAATGTCTTTCGCAGGTCTCTGGTTTAGGGATGCTGTGCAGCGAAGCGACGCCGCGGCGCGCAGTGCCAAATAAAACAGGCCGAACAGACCCTCCCCGATCCGTCCGGCCTCTGGCTCCGGAACATTGCGAACCGGAGCGGCATCCATGAAGAACGGGTCAGTTAGCAGTGACCTTGGTTGCTTCGGCGAACAGGTCGGCGAATACAGGTTTGGCTTTTCCGATCTGCTTGACGGCTTCCGCCGCTTCAAGATTGATGGGCTTGCCGACGACGATCAGCGCAACCATGCCCATGCCGTAGTGCGGGGCGCATTTGACACCGTAGACCCCTTCCTTGGTAAGGGTGACCGTTATTTCCTCACTGGCTTTCCCCTTGAACGGTTCAGCACCGTCCGGGATCATTCCCTTAATGATCTCGGCATTGTGGGACTTGTCGGTCGGCACGAACTTGATCGTGTCTCCAGGTACCGCCCGGATAAAGGCAGGCTGGAACACCATCGAGCCTTTCTCTCCCTTGTTCAGCATTTGGACCACGTGTTCTTCGGCATTTGCGGAGCCGGCTATGGTAAGCAGGGCGATGGCCGCGGCAATCAGAGGCAGTTTCATAGGGAAGTCCTTTCTTGAGTTCGTCACGGCGTCGACCGTGCTCCTTTCTAAGCCGCCGGACGATTTGGCGATTTGCGCTGGCGCAAACTCTTGAGCAAAAAAAGCGCTTGGGTTCCCATGCGGCGTCGCCCATGCACGTCACAATGCACGTGCCCCCTTGCCGCCCGCCTGTCGGCATGGGAACACTCTCTACCAGACCGGTTGGGTGCCTTGCAGATAGTCGGATTCGGGAGGGGACAGAGTTGGCTAACCTCGATCGCTCGCTGATTGCCGGGCTTTTTGCCTTTGAGGGCGTGGCCGTCACGGATCTCGACCGCATAGTCGGACAGGCCAGATCGCTCCGGATTGCCAAGGACCAACCTGTATTCGAGCAGGAGCAGGAAGCACATTCCTTTTTCCTGCTGCTCGACGGACATGTGCGCGTCGTGAGATCGATGCCTGACGGCCGGGAGGTAATTGTGCGCTACATCAGTCCGGGTGAGTTGATGGGTATCGCCCATGCGCTGGGCCGCACCACCTATCCGGCAAATGCGATCGCTGCCGTCGATTGCGTGGCTCTTGCCTGGCCAAGCCAGCTATGGCCGACATTCGCAATGGATTTCCCGAGCTTCAGCGCCAACACTTACAAGACCGTCGGCAGCAGGTTGCAGGACGCTCATACCCGGGTCATCGAGATGTCGACCGAGCAGGTGGATCAGCGCGTCGCCCACGCCCTGCTCAAGCTGGTCAAGCAGACGGGCAGGAAGACCGAGGAAGGGATTCTGATCGACTTCCCGATCTCACGCCAGGACATCGCCGAGATGACGGGAACGACGCTCCATACGGTGAGCCGGCTGCTCTCGGCATGGGAAGAGCAGGGATTGGTCAAAAGCGGGCGCCAGAAGGTGACCGTGGTCGAACCTCACCGGCTCCTGCTGATCGCGGAAGGCCGCGTAGAGAAAAGCTAGCCTCAGTCGGTGTTTTCGATCGCGGCCTGCAAATCGCTGCTGAGTTGCTCCTCGTTCAGATGATGCTCCCGTGCCGCGTCGGAAACGGTGTGGAATGAAGCGATCGGGCAGCCGACGCAAAGCATGCCGTGCTGGAGCACGACGCGGATGGCCGCTGGAAAATCGTGCATTATTTCGTCCATAGTGGCGTCGTCGGTGAGTTTGCGTTTCATGACGCTTTGCCCGCGTTTGCAAGCGGACATGTTGCATCGGCTTTGCGAGATGCTCGTTGCGCCAGGACAAACAGCAAGCAGCCCGATGCACAATCACATCGGAACGGCGCAGATAGTCGACCGCGTCAGGAACCGCTTCTCCCGTCCATTGTCGAGCGAGAACATGCCGCCGCGGCCAGGCACAACGTCGATGATGAGATGCTTCCAGGCCGCGAATTGCGGCGAGCCGATATAGAAGGGCGCATTGCCGATCGCACATAGGCGAAGAGCCGTCACAGCAGCCGCCGGATTGATGAAACAGCACCGGGCCGTGGTCGGCGACGATTTCGGCGATCAGTTCAAGGGTTGCCGGTGTCGCGGTGGACCTTCGCTCGCATGTTGATTTCCGATTTCCTTTGGCGCGGCCCGTCACGGAGCCGCGCCAGTGAGTCAAAGCGGCGATCAGAAGAAGCCGAGCTTTTTCGGGCTATAGCTAACCAGCATGTTCTTGGTCTGCTGGTAGTGATCGAGCATCATCTTGTGCGTCTCGCGACCGATGCCGGACTGCTTGTAGCCGCCAAAGGCCGCATGCGCGGGATAGGCGTGGTAGCAGTTGGTCCAGACCCGGCCGGCCTGGATCGCGCGGCCGAACCGGTAGGCGCGGTTGCTGTCACGGGTCCAGACACCGGCGCCGAGGCCGTAGAGCGTGTCGTTGGCAATTGCCAGCGCTTCGTCGTCATCCTTGAAGGTGGTGACCGAAACCACCGGCCCGAATATCTCTTCCTGGAAGATGCGCATCTTGTTGTGACCTTTGAACACCGTCGGCTTGACGTAGTAGCCGCCGGCCAGATCACCAGGCAGAACATTGCGCTCGCCGCCGGTCAGTAGTTCGGCGCCTTCTTGGCGGCCGATGTCGATGTAGGACAGGATCTTTTCCAACTGCTCGGACGAGGCCTGGGCACCGATCATCGTTGCCGGATCGAGCGGATCGCCCTGCACGATCGCCTCGACGCGCTTGAGGGCACGTTCCATGAAGATATCGTAGATCGATTCATGGATGAGCGCGCGGCTTGGACAGGTGCAGACTTCGCCCTGGTTCAGCGCGAACATGACGAAGCCTTCGATCGCCTTGTCGAAGAAGTCGTCATCTTCGGCGACAACGTCCTTGAAGAAGATGTTGGGCGACTTGCCACCCAGTTCGAGCGTGACGGGGATCAGGTTCTGGCTGGCATATTGCATGATCAGCCGGCCCGTCGTGGTCTCGCCGGTAAAGGCGATCTTGGCAATACGCGGCGAGGACGCGAGCGGCTTGCCGGCCTCGAGGCCGAAGCCGTTGACGATGTTGAGCACGCCCGGAGGCAGCAGGTCGCCGACAAGATCGGCCCACAGCAAGATGGCGGCCGGTGTCTGCTCGGCAGGCTTCAGGATCACGCAGTTTCCGGCGGCAAGTGCAGGAGCAAGCTTCCAGCATGCCATCAGCAGCGGGAAGTTCCAGGGGATGATCTGGCCGACCACGCCGAGCGGCTCGTGGAAATGATAGGCAACTGTGTCGTCGTCGATCTGCGAAAGGCTGCCTTCTTGTCCGCGCACGGCGCCGGCGAAATAGCGGAAATGATCAATGGCGAGCGGCAGGTCGGCGGCAGTCGTTTCGCGGATCGGCTTGCCGTTGTCCCAGGTTTCGGCGCATGCGAGGAGATCGAGGTTCTCTTCCATACGGTCGGCGATGCGGTTGAGGATAAGCGAGCGCTCCGCCACACTGGTGCGCCCCCAGGCGTCCTTGGCGGCATGGGCCGCGTCCAGGGCCGCCTCGATGTCGTGGGCATCTGATCGCGCCACCTCGCACAGCAGCTGACCGTTCACCGGTGAGAAGTTCTCGAAGTAGCGACCGGAGTGCGGCTCGGCCCATTTGCCGCCGATGAAATTGCCGTAGCGCCTGTCGAAGGGCGCCTTTACGGGACGTGAAAATTCAACCTTGTTCATGTGTCTTCCTCCCGAAGCTGACGTCGCGGGTTGCGACGCTTGGAAAGAGACTTGCGATCTCCCATCGCCATTGTCACTGCGTCGGGGACGGTGCGCGGACGGGATGTGTCGCAGAATTGCGACACTCACGCGAGGATTCGAATGGTCAGTGAGACCTGTGGACGTCCAGGCGGTTGAGCTTGCGGTGAAGCGTCGCGCGGCTGATGCCGAGCGCCTGGGCCGCGGCCGAGACATTTCCGTCCGCCCGCGCCAGCGCCCGCTGCAGGACGCCACGCTCCGCCTCGGCGAGGACTTCGGGGCCGTCCTCGGCCCAGCCGAGCAGATCGGCTGCGGGCATTGGCTTGTCGAAACACCGTTGCGTAATTCCAAGCGCCAGGCGAGCCGAACGTGTCGCACCGACCACGAGGCCGTCGGCGTCAACGGCGATCAACGCGCCGGAACCCTTGTCGGGCACCGGCGCCAGAAGGATTCGTGCCTTGGGGAATGCCATCTTGAAGGTCTCCGCCTCGATCCGACGCGCGGCATCGACCACGGCCATCGAAATAAGATTGGCAAAGGCTTCAGTGAGGTCGGCCCGGCAGGAGGACACATCAAGCGCGGCTGCAAGCTCTCCCTGGTGATCGTAGATTGGAGCGGTGGTGCAACTCAGCCCGGTGTTGCGCGTATGAAAATGTTGGTCGCGGTGGATCGTCAGCGCACGCTGTTCAACCAGGCAAGTGCCGATACCATTGGTGCCTTGGCTTTCCTCGTTCCAGACTGAACCAGTCCACAGACCCCAGGAATGAAACGTCTCGTCATCCACGGGCGCGCCGCGCCGTTCGACCGGAACGCCGTCGCGATGGGCGAGCAGAACGCAGCATCCAACGCCGCCCACCGCAAGATAGAGCCGGTCCAGACTTGATTGAGCAGCCCGGACGAGTGGCTCGATATGTTGCCGGACCTCTCCCAATTCCGCCTCCGTCAGATAGCGTGGGGGGCTGCAATCGGTCGGATTGAGCCGATGCAAGCTGGAAGACCGTCGCCAGGAGGCGACCAGCGCGGACCTCGCCGCCGTGTCGGACGCGATCGCGGCCTGAATGCGGTCGGCATGATGACCGGATAGATCCTCGCCCATGCTTATCCTCCCAAAACCCCGACTGCTCCGTCACATCCCAAACCAGTGTCGCGCCAGGTTCCGCTTTCAATCAGCGCACTGTCAATTCGACGGAAGGAGCAGACAGGGGGAAGAACATCCTTCCATGTTCCCCTGTCTGTCAGCGACATTTAGCCAATCGACAGTCGTCTTCGCCGAAGCATTCTCTCGCATGCACCCCTCGGTCGATGCTCCCAAAGCCTAGCGACATGCACTGAGCATTCTTTGATCGAAAGCAAAGTCCGCGCGGATTTTACCGGCTCGTGGCCGGAGTAAGCTGAGCAGCACTTGTCGGCGCGATATTAAAAGCTGCCGCCTGCGGAAAGCCTTTCGGTGGCCCCGTGGGCGGATGGCTCTCGAGATCTCGCAAGCGGGCATGCAGCCACCCGTGCCCTATGTGCGCAGTGGAAACTTCGTGATAACCAGTGGCTTTCAGTTCCGGCGATGCAATCGTAAAATGCCCGACGTTTGGACGGGTGCCTTTTCCCACCCGATCGGGAATTGGACTGCACAAGATCAAAAAAGACAATGACTTTAGTATGATATACAGCAAACTTGCCATAGCCCCTATGATGGACTGGACGGACAGGCATTGCCGGTTCTTCCACCGCCAGCTGACGCGCCGTGCGCTGCTCTACACCGAGATGGTGGTGGCCGACGCAGTCATCCATGGTGCGCGTGAGCGACTTCTCGGCTTCGATGAGACGGAACATCCGGTTGCGTTGCAGCTCGGCGGCTCCGATCCGCAAAAGCTTGCCGAGGCGGCGCGCATCGGCGAAGCTTTTGGGTACGACGAGATCAACCTCAATGTCGGCTGCCCATCGGACCGTGTTCAGTCGGGTACGTTCGGCGCCTGCCTGATGAAAGTGCCTGACCTCGTCGCCGACTGCGTCGCTGCGATGAAAGCAGCGGTGACAATTCCCGTCACCGTCAAATGTCGCATTGGCGTCGACGAGCAGGACCCGGAGCCGGCACTCGACGCGCTGGCGGACGGCGTTTTCGATGCTGGCGCCGACGCGCTGTGGGTGCATGCGCGCAAGGCATGGCTCGAAGGGCTGAGCCCCAAGGAAAACCGCGACGTTCCGCCGCTCGACTATGACAGGGTCTATCGACTGAAGGCCAGAAACCAGAACAAATTCATTGGCATCAATGGCGGAATTCAGTCGATTGATGAGGCGCAGGCGCATCTCCGTCATGTCGACGGCGCTATGCTTGGCCGCGCCGCCTACCACTCGCCCGGCATTCTGGTCGGCGTGGACGCCGCCTTCTACGGCGCCAAGCCCGACACGTTCGATTTCGCCGCGCTGATCGACGTCATGGCCGACTATGCGGCACGTCATATCGAGCAGGGCGGGCGGCTTGGCCATGTCACACGTCACATGGTCGGGCTGTTCCACGGATTGCCGGGGGCGCGCCGCTACCGCCAGATCCTGTCCACCGAGGCGAACCGGCCCGGAGCCGGACCGGACGTGCTGAAGACGGCCTTTGCCGCTGTCGAGCTCAGTGGAGTGGAAGCCGAAGCGGCCTGAGTTTGAGAGCCGGAGCTCAATCCCTGAGGATCATGCGGTCGCCGCGCACATCGAAGCCCGACAGCGAGCCGATGAAATTCATGCCAAGCAGGCTCTGGCTCAGCATGCCGGGTGCGGCGATCATCACCGGCATGTCCTTGCGCGTGATGCCGCCGATCGCAATCTGATCGGTTCTCACGGCCGCGGCGCGTGCTACGCCGTTGGCGGTCGAAACTGAAATGGTGTAGTTGAGCGCCGCTGGATTGAATCCGGCGGCTTGCGCGTCTTCCGACGTCAGCACGGTGCTGGTCGCGCCGGTATCGACTATCGCTCGAACCGGGTTGCCGTTGACCAGGATACGCGCTTCGAAATGGCCGTTGTCCGCCTTGTCGAGCGTCACCGTGGCGTGACCGTCTTCGACGCCGAGCGCCAGCGGGCTGCCGGGGACCAGGCCTGCCGTCACGCGGCTGGCGACATCCTGCAGTTCATAGCGGTATTGATAGCCGGCGATCAGCGCGAGCACGATGGCCGCCCAGGCGCCGAGGTTGCGGGCCATGGCGCCCAACGGCCGGCCCGAGCGAAGCAGGCCGGCGCCGATCAGGACGCCGAAAGCGCCAAGCCAGATCAGCCGGCTGAAATCGTAGTTCTCGACGCCGAGCGTACTGCCGGCAGAATCGTTGAGCATGAGCAGGACTGCTCCCACCCCGATCGCTGCCATCAGGATCCAGAAAAGCCGGCTCATTAGCACCTCACGAAAGCGCGTCGCGTTCGCGCGCCATGCGGCTGCGGCGCGTTTCCCGGCGCGGTCGGCGCTCGATCGTTTCCAGCCGGGCCGGCAATTCGGCCATGACGCTGCGGCGCGTTTCCGGAGTCATCCCGATCCAGGCACCGATTTCCTCACGCGTGCGACCGCACCCGAAACAGAAGCCGGTTTTCATGTCGATCGAACAGACCAGGATGCACGGGGATTCGATGGCCGTCATGACTTTCTCTTGAGGTTTCCATCCGGAATCCTCGTTCCATCTCCACATGGTGCAACCGCAGAGCCAATGCAAGCCCTTGCGATGGCGCCCTTGGCGGCCAGCTTTGCGACAAATTCAGGACCATGATCCAGGAGGTTGTGCCGACGACGCAAGGCGGCTATGCCGCTCTCCTACTCCAGGGAATGATCGCCAACGAGATGACCAGCGCGCTGCCTTTCGACGATTTTCGCAACCTGTTGGCCAATCTGCCGGCGGCCGACACGACAGCCGGGGCCCGCGTGCGCACGCTGTTCGCCAAGGCCGACAAACCAGGCAATTCGCTCGGCCGAATCGAGGACATCGCCGCGTGGCTGGCCGCCTGGAGCGGGCGGGCTCCGCCAGCCGTCACAAGACCGCTGATGGCGGTCTTTGCCGGCAATCACGGCGCCACACGCCACGGCATTTCGCCACGCCCGGTGGCGGCGACCGCCAACGCGGTCGAACTTTGCGCGGCCGGAGGTGCTGCGATCAACCAGATCTGCATTGCCAACGATCTCGGGCTGAAGGTCTTCGATCTTGCCCTGCACATTCCGACCGCAGATATCACCTGTCACGCCGCGCTCGACGAGCGCGGCTGCGCCGCCACCATGGCTTTCGGCATGGAAGCGATCGCCGGCGGTACCGATCTTCTGTGCCTAGGTGATCTCGGCGTCGGCAACTCCACGGTCGCTGCTGCTCTGTTTGCGGCGCTGTTCGGGGGCAGGGGGATCGACTGGGCCGGCCCGGGGTCGGGCGCCGATGCGACAATGCAGGCGCGCAAGGCAGACGTGGTCGATGCGGCGCTGGCCTTTCACAGTGGCCATCTCGTCGACCCGCTCGAGGTGCTGCGCCGGGTCGGCGGCCGTGAGTTTGCTGCGATTGCCGGCGCCATCCTTGCCGCGCGCATGCAGAAGATCCCAGTGCTGCTCGAAGGGCTTGCCGCAACGGCCGCCGCAGCGGTGTTGCAAGCCGCCAATTCCGCCGCGCTCGACCATTGCCTGCTTGCCAGCCTGTCGCCAGAACCCGCACACGCCCGGGCTGCTCAACGCCTCGGCCTGCGCCCGTTGCTTGATCTTGGCATCAGTCATGGCGAAGGGGCAGGGGCCGCCCTTGCCGCGGGTCTGGTCAAAGCCGCCGCGCTGACCAGTTCGGGTATGGCTGCAGCGGTACGCGGCTAGAGACTTGACCTATTAGCGCCGAAAAGTGGGGATGCGGTAGACGACTGCCGCATATTTTGGGTTGGAGCGGCTGCCGATTATTACGCCGCCAAGGCGTTCCGCGACCTTTCTGCTGGCCACGTTGCTTTCGGCAACTGGATATTCGAAGCAATCCGGACCGAGTATCTCGGAGGCCCACCCGGCAACAGCAGCAATTGCCTCTCTGCCAATGCCGTTTCCTTGAGCGTCTTCTCTAATCCAGATGCCGAGCTCTGGACATGCGGTCTTCGCCGCATGAAGACCGACAAGTCCCAGACAGCGATTGTTTGCCAATGCCCGCACAACGAAGTGCAAGTCCGATCCGTCATGGATTGGCGCCAGCCAGGATTGCCATACCTCGGCAAAGGCCACGAGTGATTGAGGTGGCTCCCACTGCATAAAACGGGTGATGGCAGCGGTGATGGCGGCAAAGAGGTCCTCGGCATCGTCGGCTGTAAACAGCTTCAAGCGAAGGCGCTCAGAGTTGATCTCGATGCCTCCGGCATGCCAGTCACCTGCTGCCATTGTGGAGTGCCATCCTTCTTCTGACCGTCGGCCGAGGTCGACGGTTGCTTATCGCCGCCGAGCTGCTACCGCCGCAGTCGGCAGCGCCGGCAATTCTTCCATTACCCGGCTCAGCGGGAAGATGGCTATCGCCTCTGTCCCTTCGCGCAGCCTGGAATGAAGTTCGAACTCGCCACCATGCATGGCGAGCAGCCCTTGCACGATCGGAAGGCCAAGGCCGGTTCCCTGTTCGGCGCTCTTGATGGCGATCGAGCCCTGGCCGAACGCGGAAAGCACAATCGGAATCTCGTCTTCCGGTATGCCTGGCCCATTGTCCTTGATCGAAATGTACTGCCCGCCGCCCGCCGTCCAGCCGACGCGGACACGAATCTCGCCTCCGGTGCCGGTGAACTTGATGGCATTCGACAGAAGGTTGAGCGCGATCTGCCTCACCGCCCGCTCATCGGCGAACAAGCGTGGCAATTCATGCTCGAAATCCTGGACGATGCGTATATCCTTATTGCGCGCCCTCAGCTCCATCATGTGGCAGCAATCCTCGACGATACCGAGCAGCATCACGGGCTCTTCATTGAGCTGGTAGCGGCCAGCCTCGATGCGCGACAGGTCGAGGATCTCATTGATCAGGTCGAGCAGATGCTGGCCGGATTCGTGCACGTCGTGGGCGTAGTCGCGATAGGTGGGGTTGCTCATCGGTCCCAGCACCTCGTTCGACATCACCTCGGAAAAACCGAGAATGGCATTGAGCGGTGTGCGCAGTTCATGGCTCATCGAGGCGAGGAACCGTGATTTCGCCAGATTGGCATCTTCGGCCCGCCGCCGCGCCTCGTCCGACATCGATTTCGCCGTCTCCAGTTCGGCGATCAGCGCGTCCTTTTCGGAGCGGAACGACAACAACATCAGGGACGAGCGGTTGAGGTGACGGGCGACATAGGCGAAGAAGGGCAGTGACACGACCAGCAGCCCGGCCATGATTACCTCGATCGGGATCCATAGCTTGACGCCGCCATAGGCGTAGAGCGCCACCGGGACGGCAAACGTCGCCAACAGCGCTCCGCCCAGGGACGAGGTCATCACCGCGGTCGCCGCCATGGCGAACAACAGCACCACGGCCTTGACGACGTGGAACGGGTCGACCGCGCAGACGCTGCAGCCAAGCCGGACGAACCATGCCCAGCCGAGGCCGCACAGGAAATGGCCGATCAGGAATTCCCGTCGTGTTTGCAAAGGGTTGAGCTCGGAAGCTTCAGTGCGCTCGATGCGCCGCGCCATGAAGGCGACGATGGTGTAGCAGGTCAGCATGAACAGGGCCCAGAGGCCGATCTCGTTGCCGACGCCGGCCAGCCGGCTACCCGCCGCGATCACCAGAACGAGAAGCGGGACGGCGATTGCGCCGCTGGTCATCGCCCGGGCGTGGAGTTTCAGAAGTTCGCGATCGAAATCGGGATTGCCCGCCTGCTGCGAAAGACGGTCACGCGTCTTGCGCACCGCGCGTGCCACATCGCTGTTGCGATGAGGTTTCCTGCGGTCCACAATGAACTTGTCCGCTGTGTTCGAGCGTTGCAAGGGCATCAAAACTTCAATTATGCGAGCAGCGGTTTCAAAGTGTTAAGCTACGTTCGAATGATTAACCAACCGTTTGCCATATGAGCCGTTCATGGTCGCCAAGGCGGCGCCGACCATACTTTGCGCGACCCCGAAGCCTGTGGCGCCGGCTGGTCGATTACGGGCTTACCGCCATCATTCTCGGGCTGTTGATCCTGCTGGCGGCCCGCCTCGACCGCGTGGAGACCCGCAAGACGGAAGGTGCGGCTATCGTCAATGACGGCGATTCGATCACGCTCGGTGTCGAGCGCATCCGTATGCGCGGCATCGATGCTCCGGAATATACGCAGACCTGCCGCAGGAACGGCTCCGACTATCCCTGCGGCACGCTTGCGCGCCAGTCGCTGGTGCGCCTGATCGGCGGCCAGCCCGTCTCCTGTACCGGCTGGCAGCGTGACCGCTATGGCCGGCTTCTCGGCAACTGCAACGCCGGCGGCAAGGACCTCAACCGGGCGCAGGTCGAGGCGGGTTGGGCGGTTGCCTATGGCGACTTCGAGAGCGAGGAAGCCACGGCCCGTGCGGGAAAGGCCGGCATCTGGGCCGGAACGTTCGAACAGCCGCAGGACTGGCGCGATAGCCATCACGGCCAAGTCGTCGAGAGAAAGCATGGCGCACTGGCATCGATTGGCGACGCCGCGCGCGAGATTTTTCGTTTCTGGTGATCCGCATCGTGTAATTGGACCGCGAACGAATGGGAGGATGGAGATGAAGCTCTTCGACGGTGGCCGGGCGCCCAATCCACGACGGGTCCGCGTTTTCCTCGCCGAGAAAGGCATCACGGTTCCGAAGGTAGCCGTCGACATGGGTGCTCTCGAGCACAGACAACAGGCGATCAGCTCTCGCAACCCTTTGCAACGCCTGCCGGTGCTGGAGCTCGACGACGGCACCATCATCACCGAATCCGTCGCCATCTGCCGCTATTTCGAGGAACTGCATCCCGAACCAGCCCTGTTCGGCCGTGGCGCACTCGGCAAGGCGCTGGTCGAGATGTGGCAGCGACGGATGGAGTTCAACTTGCTCAGCTGCGTCACGCAGGCGTTTCGCCACATCCATCCGGCGATGAAGGAATGGGAAATCCCGCAGATCCCGGAATGGGGCGAGGCCAACAAGCCGAAGGCCGTGCAGTTCCTCAAACTGTTGGATATTGAATTGGGCAATCGAGAATTCATCGCCGGTGACAGCTATTCGATCGCCGATATCACCGGCCTGATCGCCGTCGATTTCATGAAGCCGGCACGCATCAAGGTACCGGATGAATGCACAAATGTGCTGCGTTGGCACCAAGCCGTCTCCAGTCGTCCGAGCGCATCAGCCTGAAAATGACTGTCGAACTCGACAGCCTCACTGCCAAGATTCGCGCCTGCCGCATCTGCGCGGAAAACCCTGTCGGCAAGCCGTTGCCGCACGAACCGCGTCCGGTGCTGCGACCCTCGTCCAGCGCCCGCATCCTGATCGCCAGCCAGGCGCCGGGGACCAAGGTGCATCTGTCGGGCATGCCGTTCACCGATGCTTCCGGCGACCGCCTGCGCAGCTGGCTGGGCGTGACAAGCGATGAATTCTACGACATCGAAAAGTTCGCCATCGTGCCGATGGGCTTCTGCTTTCCCGGCCAGGATGCCAAGGGCGGAGACCTGCCGCCACGGCGTGAATGCGCACCGGCCTGGCGCACGCCCTTGATGGCTCTGATGCCACGGATCGACCTGGTGCTGACGATCGGCATCTATGCACAGTCCTGGCACATGAGTGCCGAGCGCCGGCCCTCATTGACGCAAACAGTGATGGACTGGCGCGCGCTCTGGGAGAATTCCGTCGGCCCGAAAGTGCTGCCGCTGCCCCATCCGTCGTGGCGAAACACCGGCTGGCTCAAGAGGAATCCCTGGTTTGAAATGGATTTGCTGCCTTTCCTGCGGTCGGAAATCCGCTATCGCCTTGGTTGACCTTTCAGCAAGAAATCACTCGCTTTTTGCCCGATCGGCAGAATTTCTTTCTTGTGAAAGGTCGAAATAAGGGGGAGTATAGCCAAACTATTCCCAAAGCGCGTCGCGCCGGAGGGCACGCGACGCGCTTTGAGTTTTTGTTTACGCATGTCGCTATCCCAAACCGCTACCACTTTGGGCGACACGCACCAGGGAGCACGCAATGGATCGCCTCGATAGAAAAATTCTCCGCCTGTTGCAGGAGGACGCGACACTCGCGGTCGCCGATGTCGCCAAGAAAGTCGGGCTGTCGACGACGCCTTGCTGGCGGCGCATCCAGAAGCTCGAGGAAGAGGGCGTCATCAAGCGGCGCGTCGCCATTCTCGACCATGAAAAGATCAATGTGCGCGTCACCGTCTTCGTGTCGATCCGCACCAATTCGCATAGCCATGAGTGGCTGAGGCGCTTCTCGGAAGTCATCCAGGAGTTTCCCGAAGTGGTCGAGTTCTACCGGATGAGCGGCGACGTCGATTATCTCTTGCGCGTCGTGGTTCCGGACATCGCTGCCTATGACGCGTTCTACAAACGGCTGATCGCCAAGATCGAGATTCGCGACGTGTCGTCGTCCTTCGCCATGGAGCAGATCAAGTACACCACGGAAATCCCGCTTGACTACATGGTGCTGGACAAGGAGTCGGGCGCCAACGCTGCCTGAGCTGACCTTGCGCAAGGTTTTCCCGCTTAGTCTTTCTTTTTGTTGAGGAAACTCCAGGGAGAATTTACTGGCAGCGTGACTGTGTCCGGCACGCTGTCGGCAGCGGCGACCTCTGCCTTGCGGACGCTGTAGCCCGACTGGATGACGCTGACGCCGTCGAGAATGAACAGCTGGCTCTTCTCCATCTCCGGCTTCAGCGCACCGGTGACAGCGACCGGCTGATAAGCTTCCGACATCTTGTAGGGGTGAGCAGGTGTGACCAGTACGATCTGGTTGGGCGGTGGCGTCGGCATGTGGCTGCATGCGCCAGCCCACGGCACCAGCAGGAACTGATAGACAAGGTCGCCGTCGCGATCGACGGGCAATGCATAGCCGGCCAACTGAATGCTTTTGTCCTGCAGATCGAGGGATAGCGTCTCGCCGTGGTCCGGCAATTTTGCCGCGATCATCGGCAACCCGACGTTTTCAGCGGCCGCTTGCGCAGCAGGGCGCAGATCCTTCCAGAATATGTGCGCGGTCTCCGCCGAGGCATCGCCGATGGAAACAGCAAATGCCGCAGCCAGGACCGCAACTGATTTGAGGCGATTGTTCATGGACTCCATTCTTCGCCAAGCTGCTGCCCGCATCGAGTCAAACCGTCGTGATTCGAGCGCATTTTTGCAGATCCCGGATCGCGCTGCGCCATCAATCCACATTCTCGCTCGCAATTCGATCGCCTTTGTGGGGTAGCGCTATCGGGGCCTTGCCAGCGACCTCGCGGGAAACGGGACACGAATAAATTGCTTGGGAAAGAGCCGAAAATGGCTTGCCCGGTCGCGACTGCGGAGCAGAAAATAGATCGGCCATAGGATGCGAACCGTGCGCGTCCGTGTCCACCGACCTCGCCAGAACATGGAGAAGTACCATGCCAGCCAGCGATGATCTCAAGGGGCTGATGAAATTCCTTACCCGTGAGCAATGGCGCGAATGTTTCGAAGAGGTGCTCGACGACCATTTCGGCCCAGTTCTCGAAGCCTACGACATGGATTTCGAAGACCTCACCGAAATCCTCGGCGAGGTTTGGGCAATGACCGTTTGGGGCTGCGCCTTCGAGGACTTTCTGAGCCTGGACTTCGAGGGTGAACCCGGCAACATCGTCGATGACTATGTCAAGCGTCGAGGCTGGAAGGAAAATGCGCAATCCAAGGCTTATATGATGGCGTTACGGACCTCCGTCATGAGCCTGTATGAAGTAAGCAACGTCGTGCCTGGACAATCTCTTGCGGCGCGTGACCTTATCCGCGGAGGTGAACCTATCAGCGTTAGCGAGGGCACCGCCACGAAGATGTTGAAACAGTGGGATAAGATCGCTGCACGGGTCGTGCCTGTCATGGGCAAAAACGTCCTTGCGGGCGGTCTCTTGCCGTTCACGCCGCAGGCTACGGAAGCATTGTTCGACGGACTGCGCGGCGCGTTCGGGAAAAGAAATGCAAAGAAGCTGCCCGCGTTGAGGAATGAAGAGCTGCAGGCGGCGGCATCCATGTTCACGCTGTCATGGTTGTTTGATACCCTCAATAGGATGATGGAGAGGCCGACGTTGCGAAATAGCGACGGCGACGACATCGTATTCCATGATGTCCGCTTTCCCTTGGCATCGGGCGTGGCGCCGGAAGAGATTGCTTCCCGATTGAACACTATTCGGGGCATGTCACAGGAAAACGCGAAATTCTGGAACTGGGTGGAAGAGACACCACAAGGTAGAGACAAGCCAAAAGCGGCGAAGGCACCTACAATCGACACCACGTCGGATAGCGGTTCGTGTGTGCTGGGCAATGCTGAACTGAAGGGGCCCTTCCTCCATCTGTCCACCAATTCCGCAGAGCGAGCTGCAAGAGGGACGGCCTTGGTTCGCCAGGCCCTCGGCGATCTAGCGCGGACCCCCCTCACTGAAATCCGCACTGTCGAGCAGATGTTGGCCGAACGATCTGGCAAGCATGTCGATACGCCGTCATCGAGTTCGCCACCAGAAATCGCCGAACAGGGTGTTCACGAGTTCTTGGATCGGCATTATCTGGAAACTCTTGATCAGCCCGTCGCAATGTTGGGGAACAAAACACCGCGTCAGGCCGCCAAAACCCCGGCCGGCCGCCGAAAGGTCGCCGATTGGCTGAAGTATCTCGAAAACCAGACAGCCAAACAACCAGATCCTGTCAATCCGATGGCCACCTATAGTTTTGAATGGATTTGGAAAGAGCTCGGCCTTCGGGACCTGCGTCAATAGTGCGCTGCCATATGCTCATCCATAGATGCACCGTCGGCGCGAGTCGATCGCGTCACGCGTCAGCCTTTCTTGGCGATCCGCTCGAGCGTCTTGGCATTGGAAAGTTCGTTGACAGCGTCCTTGCCGATCCAGCGCGCGGTCCTATCGGTCGACTGCGCCAGTCGTTCGGCGACGGCAAGCGCGGCGCCGTGCATAGCCATCGATCGTTTGCCGATCGATCGAAGCGCCCAGTTCACGGCTTTCTTCACGAAATTGCGGCTGTCGGTGGCATGCGCTTCGATGATCGGCAGGAAGGCGAGGAAGCTTGTCTCCGGTTCTTTCTTCCGGTGAACGGCAGACCATGCCATCATCGCAAAGGCCGTGCGCCGAACGAATTCCCGTTCGTCGGCCGCGAACTCGCCGATCAGTTCTTTCCAGGCGTCCGTATCGACAAAGAGATCCGAGACGCCATCGACGATGTCCCATGAGTCGAAACTGGCCGCCCATCTTCTTGCATCTCCAGCA
The DNA here is from genome assembly GCF_040323235.1 of Mesorhizobium sp. M0051. Classification (NCBI taxonomy): domain Bacteria; kingdom Pseudomonadati; phylum Pseudomonadota; class Alphaproteobacteria; order Hyphomicrobiales; family Phyllobacteriaceae; genus Mesorhizobium; species Mesorhizobium sp. M0051. The sequence continues at coordinate 162,908 of NZ_JAMYUT010000010.1, forward strand.
GAAAACCGTTTCGGATCAGCCGTGACGGAAGCGATGAACTGCGCCTCCACGATACCCGTCTCCCACAGCTCGAAGGCGCGCTCGTGGTTGCGTTTGATCTTCCTGGCGATCTGCCGCTGCACGCCATGCGTGATGCCAAGGGCGCGGTCGATCCTGATGCCGTAGCGCAACATGCCGAGGCGGTTCTCCTCCGAGCCAATGGCGCGCAGATGGGCGACAATTTCCGCGGCACCGGATTGAGGCGAGAGTTCCGCCATCGCAGAAACCTATTTTTCCAGCCGCGCCAGCAGCGAGGACGTATCCCAGCGCTTGCCGCCCATTGCCTGCACATCCTTGTAGAACTGATCGACAAGCGCGGTCACCGGCAATTTGGCACCGTTGCGGTCGGCTTCCGCCAGGCAAATGCCAAGGTCCTTGCGCATCCAATCGACGGCGAAGCCGAAATCATACTTGCCGGCATTCATCGTCTTATGGCGGTTCTCCATCTGCCAGGAACCGGCCGCGCCCTTGGAGATGACCTCGATCACCTTCTCGATGTCGAGCCCGGCCTTCTTGCCGAAATGGATGCCTTCGGCCAGGCCCTGCACAAGGCCGGCAATGGCGATCTGGTTGATCATCTTGGTGAGCTGACCAGCACCGGCCGACCCCATCAAGCCAACCATGCGGGCAAAGGCATCTATGACGGGCCTGGCCCTGTCGAAAGCGTCCTGCTCACCGCCGACCATGACGGTCAGGAGGCCATTCTCGGCGCCGGCCTGGCCACCGGAGACCGGCGCATCGAGGAACGAAAAACCGCGCGCTTGCGCTGCCGCCGCCAGCTCGCGTGCGACCTCGGCCGAGGCAGTGGTGTTGTCGATGAAGACCGAACCCTTCTTCATCGTCTGGAAGGCTCCGTTCGCGCCCGTCGTCACCGAACGCAAATCGTCGTCGTTTCCGACGCAGGAAAAGACAAAATCCTTGCCCTCGGCGGCCTGCGCCGGCGTCGCCGCAAGGCTGCCGCCATGCTGGCCAACCCATTGCTCGGCCTTGGCCTTGGTGCGGTTGTAGACGGTGACGTCGTGGCCACCCTTGTTCCTCAGGTGCCCGGCCATTGGATAGCCCATCACGCCAAGACCGAGAAATGCAACGGATGCCATGAGCCTGCCCTTCAGAATGGAAACGGAATTTGCTGCGAAAGCTCTAGGCCCTGCGCCCAATTCGTCAAGACGCGTGTGACCAGATCGACTGGTGCAGCCAATTTGAAAATGGTCAGCGTTTCAGGTGAACGGTGATCCGGCGCTCGATCCATTCAACGCCATGGCGCAAGATCTCGACCATCACCAGATAGACGAGAGCGACCCAGATATAGGCCTGAATGTCGAACGAATTGGCGAAGGCGAGCTTTGCATTGCCCATCAGATCATAGACCGTGATGATGGCGACGATGGCAGACGCCTTGACCATCAGGATCAGTTCATTGCCATAGGGCCGCAAAGCGACGATCAAGGCTTGGGGCAGGATGATCTTGCGCAATGTCTGCAGTTTGTGCAGGCCGAGCGATGCTGCCCCTTCCCATTGCCCACGAGGCACGCTCTCGATGGCGCCGCGTAGAATCTCGGCCTGGTAGGCGGCGGTGTTGAGCGAAAAGGCAAAGACGCCGCAATTGAACGCGTCCTTGAAAAAATCCCAGAGGCCAACCGACTGGAGTTCGACCCTGAACGAGCCTAATCCATAATAGACTAGATAGGTCTGAACCAGCAGCGGCGTGCCACGGAAGAAATAGACATAGCAATAGGCGAGGCCGGACAGTATCCGATTGCTGGACATGCGCCCATAAGCGACAGGCACCGAAAGCATCGCGCCGAGCACCATCGATATGGAAACCAGCGCGAGCGTAACCCCAAGCCCTCGCAAATAGGCAGGCGCATATTTGGCGAAGAAATCGGCATTCCAGGCAATGACCAGATAGCTGACGATGCCAGCGCCGAATAGGATCCACAGGCAGACCAGCGCATAACCGGCGATACGCCTGCGCGGCCAACCCCGCGCCTGGGGCGGCGGCCGTTCAACCATGGTGGCTGTGGCGCTCATCGTTGCGCCTCCCACCGGCCAAGCGAACGCAGAATTGCGCCGGTGGCGAAGGACGACAGGACGGCGAGGCCAAGAAACACCAGGGAGGCCACGCCGAAGAACAGGAACGCGTGTTTGGTGACGCGGGCGGCAATGCTGGCATTGCGCAGCGTTTCGGCCAAGCCGACGACTGATACCAGGGACGTGTCCTTGAGCAGGCTTAGCCAGCAGTTCTCCAGTCCGGGAAACGCGATGCGCAGCAACTGCGGCACGATCACCTTGCGCATGGTCAGCCAGTTGGAAAGCCCGATGGCGTAGCCGCCCTCATATTGGCCCTTCGGTATGGCGCGGAAGGCCGAGAGGAAAACCTCGCTGGCATAGGACGAGAAGATCAGCGCGAGCACGATCATGCCGGCGACGAAGCTGTTGACGTCGATGGTGGCGTCCGGCCGGAAATACCTGACGAGATGCTGCAGCAGGATCGGCATGCCGAAGAAGAACAGGAAAAGCGTCACCAGTTCCGGCAGGCCGCGAAAGACCGTGGTGTAGATGTTGGCGGCAAGGCGCAGCGATGATTCTTCGGACTGCTTGGCAAGAGCAATGAAAAAGCCGATCGTCAATCCGATTGGCAACGTGGCAAGGGCAAGCGCAACGGTGATCAGTGCGCCATAGGCGATATCGTCAAGCCAGCCATCGGGTCCCCAACTGAGAAGTGTCCATATGCTCTGGGCTGGCATCGACAGGTCTTATCTCCACGGCGTTCCCGAACGAATAGAAAGACGGCGGAGAAGTTCCCCGCCGTCTTCACCCTAGTTTATCAGGACTCGGCGCCGTAGACGTCGAACTTGAAGTACTTGTCGTTGATTTCCTTGTATTTTCCATTGGCGCGGATGGCGTCGATGGCCGTGTTGAGCTTGTGGACCAGGTCGGTCTCGCCCTTGCGCACGGCAATGCCGGCGCCTGGCCCGAAGATCTCGACTGGTTGCGGCGACGGCTGGCCAAGGATCTTGCAGCATGCGCCATCGGGCGAATCCAGCCACTGCTGCAGCACGACGATATCGTCCTCGATTGCGTCGAGACGACCATTGGCAAGATCTGCCTGCTCCTCGGGGCTGCTCGGATAGCCCTTGACGGTGCTGTCGGTGTAGGTCTTCGAGGCATAGTTGAAGTGCGTGGTGGTGGTGGCCACGCCGATGGTCTTGCCGGCGAGATCTTCCTTGGTCACGCCCTTCAGCGTGCTGTCCTTCGGCACGGCGAGCGCCGACGGCGTGTTGTAGTATTTGTGCGAGAAGTCGACCTTCTCCAACCGCTCCGGCGTGATCGACATCGAAGCGACGATGGCGTCGAACTTGCCGGCCTGAAGAGCGGGAATGATGCCGTCCCAATCCTGGGCGACGAAGGTGCATTTGACCTTCATCTCGTCACAAAGCGCCTTGGCGATGTCGATGTCGAAGCCGACGAGCTGGCCATCGGCGGTGAGGTTGTTGAATGGCGGGTAGGCGCCTTCGGTGCCGATCCTCAGGGTCTTTTCCTGGGCCTGGGCTACGCCGAGCGTCAACAGCGCGGCCGAAGCGGCGAGCGCGATACGCAGTGCAATACGCATGATAATCCTCTCTTTATGGTCCCGGCCGTCGTTCCAAACGGCTCTGTGGGGCGGTGCTTTTGGCCGCCCGCTGGCGCGATACTCCCACTCTTTCCAAGAAAAAAGCAACTGCAAAACCGCAAAAACGGGGAAGGCTATTCTGCCGCTGCGTCAGCGCTCAAGCAACGAGCCCAGTGGTGCGCTCGATGAAGTCGGCTATCGACTTTGCATCGTCGAGATCGAACACCGGCAGGGGACCGCCTTCAGCCGCAAAATCGGCGGCGACGGCGACGATGTTGGGATCACTTGCCGAAAGCGGCGTGCGGTCTTTCGCATCCAGCCGGCGGGCTTCGATCTTGCGGTGGGCCTCGCGCTTGTAGCCCTCGACCAGCACCAGGTCGCAAGGCGCGAGCCGTGATAGAATCACCTCCAAAGTCGGCTCATCCTCACCGCGCAGTTCGTGCATCAGGGCCCAGCGGGTTCCCGACACGATCGCGACTTCCGTGGCGCCCGCCTGCCTATGACGGTAGCTGTCGGCACCCGGCTTGTCGATGTCGAAATCGTGGTGAGCGTGTTTCACCGTCGATACTTTCCAGCCGCGCCGAACGAGTTCGGTGACCAGCTTTTCGGTCAATGTAGTCTTGCCGGAGTTTTTCCAACCGGTGATGCCGAAGACGCGTCTGCTCATGATTTCATGCTGCAACAGACCTTCGGCAGCGACAAGATCATCAGGCTGGTTGATGTTGAAGAAAGGGTCGACCGGGTGGCCCGCCGATTGAATAAGCGGGAATTCCACCTCGACGAAGCCGTGCCGGTCGATGAAAGCCGAAACCCGCCTGATATCTTCATCGACCAGAAAGTGCCGCAGGGCGACGCGACAATCCGTCGGCCAGAGCGCGAAGGTCGGGTGCCGCTTGCCGCCCGAGCAAGCGACGGCAATCGAAGCTGGACTTTGATCGGTGGCGACGGCCAGTCGCTCGACGAGATCCAGCGGCAGGAAGGGCGTGTCGCCGGCAGCGGTGACGATCGCCTTGCAAGCCGTGTTGGCCGCGGTCCATTCGAGGCCGGTCAGGATTCCGGCAAGCGGCCCGGCAAAGCCGGTCACCGTGTCGGCAAGCACCGGCAGTCCAAAGCGCGAGAACCGCGCCGGATCGCCGTTGGCGCTAAGCGCGAGAGGCCCGATCTGCGGGCCAAAGCGCGAGATGACCTGGTCGAGCACGCGGCCGCTGCCAAGCGGCAACAGGGTCTTGTCGCCACCGCCCATCCGTCTCGAACGGCCGCCGACCAGAATGATCCCCGCAACATCTCGCTTCATGCCATCGAGCCTGTACGCCTGCCGCCGAAAATCACAAGAACCTTCAAATGGCTTGGCTAGATTCCGTCGGGAACCATGGCCGGTCCGGTGCTTTCGGCGACGATCTTTCGCCTGCCGACCACTCGTTCGCGGTAAAGCGCATAGAGGCCGGAGCCGATGATGATGGTGGCGCCGACGATCATCGGCAGATCTGGAATATCGGCGAAGATGAACAGGCCAAGCAGGATCGACCAGATCAGGGCCGTATAGCGGAACGGCGCGATGAAGGAGATGTCGCCCGAGCGCATCGCCATGATGATGAACTGGTAACCGATGAGCACCAGCACGGCAGCCAGGGCCAACAGGGCGGTGCTGTTGCCCGTCATCGGTGTCCAGCCCCCCATCGGCAGCAACAGCGCCGCGCCGACGACAGTCATGGCAAGCGCGGTCGCGGTCGACACCAGCAGGGTGGGAATAGCCTTGGGAATCCGCTTGGTGCTGAGATCGCGTACCGCACAACAAGCGACGCTGGCCAGTGCCGACAGCGAGTAGATGCTGAAGCCTTCGAAGCCAGGCCGCACGATGATCAGCACGCCACCAAATCCGATGGCGATGGCCAGCCAGCGCCGCCAGCCGACAGCCTCGCCGAAGACGAGTGCCGCGCCCATCGTCACCGCCAGCGGCAGCGCCTGGAGCACTGCCGAAACATTGGCGATCGGCAAATGGGCGAGAGCGACGAGAAAACTCACCGTTGCGCCGGCTTCGCTGATCACGCGCATGGCCACCAGCGGCTGCAGCATCGAACCCGGGCGGGCAAGCGCGCCGCGCTGCGAGGCGAGCAAGCCGACGAAAAGCGAAGCGAAAGCACCGCGGATCAACATGACCTGCGCCATGTTCATCGATTGCGACGAGTATTTGGTGATGGCGTCGTTGAGGGTGAAGCCGGCCATCGCCACCACCATGAACAACGCGCCGCGAAGATTTGGAGACAGGGGCAAGACGACTACCGGTTCTGTTTTGCAGCAAGGCTGTAACAGCCGGGCATGAAACAGCAATAACAAAGGGCTGGGCCACAGCCTTGTTTGTCGCCCGGGAGATCGCCTGCAATGGCGGCAAAACCTACTTCTTCGGCGTCAGCACCTCGGTGCCATTGCCTTCCTTGCCGGCGATCGTCCACAGGCCGTGCAAGGAGCCGTCGTCCATCACCTTGTAGACGACAAGGCCGATATCCTTGTCCATGACATAGCCGGCGGAGAAGGCGTCATCGTTGCGCATGCAGATGCCGTCGGAAGATGAGCCGCCCGTCTCCCAGTGGATCGTACAGGTCGTTCCGCTGGTCAGCGCGATGGTTGCCTCGCCGCCATAGGCCGAGCCGTCGAAGTTGGTGCCGGCGACCGTATAGGTGCCGCCCATCGACTGGGCGGCCGCTGGCACGGAAGCGAGGCCAAACAATGCAAGAGAAAAAAGGAGTTTGCGCATGATATTCCCCCGTTGAATGAAACCGTCCCAAGCGGAAGGCTAGGCCGGAACGGATCAACGGTAAATCAGCAGAGCATTCGCGGATAAGATTTGTTCGCGGTGTGGCCGAAATGCTCACGGTCCCGAAACGCTCATGGCCCCTTGAGACTGCCGGCGATGGCACCCACCAGCGGGTCGTATTTCGACTTGAGGGCCGGCGGGTAGTCGATCCAGACCGTGCGGATGATGCCATCCCTGCCGAATAGGCGCGGCTCGTAAAAGATCTTTCCGTTCTTCATCCCAGACAGCACCGCCCAGTCCTTGCCGGACTTGCTGTAGGTGACCTTGTAGCCGGCTTCATCGCTGGCCTTCTCGGCAGCCACAAAATCCTTCGGCGTATCGTCGTCGATGTTGCGGATGCCCGAGCAGATCAGGCTGGCGCCATCCGTGCTCAGCCATGCCTGTCCGTCGCCATTGTCCGGCTCGGGCTGGCGATCGGTGAAAATCTCGTCAGGAAAGTGCAGACGGTGCCGAAGCGCTCGTTCACATAGGTGGACGGTGCGGCGACCGCACTGGTCGCCGCAACTGCCACGACAAACGCCGGGAATAAAGAACGCATGTCGCGCCTCGAAGCAAATGACCTCGGAAGCGATCTTTACCTGAATTTCACGAAAAGATCAGCCGCCGGTGACGCTCATATGGCGTGACACCGATGGGCGGCTGGTGCGACGGTCGATGATGAAGTCATGGCCTTTCGGCTTACGGCCGATCGCTTCGTCGATGGCCTCGGCGACCAGTTCGTTGCCTTCGGAGGCCCGCAAGGGCGCGCGCAGGTCAGCCGCGTCCTCCTGGCCGAGGCACATATAGAGCGTGCCGGTGCAGGTCAGCCGGACCCGGTTGCAACTCTCGCAGAAATTATGCGTCATCGGCGTGATGAAGCCGAGGCGTCCGCCGGTCTCGGCGACATGGACGTAACGCGCCGGCCCGCCGGTCTTGAAGGGGATGTCGGTCAGCGTGAACTGGCGTTCCAGCGACGCGCGCAGCAGCGACAGCGGCAGGTATTGGTCCGTGCGGTCGGCGTCGATCTCGCCCATCGGCATGGTTTCGATGACCGTCAGGTCCATGCCGCGGCCATGCGCCCAGCGCATCATCCCGGGCAGCTCTGCGTCGTTGAAATCCTTCAGCGCCACCGCGTTGAGCTTGACCTTCAGCCCGGCCGCCTGCGCGGCGTCGATGCCTTGCATGACCTTGTCGAAATGGCCCCAGCGGGTGATCTTGTGGAACTTGTCGGCGTCGAGCGTATCGAGCGAGACGTTGATGCGCTTGACGCCGCAATCGGCGAGTTCGGCGGCAAAGCGCGACAGTTGCGAGCCGTTGGTGGTCAGCGTCAGTTCTTCCAGCGCGCCGCTTTCGAGATGCCGCGACAGCTGGCGCACCAGATGCATGATGTTCTTGCGCACCAGCGGCTCACCGCCCGTGAGGCGCAATCTCCTGACGCCCTTTTCGATGAAGACGCTGCACAGCCGGTCGAGTTCTTCCAACGACAGCAGGTCCTTCTTCGGCAGGAAGGCCATGTCCTCGGCCATGCAATAGGTACAGCGGAAATCGCAGCGGTCGGTGACCGACACCCTGAGATAGCTGATCGTGCGACCGAATGGGTCGATCATGTCCATGCTTCGAGCGCTTCCCGTGGCCGTGAGCGGCATCGTTATATACCGCTATGTGATACGATCCAGCCTGTCATTCAAGATAGCGGTTGTTGATCTTTCGCAACATCCCTGCGCCGACATAGCATGTCGGTCGGCGTCAAACAGCCTTTTCCCGTTCGACGAAGCGGCGTAGGGAAGGGTGGATAATACGGATCGAACAGCATGACCGCACCGAAAGAACTCCGGGTCTCGAAGGACCGCAAAGTGCTGTCCGTCACCTTTCCCGATCATCGGCCGTTCGAACTGCCGGCGGAATTGTTGCGCGTCGCCTCGCCATCGGCCGAGGTGCAGGGTCACTCGCCCGAACAGCGTGTGACGGTTCCCGGCAAGCGCAATGTCAAGATCCTCAAGATCGAGCCGGTCGGCAACTACGCCGTGCGCATCACCTTCGACGATTTCCACGACACCGGTATCTTCACCTGGAACTACCTGCACACGCTCGGCCACGAGAAGGATGCGCGCTGGGAAGCCTATCTGGCAGAGCTTGCGGAAAAGGGCTTGAGCCGGGACCGCTAGAGGCGAAGAGATCGAGCAAGATGTCGTCCGAAAACCGCTCACACTTTTCGGAACCGTGCTGCTGTCGTTGTCGTCAAGGCGTCATCGAAGTGGAGTAACGCCGACGAAGGTTTGGAGGCGAAAAAGATGTCCGTCATCACCACAGTCGAGCAGCTCGAAGCGCTCTATGGCGTTCCGGGCGAGGCCTCCCTGGTCAAGGAACTCGACCGTGTCATTCCAGAATACGCCGCTTTCATCGAGTCCTCACCGTTTGTCGCATTGGCGACGAGCGGGCCGGAGGGGCTTGACTGCTCGCCGCGCGGCGATCTCGCTGGCTTCGTGCGCATCCACGATCCGAAAACCCTGATGATGCCGGACCGTCGCGGCAACAACCGCGCCGATTCGCTTCGAAACATCATCCGCGACCCGCGCGTCGGCCTGCTGTTCCTGGTGCCGGGCTCCGGCACGACGTTGCGCGTTAATGGTCGCGCTCATATCACCACGAACACAACGCTATGCGCGTCGTTCGCGGTTGAAGGCAAGGCGGCGCGATCGGTAACCGTTGTCGACATCGATTCGGTCTACTTCCAATGCGCCCGCGCCATCGTCCGCTCCGAACTCTGGAATCCGGCGAGGCATGTCGACCCGAAGTCGTTGCCGACGCCCGGACAGATCCTGGAAATCACCAGCCGCAAGAACATCGATGGCGACACCTACGACAAGGAATGGCCGGAGCGGGCGAAGAAGACGATGTGGTAAGTTTGGGCTGAGGGGCGGTCACGCCTCCTTCAGCACCTCATAAATCTTGCGCATCTGCTCGCCGATCATGTCGCATTGTTCCGGCGTCGACTGGCTCATCGCCTTCTCGATCAGCGCCATGTGCACTTTCAGCGCCTGCATCAGCAGCGCCTCGCCGGCCTCGGTGAGCGCGAGCCGCAGGATGCGCTTGTCCTTGTCGTCGCCTTCGCGGCGCAGCAGGCCACGCGCCTCCAGCTGCGGCAGAAGCATGGTGATGTTGGAGCGACCGACGAGCAGCTTGCGGGCAAGGTCGTGCTGCGACATGCCGGGATGGCGGTAGAGGTTCATCAGCACATCGAGCTGCGCCGGCTTCAGGTCGAGCGGCCCCAGCTTCACCGCCAGCGTGCGCTCAAGCACATGGCAGGCGCGCGCTACCGCGACCCAGTTGCGAAAGCGCGGGTTGTCCCAAGGTAGCTCTTGTTTATTGTTCATCTTTGAACTATTATGTTCATGCTTGAACGTATGGATGGATTCTCACTATGGCATCATTCGGGCTGAAGGTCATCCGGGGCGTGTTTGGTGCGGCCGAGCGTGTCGCGCCGCGCCTGACCGGGCGCGCGGCGTTCGAATTGTTCTGCCGCACACCGAACGTCAAGGCGCTCAGCGATGGCGAACGGCGCGCAGTCGATCGCGCTGCCGAGTTCATGACCGAGGCGCGCCATCACCGGCTCAAGACCGCGACCGGCTGCGTCATGGTGCACGAGTTCCGGCCGGAGCCGGGCAGGGTAGCCGTCGGCAGGGTGCTTGTCGTACATGGCTGGCGCTCGCGCACCGAATATATGCGCGCGCTGATCGAAGGCTATCGCGCCGCCGGTTACAGGGTGGTTTCCATTGATCTGCCGGGCCACGGCCAGTCGCAGGGCAGGCGGCTGAACATGGTCAATGCCGTTGATGCGGTGCGGGTTGCCGGTGAGTGGTTCGGCCCGTTCGTGGCAGCGGTCGGTCACTCCTTCGGCGGTGCCGTCGCCGCCAATGCCGTCGCCGGTTCGGTCAAGAACATCCCGCCGCTGGCGGCCGGACGCCTGGTGCTGATCGCGGCGCCAAGTTCCCTGCCGGCGATCTTCGCCGACTTCAGCCGCATGCTCAATGTCGGTCCGCGCTCGCAAGCCGCAATGGCGGATCGTGTCCAACATCTTTCCGGTCGGCCGCTGCACGAATTCACCGGCGACCGTCAGCTCGCCCAGGCGCCGGTCCCGACCCTGGTCATCCACGCACCGGACGACCGTGAGGTTTCGGCCGATCACGCAAGGCGCTATGCCGGCGCCGGCGGTCATGTGCGGCTCTACTGGGCAGACGGGCTCGGCCATCGCCGCATTCTTGCGGACAAGGGTGTGATCGAACGCGCGGTCGGCTTCGTGGCGCATCGCGAGCCGTCGCTGCTGCATTGACCGGCGATCGAAATTATTTCTTCTTCTCGCCGGGTTCGACCGGCAGTCCGGCCGCCTTCCAGGCGGTGTAGCCGCCAAGGATATGCTTTACCGGCGCAAGCCCCATGTCCTGCGCCGTCTTGGTGGCCAGCGCCGAGCGCCAGCCGCCTGCGCAGAAGAAGACGAAGCTCTTTCCCGAGGCGAAGAACGGCTTGTGGTAGGGGCTTTCGGGATCGACCCAGAATTCCAGCATGCCGCGGGTGACATGCTTGGCGCCGGGAATCCGGCCGTCGCGCTCCACTTCGCGCGGATCGCGCAGATCGACGAAGATGGTGTCTTCATCGTCGAGCAGCCCGGCTGCTTCCTCGGGCGAAACCACCTCGATCTCGGCGTTCGCCTCGTCCAGCAGTTCGCGATAGCCCTTTTTCACGCTTTCATCCCTCCCGGCTTGCTGGCGAATTTCGAGCACACCAGCCGGCGTTTGTCACGCCGCATTGGTTGCGGCCATCGTCTTCCAGGGCGCCATGGCCCCGGCCACCGTGGCCAGCAGGGCGGCGTGCGATGCACCGTCACGCGCCTGGATCGACATGCCGTGCTGAACCGGCGGCGCAGTCGAAATCCGCCGACCGACACCGACATGAACCCGGCCGATGGTCCGCATGCCGAGCACCAGCGCCAGAAGATGGCGACGCCGCGATTCGGCAGGGCCGAGGACATCGCCGGCATGGTTGCCTGGCTGGCGGGCCCGGAGGGCCGATTCGTCACCGGCGCCGCGCTGACCATCGATGGCGGCGCCAACGCCTGATCTGCAATGGATTTCCCGGCTGGACGCAAACACCCCGCTCCAGCCGTCACGATGTTGTGAAACCGTTCTGCAACAGACGTTCCAAAATTTATGAAAGCTTAACGAAATCGGTATGAATCAGCATAGTCGCGCCTTACATCCGCCATGCGGTGAGCGAGACGATCTAGCGTGCGGAACGGGAACCGGTTGCGGCCGGAGCGGGTGATCCATGAAATTCCTCGGAAACAAGGCAGCTGCGGTGCCGCTGATGGCGATCACGGCAACGCTCGCTTTCGGTATCCCGCAAGCAGGTGCGCAGGGGCTGTTCGACATGCTTTTCGGCGGCGGCGTCAAGCACGCGCCGCAAGACGAGTTTCCGCAGCCGCCGAAGAACAAGCCGAAAGTGCCGGGCGGCGGTGGCAGCGTGAGAATCAGCGGCCCGTCCTATTACACCTACAAGGCCGATCGGCTGGTCCGCGTCGACTTCTCGGCGCTGGCGGCGAAGCCAGGGCCGGCGGTGCCGCAGGATGCGGCTTTCGTGCCGTCAGTGACCGTTGCTGCGTTTCGCGATGCCGTTGCCAGCTTGAATGATTACGAACTTTATGCCGAGCCCGATATCGCCAAGGCGCTGATCGCCTATTACTCGGCCAATCCGGATTTCATCTGGGTAACAGGGACCAGCCTCAACAGCCGAGCACAGGATGCTGTTCGGGTGCTTGGCGAAGCTTCAAGCTACGGCCTCACGCCGGCCGACTATACGGTCGAAGTGCCCGCCGTAGCTACGTCGACGGCCGACCCCAATGCCCAATTGAAAGAACTCGTCCGTTTCGAGATGGCGCTGTCGGCGCGCGTGCTTCGCTATGCTCATGACGCCCAGGACGGCCGCGTCGAGCCCAACCGCATGACCGGCTACTATGATTTCCCGGCCAAGCCCCTCGACTTGCAAGGTGTGCTGAAAACGCTGGCGCATACCCAGGAAGTGCGCACCTATCTCGAATCGCGGCATCCGCAGAATGCGGAATACCAGGCGCTGCGCGTCGAACTGGAATCCCTGCAGGCAAGTGCGGAAAACGACATCGTCGTCGACCCCAAGCTGTTGCTGAAGCCGGGCGAAACCAGCCCCGAACTGCCGAAGCTGCTGACTTTGATCGCGCGCGATCTCGATGACGAGACGGGCGGCGCCTATGGCGAGATCCTGTCCAGGCTGGCCACCAGCGAAGTCTATGACCCGGAACTCATTCCAATCATCAAGGCCGTGCAGCAAAAGGCCGGCATGAAGGGCGATGGTGTCATCGGCCCGCGCACCGTTGCGTCGCTCGCGGGGACATCCAAGGCCGACAAGCTGCTGAAAGTGGAAGTGGCGCTGGAGGAACTGCGCTGGCTGCCTTCCGATCTCGGCAGCCCGCGTGTCTTCATCAACCAGCCGGCCTTCACGGCGAGCTATATCGACAATGGCGAGGAAAAGCTGAAGACGCGCGTGGTCGTCGGCCGGACCACCAACCAGACCGCCTTCTTCTACGACCAGATCAAGCAGGTCGACTTCCATCCCTATTGGGGCGTGCCGCAGTCGATCATCGTCAACGAAATGCTGCCCAGGTTGCGCAACGATCCCGGCTATCTCGACCGGGCCGGCTACGAAGTGACGGATTCGCAGGGCAATCGTATTCCTTCGTCGGCGGTCGACTGGGGCGCCTATGGCGCGAACATCCCCTACAGCGTGCGCCAGCAGCCGAGCGAGGCCAATGCGCTGGGCGAACTGAAGATCCTGTTCCCCAACAAGCACGCCATCTACATGCACGACACGCCGCAGAAATCCTTCTTCGAGCGTGACATGCGCGCGCTCAGCCATGGCTGTGTGCGGTTGCAGGACCCGCGTGGCATGGCGGCGGCGGTGCTCGGCACGTCGGTGGACTATATCGCCGAGAAGTTGAAGCACGGCCACGCGACCGAAAACGTGACCCGCAATATCCCGGTCTATGTCGCCTATTTCACCGCATGGCCTGACCTGTCCGGCAAGGTCGAATATTTCGACGACGTCTATGACCGCGACTCGCGGCTGAAGCAGGCCCTGGACGCCACCGAGGCGGTGCGCTCACCGTCGAGTTAGTTTTTAGCGCTCCAGCAGCGGCCGCCGGAAGCCGGCGTCCCGCCCGGCGATCAGCCAATAGAGCAACCCGGCGACAAGGCCGGCAGCGGCGATGATGCCGATGTCGACCCAGCGTTGCGTATCCATGTCCTCCGGTACGCTTGGCCAGATCAGGGCGAAGCCGGCGACCGCGGCACCGGCGCCGAAAACCATGTGCAGCAGGACATTGCGCAACGAGAAGAACTCGGCGACCAGCGCGAAGATCAGCGTCTGTAGCGCAGTCACCACAATCGTCAGGAAATAAACGAACATGCCGAGCGGCGGCACCACCAGAACCGCAATCGGCGAGACGCCAATGACGTCGAAATAGTTTGGCGAGTTGGGCAAGGAACTGAGCACGGCATAGATCGCCGCGATTGAGATCAGGCCGACCAGCACCGCCACGAGATAGCCGGCCAGCATCATCAATATGCGCTTCATCACGTGCTTCGCCGTCGCCATGCCCATCCCCCGGCGCAGTCAACGGCCATAATCAGCCATCAAAGACGATCTGGCGCAAGGGCAGGCAGGGCAATCGCCTCATACCAGCGACCGTTTCCAACCCGTGGCGGATGTCAATTGTCGAAGCCGGCGCCGCCCCTCATTGTCCTGCCAGACATTTAGTGCGGGGAGAAAGGGGCTGGCCGCAATGCCCGTACCATCGTTGCAACGTTGGTGATTGGCGAAATCGTCTGCGAGCGTCCCTCTCCCCGTCACTATACGGGGAGAGGATGCCGGCAGGCAGGTGAGGGGCTGCGCCAGCATGGAAAGGCCGATGGGAACGGCCAATGAATTCGCGTCCGAACGGCCTTCGACGACAGCCGTTACTTCGGCTCGGCCGTCACGGGATCATAGTTGATCTCGACCTTCGCCTTATCCGCCGTGTAGTAGGTGACGGTGTAGGCGCCGCTGTCCCAGTCGACCTCCTTCACATAGAGAAAGCCGTCGCGCTTTTCGACCTTGGCGAGAATCTCCGACAGTTTCTTGGCATTGGGTGGCGGCAGCGGCGTATCGTCCGCGGCAAAGGCCGGCCCGCCGGCAAGAAGAACGGCGACGCTTGTCATCAGAAGTAATCTGGACATGGCTTTCCCTCAATTTTCCTCGCAAGAAACTCGCTGGCGTGCCGGTTTGTTCCGCTGCCGGAATGCATGACCATCTAGTCCGCTGATTTGCAGTTAACCGGAAGAAAAAAGCCATGCGCCAAAAAACTACGATGCGCCACTTCACAGTTCGTGGCCATAGGATGTTGGCGGTTCATTGGGGGGGCTATATGCGCACGCGTCATGTCGTTGCCCCCGACGATGTCCCAACTGATGTGGAGCGCATCACGCTGAGCCCTTGCTACCTGTTCGAGGCGCCGCCGCCCGCTTGACTTAAGCGGCGCGTCGTTGAGCGGGGTGGAGACCTGAACGGGTTCGACGAGGGTCGACGGCGGTCACGATGCCGTGGTGGTGATTGCAATAGACGCGATCCTGCGAAGTTGGCCCGGCACAAAAACGATAACCGCCGGGTACTGACGCGTCTTCGCTCACCGGGAAGCGGCACTGATAGACGCCTAGCTGAATGAGGGGGACGTCTCTCGAAGTTGGTCTGATATTTTCAGGCATGGTTTTTCAGGTTCCTAGTTCATAGCCATTTTCGGCTGACGGCCGCAGTGCGACCGCGTCAGGGCGAGCTTCTCTCGTTTTGGAGGGCTGTGGATCACCATATGGTGTTGGTCGCAGCGTCAATGAAGCCCGACGTCCTGCTTTGGGAAGCCAGTTATTGCGACTTAAGGCCACACATGCCGCTGGGGTGCGGGTCGCTTGCGGGCCCCCACGCGCTACGCGCTTTTCGGTTTTCAGGGCCCTCAACCGGCCAGCCCCAGGATGGCGAGCTGCGGGAGCGAAGACTTTTTGTCAGCAGACAGTGTGGTCGCGTCCCAGAGCATCTCTCCGAACTGTTGCGCCGGTGCTATGGTGTGCCTGCATGATCAGACAGCAGGGATATGAGGCATGCCCGAAGTCACCCGCCGTACACTTCTTGCGTTCACCGCCGTGGCCTCGGTCGTTGAACCGACGTTTGCTGAAGGGGAAGGTGCCTCACCCGAATTGCGGGCGCTGATCGGAGCCCATGAAGCCACCTATGTCGGGCTTCACAGGGTTGTTCATCAAGCGGGCAGTAGCAGCCACGAACGCAAGACGGCAGACCGAATTGAACAGGAATCATTGCTGGCCATCTGCTCCTATCCTGCGATCAGCCGAGGCGATCGCCGGGCCAAGGCCGATTACCTGTTGACCATTGAGGCACGGGGTGAACTCGACCTGGAAGAGCACATGCAGGCCATCCTGCACTCGATGAAGCACTGATCGCGGCTCGACCGGCGCAGTGCAGAGCTTGGACCCATCGACAGGAGTTCGTGCGCGAACTCTCCGGCCACCTTCCATTACTGCGACTACGCATCAGTGGCTAACGTACGAAGCAGTCAGCGACCTGTCGGGCAAATGGCAGGTGAGCCGACTGTTCGATGAAGCCCCGTCCCGTGCAGCCAGGGCGCTGGAACCCTGAACGCTACGCTACACGGTCTATTGCGCCAACGACCACATCGAGGTTTCGTTCTGGGATCTCGAACAGATGAAGGTGCGGCGCGGCTCCGACGTCTGTCAGTTCCAGAGCTACACGAGCTACAGCAGCGCCTTGAATTTCGCCCAGAAGAATTTTGGTGGGGAAGGGGCGGGGTGTAGCTTCTGACGCTGGTTTGGAGTGCGGCATTCAGGAAAATCGATGGTGGGCGATGCAAGGGCACCCGCTAGGGTCAAAACTCAATCAGCATGCGGTCGCCAATGGCAGAAGAGCCCGGTTCGGCTGGAGTGTAGCCATTCGTCTCGTCGATCCGAACGAGCAACTAGCGCCATCTGCGGAAGTTCGAGGCATCGCCGATGAACGGCAGCCGTCGGGCCCGTTCCAGAAGTTGGGGTGCGAGCGCACCATGGCGCAGGTCGGCCCCATTGCCGACTTTCCGCACCCACCATTTCCTTTCGAACGATGATCCTGCTTTGAGGGCGACCACCGCCGCAACACAAAGGCTTCAACGGTTCTATGCGGCCAATCGGACTTCTGCCGGGCCGCAAACGGACAGCCGTTCACTCCGGCAACCCCGCGAACCGCATCTGCTTGATCCAGCGGTCGAGGCTTCCGGGTGCGGTCCAAATCTTGTCCCACTCCCTGCGTTCTTTACTGATGGATTCACTGGGAGTGTTCTGGAGGAACACCGCAAGCGCTTCCTTTGCCTCTCGCTTGTTTCCTAGACAAGCGTGGATCCCCGCAAGCATGCGCTGTGCGCCGCTCGGGATTCTGGACATTTTCCGCATCGCCGCCAGCGCCGCCCCGCAATCATTCTTTTCCCAGAGCGCCCAGCCCATCTGCCAGTGGAACCAGTCAGGGTGGAAGGGATCGATGCCCTTGGCCTGCTCGATCCGATCGATCGCTTCGTCGGCGCGGCCAACATACAGCAGCACGTTCGTACTCATGACGAGGATATGCGAGTCGCTGGGGTTCAAGGCGATCGCCTGATTGTACTGGGCAAGGGCCTGCTCGACCTCTCCGGCTTCGGTATGGATTTCGGCGCGGACCTCATGCGCTCCAGCGTTATCAGGAGCGAGCAGGATGGCCTTGTCGGCGTATTCGGCAGCGAGTTTCAACGCCTCGTCCCGGTTGTGTTCCTGCGCGTGCCACCCGAATACCGCGTCATTGCGATAGGACCAGGCCAGCCCGATATAGCCGAACTGGGAGTTCGGATCCGCTTCCATCGCCTTGAGGCTGAACTGCCTTAACAGCTCGGTCCCCTCGGCTGAGATATCCTCTCCGATCTTGGCCCTCCCTATCAGGTAATAGCGGAGCGCGCTGACCTGCGCGGCATCGCTCTGTGGCAAGGGTCGCTCGATCCTTACTCCGACCCGATCCGCAAGCGTGCGGATGATTTCCTCCTGGACGACGAAAAGATCGCCAATCTCCCGGTTGTAGGAGTTGGCCCAGACATGTGATCCGTCATGCGCATTCAGCAACTGGGCGGACACTTTCAGCCGGTCTCCGATCTTCTGCTGGCTGCCTTCGAGCACGTAATCGACGCTGAGTTCATCGCCGATCTGTCTAATGTCAACCGGCTGGCCGCGGTACCTGAAGCTCGAGTTCCGGGCGATGACGGCATAAGTCTTGCTCCGCGCCAGCTCGGTGATGATCCCCTCGGCAACGGCATCGCTGAGATATCCCTTGTCCGCACCGGCACTCATGTCGTCGAAGGGAAGGATCGCAATCCTGGGCATGTCGCTCGAACGAACGGGAGCGGCTTGCCATGCTTCCGCGCCGTAGTAGGCGCCGATCGCTGCCGCGACGAGAACGAGTGCAGCAAGAATGAAGCCGCGTTGCGAGAATCGCGTCTTGGCACGTTCCGTGCCGGCTGCGGCGTTTGTGTACGCCGCGTTCGACGGATCGGCGTTCAGTCGGTAGCCTCTTCGAGGGACGGTTTCCACGATCACGTGCGCGTCGTCCGCCAATGCGCGGCGAATATCGGCAATGCATTGAGTGAGGCTGTCTTCGGTCACGAAGGTATCGGGCCAAACCGCCTGCATAATCGCATCCTTGGACACGATTTCGCCCGGTCGCGCCGCGAGGACGGAGAGCACCTCGACGGACTGACTGCGAAGATTGACCGCTTTGCCTTCCATGGTTCGGAGTTCGTTGCTGTTCGCAAGAAAAACAAAACCGCGGAACGTGACCGTTTCAGCAGATTTCAGGTCAATTTCAGGGGCCGTTCGGGACATTTCACCCTCTTGGCGCGCTTCCTAGCATAGCCCAATCGGCCGTCGCTTCCAAGCGATCCCCCGGCAGCACCGGATGAAACGGAGGACGACATGAATCGCACCAAGCTCATCGTCGCTCTCGCTTTTCTTCTGGCAGCGCAAACGGCTGCAAAAGCGGATTCCCGCATCGCCAGATTCTGTGGCCCCGACCATGCCAACGAGGTTGACTCAGGCGACGTCCGTCCCAACCCCGGCGGTTATTGTGTCGCCAGCCTTAAGTCGATGGATGACCGGGCCATGTTCACCGCCATCGCTGTCACAATCTTTCTGACCAAACAGGGGGAGCTAATCAAGCTCCCCCAGGTGAAATCCATGACCTCCATGGCCGAGTGCAGAGCTTGGACCCATCAACAGGAGTTCATGCCCGGACTCCCCGACTATCTCGCCACCTTCCATTACTGCGACTACGCATCAGTGGCAAACGTACGAAGCAGTCAGCGACCTGTCGGGCAAATGGCAGGTGAGGCTCGATGAAGTCCCGTCCCGTGAAGCAAGCCAGGGCGCTGGAACCGGAGCGCAACACGGTCTACTGCGCCAATGACCACATCGAGGTTTCGTTCTGGGAACTCGAGCAGATGAAGGTCCGAAGCGGCTCCGAAGTGTGCCAGTTCCTATGAGCAAAGATTTGACGGTTGAAGAAGCAATGCGACAGAGGGAGCAAAGAGAGGTCGCCGCCGCCATGCAGAAGCAGTGCGAGGATCGGAGCGGCAGCAAAGGCCGGCCCGCCGGCAAGAAGAACGGCGACGCTGGTCGCCAGCAGAAGTCTGGACATGGCTTTCCCTCAAAGGTTGCGACGGAAGGAAACTCGCTGGTGCCTTGGTTTGTTCCCCGGCGGGAATAAATGACGATCCAGCCTGCCGATTAACAGCTGCCCAACTGGTGGTCCGAAACTGCGCAGGTGCTTTGCAAACAGTGACATTTTAGAAATATAGATGGCACTTTACTTCATCCCGGATTGCCCGTCGTAGTCCTTTCGGACATCGGGCAGTGGAAAACCTGGCAACGCACCGGTCCGTGCTTCCATCACGCCGAACAAATTCCGGGGAGAGCGCTTGAGTTTCTGTCGGAACCGTCACGCATTGCGCCGCAATGGCAAATTGGAGGCCGCTAACACCGTGATCGAAGAGCATCCACACAGATGACACAATGGATGTGCATAGTTGCTGCTCGGAAGACGACGCTTTGTTGTTGGCCGACCGCGTCTTCGTGCCGTCCCGGTGGACATTCCATGGAGGCATCAATGCAGTTGAATATCAGTACTCCAGGTGAATTGAGTTTCGATCGCGCCGTTCAATGCGCTGACGTTTCGATCAGCCCGTTCGGCGAGCGCTGTCACGTCCGAGCCAGCGGCTCGGGAGGCACTTATTCAATCTTCGACTATCGGGCGCCGCCCGGGTTCGGTCCCGCCAAGCATCTGCATCATCGGGAAGACGAATTCATTGAAGTGCTGGACGGCAGGATTGCGGTGTGGACCCCGGAACGGACTTTCTCTTTGGCCGCCGGAGACACGGTTCTACTGCCGAAATCCATTCCGCATACCTGGCGCGGCTTTGGGCCCGATGCCGTGCATCTCACTATCAGCGTGGTGCCAGGGGGGTTCGAACGGTTCTTTTCGATGGTCGAGGAACGCCAGCTCACGACCGACGACCATGACGGTCTCGGCGCCGTTGCGCGGGAACTTGGGCTCGATGTACTGGGGCCGCCATTGTCCGACGAAGAGGTGGCGGCAATCGTCGGCCCGACGGATTGAGGCGGATGCAGGTGGTTGCCGCTCCGATCATCTTCAGCGACGGCCTTGCGGGCACAGCCTTGCGGTGACGGTGTGGACGGCTCGCTTTTGTTGACAGCAATTTCAGTAAGGAAAAATGGTGGGCGATGCAGGGATTGAACCTGCGACCCCACCCGTGTGAAGGGTGTGCTCTCCCGCTGAGCTAATCGCCCGCTCGTTGCCCGAAGGCCAAGCGAGCCGCGATATAAGGGAGGCGGGTGCGGTAAGTCAAGGCGGTGTCCGGCATTCCGGTGAGGATCGATTTATGGCCCCTCGGCCTGTTTTCGACAAGACGCCGGCCGCTTCCCCGAGGGGATCGCATATGGATTCTTGCGAAGAAGAACCCCCACTCTAGCCCTCCCCACAAGGGCAGGGGAATCGCATATGAGTAAGAGTAAGTCTTGCGTTGAGTGGAAAGGTTGATTCTTTAGGGGCCTTCTCTTTGAAGAGGAG